>NZ_SNWS01000004.1:0-95432 GCF_004362255.1 Kribbella sp. VKM Ac-2571
CACCGCCCTGCGCGCCGACCAGCAACAGGACACCAAAACCACGCCACCGGTGGCCATCGCGGCCTGACCAGTGAGCCGCTTGACATAGGAGCATCAAGGAGACCCGGTGAACTGCTACCCGTTCATCGAGGCGGAGAAGGCCGGCAACCACAACGTCGCCAGGGCGTGTGAACTGCTGAAGGTCTCCCGTTCCGCCTACTACGCCGACCGCGCCAACCCCGGATCACGCCGGGCCCGGCGTGACGCCGAACTGACCGCCAAGATCGTCCAGATCCACGGCGAATCCAGCCAGACCTACGGCTCCCCGCGGGTCCACCATGAACTCCACGCTCAAGGCGAGAGGTGTTCCCGCAAACGGGTCGCCCGGCTCATGCGACTCAACGACCTGCACGGCCGCGCGCCGCGCCATTGGAAGAAGACCACCATCGCCGACCCGGCCGCGGCAGCCCGCCCGGATCTGGTCGGGCGTGACTTCACCATCGACCCCGACCGGCCTCCCACGCTGGACACCCGCTGGTGCGGCGACATCACCTACATCCACACCTGGCAAGGCTGGCTCTACCTGGCCACCGTCATCGACCTCGCCTCCCGCCGGGTGGTCGGCTGGGCGACTGCCGACCACCTGCGAACCGACCTGATCGCCGACGCGCTCACCGACGCGGTGAACCGGCGCCGGCCAGCGCCCAGGGTGGTGTTCCACTCCGATCGCGGCTGTCAGTACACCTCGACCCAATACGCCAACCTGGCAAGGGATTACGGCGTGCAACTCTCCGTCGGACGCAAGGGCCAGTGCTGGGACAACGCGGTCGCCGAGTCCTTCTTCGCCACCATCAAGACCGAGCTCATCCACCGCCGCGCCTGGCCGACCCGCAAAGCCGCCACCAGCGCGATCTTCGACTACATCGAGGGCTGGTACAACACCCGCCGACGCCACTCCACCCTCGGCTACCTCAGCCCCGCCACCTTCGAAACAACCCACGTCACCACCCACGAACAGGTAGCGTGAACCAACCTCACATCGACCCTGTCCGTCGAAACGGGTCAACCCCAGGTCGACCTCATCAACGACGTCCGCTAGGCGCAAGATCCACGGTCACTTCCTCACTCCCCTCAGCCATGGTCCCGACGGTAGTCACTTCATGGACCATGCCTGGTGGCCGAACTGTGAGCGCTTTGCCGGCTCGAGCGGCGCTCACGGGGCGACTGCGCCGCACGGGGCCGCGGTCGATTTCAGCGCCAGTCGAGGACGAAGAGGGCGCCGATCATCTTCGAGAACTCTGCGGGCGGCTCGATCTTCGTGGGTACGGAGCCTGGTTGGAGGTCGGAAACGTAGTAGTGCCGTTCGGACTCCATCACTGACAGGAACGCGAACCGCTGCCCGTCCGGCGAGATGCCCAGAACATAGTTGTTGTGATCGTTGGCGGGCAGTATCGGCGCGCTGGGCTTCGCATTCGGAGCGACATCGAGCGTCGAGAATCTCCCCCCAGGACCATCACACAGCACTGTGTCGTTGTCGATCCAGCGGATCGGCGCAGCACTCCCGGATTCTCCGCACGACACCGACGGTGCCTGGCCGATCATCTCAGGACCGATGACCCGACGGTCAGCCGGGAGTTGCAGGAGCTTACCCTCGGCCAGAAGACGTTTCCCGTCTGGCGAGAGGCGAGCGCTGCCGCCCACCACAGCCGTAGCCGGTGTTCCGACGACGAACAGATGGGACTCGCCGACGTTCTCGATCGGCTGCTCGTCTGTCTTGTGGTCTCCGGTGACCGCCCGGCTTGCGATCCGATCTGTGTCGTCGACCTCGCTGGTGAACCACACCGCGTTCCCGTCCGGGGCCATGGCGGCGTTGTCCTCGTGCGGGGTGTTTCCGAAGTCCTCCGGCCCGGTCAGGTCGGTCAGTTTGCTCGAGCGGTCGACATAGCCGACGTGCGTCGCCATGCTCTCGGGATCCTGGACAACCACAGCCAGCTTCGTGAAGTCCCGATCGAACAGTGATCTGACGGCCAGAATGTCGCCACTGGAGATCCGGCTGTCCGGCGCGCAGAGGCCTTCCAGAGCGGTGCCCGGCCTAACCTTCTCGGGCTTGGTGAGCACCGTGTCCGGTAGCTGGAACTCCGCGTGCGCCATCTTCTGCAAGGTCTGCGGATTCCAGCCGTCGACGGTGACGAGCCCACCCCCGCTATCGCCCGGCGAGCACTGCGCCGTGACGACCATGCCCCCTTGGGAGAAGTCGTCACCGGCCTCTAGCGTCGGCGAGCTCTGCCCGTGGCTTCGGCTGTCTTCCGCGGCCGCCTCGGGCTGCTCGTTGCCGGAGGAGCAGGCCACAAGACTCGCCGCCAGACCCAGCGAGAGGAGAACCGCACTCACCTTCGGTGAATTGACCACGAAATGCCCCAGATATCTCAGAGTGAACAAAAGCTTCGAAGACCCGATCCAGTCGATCGGCCCGGTCGCACCAGGTGTGTCTGTGTTCCGCGGCGGCAGGCGGCCTCCCGCTGCGGATGCCGCTCGTACTGCGGAGAGGCTGTCTGTGTTCAAGCCGCCGGGCCGACGATCTGCCGGATCTCGGCCTCGCCCCGCCACCCCGGCCAGCTCCGGCGGTGCAGGTCCATCGCGCGCCTGGTCCAGTGCACCACCTCCTCCCGCATCGCCACGTCGTACACGGCATAGGCGCCGACAGGTGCGATTTGGCCGCTAGGTCCCTCCCTGATCGCCATCTCGGATCCATCGACCACGACTCGAGTCGCCGTTGTGGACGGGAGGAGTGCGGCAGTGTCGAGGAGAATGCCGTAACGAGCCGCCTCCTGATGGAGGCCCGCGAGCCGCTCGGCCAGTACTGGAGGCGGGAAGCCGTAGTCCTCCGCAGACCGCAGTACGGCAATGAACCGCATCAGCGCGCTCGTCCCTCAAAGCCGGCGGTGTGCTTGCGGGTCGACAGCAGTTCGGCGGTGAACGTCATCGGAGCCCCTCCGTGCGGAGGTGGATCATCAACAGGGTCAACCAGGCCCAGCCCACGATGACCGCGACCGTGAAGCCCAGATTGAAGACCTTCGTGCCGCCACCGGTCGCGATCCCGATGAGACCGAGCAGATACACGATCCCGGTGACCAATGAGAACGCCGACCACCGGCCGTCGCCTTCCCGGCGGAAGGCGCGCGCGAGAACGAAACAGGCGACGATCAGCCCCACGAAGCCGATGAACCCGGAGAGCATGTGCCCGAGGCTGTGCCAGGACGTTGTCTCCGGGAGCCCTGGCGGCGTACCGATCGGGAAGCCGTCCATCGGGTCAGCCCGCATCAGACCGGCTGCCGCGACCCCGGCGCCGTAGACGAGGATGCCGCCCCAGGCCCAGCGCGACCGGACGCCGGCGCGCCGCAGCGCGAGCGCACCGACCACGGTGAGCAGGCCGGTCACGACCATCATCGTCGAGTGGATCCAGCCGCCGGCTCCGTTGGCCAGCAGGCTCAGCGAGTGCCGGCGGATGTCGTAACCGTCGCGGACGATCGCTTCGACCGTCCCGATCCCGACGTACAGCGGACCGGCGAGCGCGCCCGCCAGCAGCCGGGGCGGCGCGGATTTCTCCGATTGAGTGGCAGTCGTTGGCATGCCAGAGAGCCTGCGGCGGACCACTTCGGAAATACTTTGGGATTATGCGCTTCGGGGTACTCGGGACGGTCACCGCGTGGACCGGCGACGGTCGGGCAGTGCGGTTCCCGGACCGGAAGGTACGGGCGTTGCTCGCCGACCTGCTGCTGCACACCGGTCGGCCGGTCGCTGCGGCCACGCTGATCGACGACCTGTGGGGCGACGAGCTCCCGGTCAACCCGACCGCGACCCTGCAGACCCGCGTCTCCCAACTCCGTCGCGCCCTCGACGAGGCCGAGCCCGGCGCCCGGAAGCTGATCCGGACGAGTCCGCCCGGCTACCTGATCGATGTCGCCCCCGAGGCGCTCGACTCCGGCCTGTTCCGCGCTCTCGCCGCGCGGGCCCGGCAGACCGGTAGCGCCCGGATGCGTGCGGCGACGCTCGCCGACGCGCTGACGTTGTGGCGCGGTCCGGCGTACGCCGAGGTTGCGGCGGACCCGTTCGCGCGGGCGGCGGTCGACCGCCTCGACGAGGAGCGGCTCGCGGTGCAGGAGGCGTACGCCGAGACTCGGCTGGTGCTCGGCGAGTACGAGGACCTGGTGGCCGAGCTGGCCGAGCTCGTTGCCCACAACCCGTTGCGGCAGCGGCTGCGCGCCGTACAGATGCGGGCATTGCACGAGACAGGGCGGCAGGCTGAGGCCTTGGAGAGCTATGCCGACCTGCGGGACCGGCTCCGCGTTGAGCTCGGGCTGGATCCGAGTGCGGAGCTGGTCGCGCTGCGCCAGTCGATCCTCACGGAGGAGCCGGCGCCTCGAGCACGCTCGGACTCGAATCTCCCTGCGGCTGTGACCGAGTTGATCGGCCGGAACGTCGATGAGGTGGTCAGCTTGCTGGACTCGGCGCGGCTGGTGACGCTGACCGGTCCGGGAGGGGTCGGGAAGACCAGCCTGGCCCTGGAGGCCGCGCGCCGGATGCCCGACGCGCGGCTGGTCGAGCTCGCCGCGTTGGACTCCGACCAGGTCGCGGCCGCGGTCGACCCCGCACCGGGACTGCTTGTCCTCGACAACTGTGAGCACGTGATCGAGGCCGCTGCCGCGGTCGTCGCCCAACTTCTGCGCGATGCACCGGAGCTGCGGATTCTCGCGACGAGCCGGGAGGCGCTCGCGATCGCCGGTGAGCACCGCCTGGCGGTTCCGCCCTTGGACGAACCCACCTCGCTCCGCTTGTTCGTCACCCGGGCCCGGGCTGTTGATCCTCGCTTCGAGCTGACCCCGGACAACAGGGAAGCGGTGGTTGCGTTGTGCCGGCGGCTCGACGGGCTCCCGCTCGCGCTCGAGCTGGCCGCGGGCCGCGCGGGTGCGATGGATGTCCGGGACCTGGCCGAGCGTTTCGACGATCGGTATCGGCAGCGGGGTGTGCCGGGCCGGCAGCAGACGGTGTCCGCGATGATCGAGTGGAGCTGGGATCTGCTCAGCGAGCGCGAGCAGGCGGTGCTGCGTCGGCTCGCGCCGCATCCCGGCGGTTGCACGCTCGCCGCGGCGGAGGCGGTGTGCACGGGAGACGACGTACCGCTGACCGAAGTTGCGGAGCTGTTGAGCCGGTTGGTCGATCGGTCGCTGGTGGTTCGCGTGGACGGGACGTCGGGATCGCGCTACCGATTGCTCGAGACGGTACGTGCGTTCTGCCAGCAGCGTTTGGCGGAGGCGGGCGAGGGGGAGTCGGTCCGGAGACGGTACGAACAGTACTTCGAGCGTCTTGCCCAGCACACCGAGCCGCGGTTGTACGGGCACAGCGAGCTGTTCGCCTACCTCGGCGGACTGTACGGCGAGGAGCCGCCCGCCAAACCGTTGCCTTCGGCGACACGGCGGTTGGAGACTGTCGTCTCGGCGGACGGTACGCCGATCGCCGTCGAGGTGTACGGCGCCGGCAGTCCGGCGATCGTGCTGGTCGGTGGGGCGCTGAACGATCGGCGGGCGTTCGTCCCGTTAGCCAAGTGGTTGGCGAGCCGGTTCACCGTGGCGACGTACGACCGGCGTCGTCGCGGCGGGAGCGGTGACGTGCAGCCGTGGGCGGTCGAGCGGGAGCTGGAGGATCTCGCCGCGGTCGTGGAGCTTGTCGGCGGCACGGCGTACGCACTCGGCGTCTCTTCGGGTGCGGTGCTCGCGGCCGAGGCGGCTGCGGCCGGCGTGCCGATCAGCGGACTGATCCTGATCGAGCCGCCCTTCATCATCGACGGCACGCGGCCGGTGCCGCTCGAGCTCGCCGGCCGGCTACGGCAGCTGATCGCTCACGATCGGTACGGCGATGCGACCGAGCTGTTCCTCGTCACCGCAGTCGAGATGCCTCCCGAGGTGGTCGCGCCGATGCGAAGCGCACCCCTGTGGAAGGACCTCGAGGCGCTGGCGCCGACCCTCGTCTACGACGTTCTGCTGATGGGCGACTTCAGCATCCCGGCGCACTGGGACGGCGGTATCACCGTGCCGGCGGTGGTGATCGACGGCGGTCAGAGTCAGGCCTGGCGGCGGAACACCGCGCAGGCCGTGGCAGAGCTGCTGCCACAGGGCCGTCGGTTGACCATGGCCGGGCAGCCGCACGACGCCCTGCCCGAGGTCCTCGGGCCGATCGTGCAGGACTTCATCGGGCGCTGATGTCGCGATCCGGATCGCCTCCTCGCCGAAAGCGCGGAGGTCGACCCCCGACAAACGCCCGCCATGCCTGACGGCGATCGGGTGGGATCAGAAGGCGCCGGGGTGGCGGTGGGTTGCCTGGAGGGCGAGTGCGGCACCGCGGACCGCTGCCGCGTGGGGTGCGGGGGCGGGTTGGACGGTGGCGCCGAGTTGGGTCGAGAGTTGGTACGTGATTTGCGGGCGGAGCGCGCCGCCACCGGTCAGGAGGACGCCTCGATCCAGAGCATCGACCATTTGCGGACCACAGTCACCCATCAGCTGGACCATTGACTCCACGATGTCCTGGACGAGCTGCGTCGAAGAAATCGGGTCGCGCACTCCCAGTTCCAGGCATCGCGCACCGCACAAGTTGCCGCCGGCCAGCAGCGCGACCTCGGTCAGCTGAGCGCCGAGGTCGACGACCAGCAGCGGTTCGGTCATGTCGACGTCGGCGCCGAGCGCGGCCGCCTTGACGCTGTCGATCGTCAGGATGGTTTCGGGGCCGAGGGCATCGAGTACGGCGAGGAGGTGACCGCGATGTACCTCGTCGGAGGTGAGTGGGATCGTTGCCACGACCGTACGACGCCGTTCCGCGACCACCTGCGACTTCAGCAGCTCACCGACCAGGGCGGCCGCTCCGGATCGGTCGACGATCTTCCCGCGGCGCACCGGCCGTTTCCCCGTACCGGCGCTCATGGTCGGCACGTCGACGAGGAGGCCGTGTCCGGGCGTCCACGCTCTGGTACGCGCACTGCCCAGATCGATGGCGAGACCTGTGGGATTCCGCCCGGACGATCTGTCGCGACGCACCGACTTGCCGGCGAGCAACGGCTTCATTGCCCAGACTCCCGCATGCGGTGGCATTCGCCGCAGTACACGGTCTGCGGACAGATCCGCAACCGCCGCACCTCAACAGGTTTGCGGCACCGGACGCATCGTCCGTAGTGGCCCGTGTCCAGCCGGTCGAGCGCGGCCTCCACGTCGGCCAGGACGATCCGGGCCGCAACGGCCAGATGGTTCTGCACCTCAGCCCGCGCCGACCCGTCGGTGCCGATCGGCTCCTGCGGCACCGACGAACGGATGGTCCGGAGTTGCTCGCGCCGGAAGGCGCGCTGCTCGAGCAGTATTGCTCGCAGCGTCGCGAGCTCCTGCCGAGGCAGTCCGGCATTGAAGGCGGTGGCCGTCCGGCTGGTCACAGGCTCTCCTCGGTCATGTATCCGGCAGTTGTCACAGGGCTTGCTGCTGGCAACGCACGCAGTAGCGGACGTAGGGCAGGATCTCCAGTCGCCCGACCGGGATCCGTACCTCGCAGCCGTGACAAACGCCGTACGAACCGTCCTGCACGCGTTCCACCGCCGCATCGATCTCGGCCAGGACCAGGCGGATCGCCGCGATCTGTGCCTTGACCAATTCCTCGTTGGCGTTGGGCTTGTCGGCTTCCATGGCGTTCACCTGCGCGAGCCGGGTGTTTCGCTCGTGCTGCAGGCGATGCAGGATCTCGTGTTTGCGGTGCAGCTCCGGCCGGCCGGCCGTACCAACCGCGCTGGAGGTCACCCGTGGTGTCTTCATGCCACCACCATCTCCGTTGGTACCGGCCCAGCCTATCGGGTCCAACACCCATTTTCCGCTTCCCTGGAGTTACGTTGCCTGGGGCAATCATTCGTCAGCTCGTCTGCACATCCGGGGCGGTTGCCGTCGGAGGAATGATGACCACCGGGATCGTGGACTCGTGCGCGACCTGTCGGCTGACGGAGCCGAGGAGAAGGCCGGCGACACCGCCGCGGCCACGTGAGCCCACGACGAGTAAAGAGCTGTTCTCTGCGGCGCCAATGAGAGCCGATGCGGCCGGGCCCTGGACGACCAGCAGTTCGGGTTCACTGACGAGTCCGGTGAGGTCCGCGGCTTTCAGACTGTCGGTCAGCGTTTGTCGCGCGGTCTCCGCAAGCGTGGCCGGGTCAGCCAGTAGGGGAGCATATGTCGACATCAAGGCCGCAGTCGGCTGTTGCCAGGCATGGACCACAATGAGCCTGGCGCCGCGCAAGCTCGCCTCTGCTGCTGCCCACTCGAGCGCTCGCCGCGCCGTCTCGCTACCGTCGATGCCGACGACGATCTTCTCCATCTTTACCTTTCCTCCGACGATCGATGTGCATGCTTGGTCGAGTCGCGCTCCTGCATCAGGTAGGCCCATCCCAGGCCTCCGATGCAGATCAGCGGCGTCAGCACCCCGATCAGAACCAGCAGCGCTACCTCGACCGCTTCCAATGACGACGTACTCATCGCTCCTCCATTCATCGCTACACATGGTGTAGCGATAATTGAGAGCAGATCTATTCCCAGAGGTCAGGACCGATGCCACACAACTCCACCGGCCGAGGCCGGCCGAGACTCGAATCGACCGACGAGCGCATGATCCAGGCGGCCCTCGAGCTACTGCGCTCGTAGGGACCATCAGCTGTGAACATTGCGCTCGACCTACTGGCCCCGCAGTGGTCGGAAGATGAGTGTCAGCCCCGATCGACGTGGGGCGAGATAGGAGGCAGTCTGGAAGGTATGCAACCCCTGATGTCCACTGGCACTCGACCTTCACGACTGAGAGTCGAAGGTGGTCCGGCGGGTGCAGCGTGGGGCTGCCGCGCCATCGGATCGCGGTGGTGAAGAGAGAGGTGCTTGCAGTGCCATTGTTTTGGCGCATCTTCGCCCTGAATGCGGTGGTGCTCGCCGCCGCCACAGCATTGTTGCTGTGGGCTCCGGTGACCGTGTCGGTTCCGGTGGTGTTCACCGAGGCTCTGGTGCTGCTGGGTGGGTTGGTGGTCATGCTGGTCGCCAACGCATTGCTGCTGCAGGTCGGGTTGGCGCCGTTGGACCGGTTGACCCGAAGGATGGCCACCGTCGATCTGCTTCGGCCCGGGCAGCGTCTGCCGGTCCCGGGGCGTGGCGGCGTCTCGCAGTTGATCCGGGCCTTCAACGACATGCTGGAGCGGTTGGAAGCCGAGCGTGCGGCGAGCAGTTCCCGGGCGCTGTCTGCACAGGAGGCAGAGCGGCGACGGATCGCGCAGGAGCTGCACGACGAGGTCGGCCAGAGTCTGACCGCCGTACTGCTGGAGCTCAGGCGCGCGGCCGAGCGGGTCGAAGATGCCGACTTGCGTGCGGATCTGCGCCACGCTCAGGAGACCACCCGCGAGAGCCTGGACGAGGTACGCCGTCTGGCGCACAGACTGCGACCGGGTGTGCTGGAGGATCTTGGTCTGGTGAGCGCCTTGACTGCACTCGCGACCGAGCTGTCCACGCACACCGGCCTGTCGATACGGCACCGTTTCCAGCCGGGGCTACCGGCGTTGGACGAGCAGACCGAGCTGGTGCTCTACCGGGTCGCCCAGGAAGGGCTGACCAACGTGGCTCGGCATGCCGACGCGACCCAGGTCGAGATCAGCCTCCGCCACAGCGAAGGAGTCGTCGCTCTCCGGATCCGTGACGACGGCCGCGGCCTCGGACTGGCGCACGAAGGAGCAGGAATCCGTGGCATGCGAGAACGTGCCCTCCTGGTCGGCGCCACTCTGGACCTGGGCGCCGCGCCAACGGGCGGCGCCGAGGTGAACCTGCTGGTGCCGGTCAACAGGAACGGCGACTGAGGATGGCTGCACCGGACCCGACCCGCATCCTGCTGGCGGACGACCATGCACTCGTACGGCGGGGCGTACGGCTGATCCTCGACAGCGAACCCGACCTGACGGTGGTCGCCGAAGCCAGCGACGGAAAGGAGGCCGTCGACCTTGCCCGGACCACCGACATCGATCTCGCCATCCTCGACATCGCGATGCCGCGAATGACCGGCCTGCAGGCGGCCCGCGAGCTGTCGTCACGCCATCCGGATCTGCGGATTCTCATGCTGACGATGTACGACAACGAGCAGTACTTCTTCCAGGCGCTCAAGGCCGGCGCGGCCGGGTACGTGCTGAAGTCCGTCGCCGATCGCGATCTGGTGGAGGCCTGCCGCGCCGCGATGCGTGGAGAGCCGTTCCTCTACCCAGGTGCGGTGAACGCGCTGATCCGCAACTACCTGGATCGGGCGCGTCTCGGACAGGCCATCCCGGAGCAGATCCTGACCGCCCGCGAGGAGGAGGTCCTCAAACTCGTCGCCGAGGGGCACTCCTCCAAGGAAATCGCCAAGACCTTGTTCATCAGTATCAAGACCGTCGAGCGGCATCGTGCGAACATGCTCCAGAAACTCGGTCTTCGCGACCGCCTGGAGCTCACCCGCTACGCGATCCGGGCCGGCTTGATCGAACCCTGAATCAAGAACCTCCCCATAGAGCACACAGCCAACGCGAGGCTCGAGGTAGCGGGGCGCCGGTCGTGCGGTGCCCGCTGCACGGAAACCGCGGATCCTCAGACAGGTCTGCGAGGTTGCCGATACCCGGCAACGAGGGAGTCCGACCTTCGCCGATCAGCCATGTATTCAGCCCCCGTGCAAGACGGCATCGTTGGGATCGCGCGATCACCGCCGACGAGGAGGTTTCGATGACCGATCTGGATCAGACGGCTCCACGCAGCGCACCACGTGACTCGCACACCGTCGACTTGCAGTGGTACCGCCACGAGCTCGAGCAGCAGCGCAGCTTTCGTCTCGATCAGCTGACCGAGCTCGCCTACGACGGGTTGGCCGCGTCCGACG
The DNA here is from genome assembly GCF_004362255.1 of Kribbella sp. VKM Ac-2571. Lineage (NCBI taxonomy): Bacteria > Bacillati > Actinomycetota > Actinomycetes > Propionibacteriales > Kribbellaceae > Kribbella > Kribbella sp. VKM Ac-2571. The sequence continues at coordinate 10,927 of NZ_SNWS01000004.1, forward strand.
ATGCTCAGAGTGAGGTGACTGTGGCCTTGATGAGAGCCGCCAGAGCTGCCTTGGCGGATGTTGACGCTGCTCTGTTCCGGCTCTCCGTCGGTCGCTTCGGTGTCTGCCAGCGCTGTGGTCGCGTCATCTCCGAGGACCGGCTGCAGGCCATCCCGATGACCAGTCTCTGCCTGGGATGCCAACTCTCCAAGGAGTCGGAGAAGCTTCGGCATCCCTGGCGCACCGCGACCATTCCTCCGGGATCGTCGTCGCGACCGCTGCGGGACATCGTCGATGTGTGGGGCGAGGATTCTTTCCCCGCCAGCGACCCGCCGGCGAACTGGTGAGTCGGCCCGTGGAGACATCTCAGGCCGGCGAAAACGATCCGATGTATGAGCAGCGGACGCATGTCGCCGCCCACCACGACCTTGCATGGTCCCTGACCGCCAGGGTCAGATCCGGAGAACCTGCCGCAAGACCCCGCTTGCCGCTGGGCCGTGCGCTGGTGCGTGTCCTCACAACCACCGATCACAAGCTGATCGGCCAGCTGTACCTGGTCACGTCGTTCGCGTTCTTCCTGATCGGCGGCGTGATGGCGCTGTTCATCCGCGCCGAGCTGGCCAAGCCGGGTCTGCAGATCGTGAACGAAGAGGTGTACAACCAGCTCTTCACGATGCACGGCACGATCATGCTGCTGCTGTTCGCGACGCCGCTGTTCGTCGGCTTCGCGAACGTCATCATGCCGATCCAGATCGGCGCCCCCGACGTCGCGTTCCCGCGACTGAACATGTTCAGCTACTGGCTGTTCCTGTTCGGCGGCCTGATCGCGGTCAGCGGCTTCTTCACCCCGGGCGGGGCGGCGAGCTTCGGCTGGACCGGCTACGCCCCGCTGTCGAACGCGGTCCGTTCACCAGGCATTGGCGGCGACCTGTGGATCATGGGTCTGTGGATGGCGGGTCTGGGCACCATCCTGGGTGCGGTCAACTTCATCACCACGATCATCACCCTCCGGGCACCCGGGATGACGATGTTCCGGATGCCGATCTTCACCTGGAACACTCTCATCACCTCGATCATGGTGCTGGTCGCGTTCCCGATCCTGGCCGCGGCGCTGCTGGTGCTGGAGGCCGACCGCCTACTCGGGGCACACGTCTTCGATGCCGCGAACGGCGGGCCGATACTTTGGCAACACCTGTTCTGGTTCTTCGGGCATCCCGAGGTTTACATCATCGCGCTGCCGTTCTTCGGCATTGTCACCGAGATCCTGCCGGTGTTCAGCCGGAAGCCGGTCTTCGGCTACATGGGGCTTGTCGGCGCGACGCTGGCGATCGCCGCGCTCTCGTTGACGGTGTGGGCACATCACATGTTCGTCACCGGCGCGGTGAGTTTACCGTTCTTCTCCTTCATGTCATTCCTGATCGCGGTGCCGACCGGCGTGAAGTTCTTCAACTGGATCGGCACGATCTGGGGTGGCTCGGTGTCGTTCGACACCCCGATGCTGTGGTCGCTCGGGTTCATGACGACCTTCCTCTTCGGCGGTCTGACCGGCGTCATCCTGGCCTCGCCGACCTTGGACTTCCAGGTCACCGACACGTACTTCGTGGTTGCGCACTTCCACTACGTCGTGTTCGGCACCGTGGTGTTCGCGATGTTCGCCGGGTTCTACTTCTGGTGGCCCAAGTTCACCGGGCGGATGCTGGACGAGCGGCTGGGCAAGCTGCACTTCTGGCTGCTGTTCATCGGCTTCCACACCACGTTCCTGGTGCAGCACTGGCTCGGCGTCGAGGGCATGCCGCGGCGCTACGCGTCGTACGGCGCCAACGAGGGCTTCACCACCCTGAACCAGGTCTCCAGCATCGGCGCCTTCATCCTCGGCGCCTCGACGCTGCCGTTCCTCTACAACATCTACAAGACCTACCGCAGAGCACCTTTGGTGGGAGTGGACGACCCGTGGGGCTGGGGCCGCTCGCTGGAGTGGGCGACCAGTTCGCCGCCGCCGCGGCACAACTTCGAGAAGCTGCCCCGGATCAGGTCCGAAAGCCCTGCGTTCGACAAGCACCACCCGGACGTCGCGCTCGCGGAGTACCCCGCCAACCGGGCCGACAAGGACAACCTGCTGGATGCGGGAGACGACGACGCACGTGTGGAGCATCTCGAGGAGACCGGCGGTATCGAGGCCGAAGGAGAAGACACCACGTGAGAATCCGCGCCTCATTCGGCAGCTGGCACGGAGCTCAAGGGCTAGTGCAGGTGTCCGGGGCCCGGCAAGTTCCTGTCGAAGCTGGCGCGGGTCGTCGAGCTGTTCGCCCGCGATCTGCAGGTCCAGGAGCGGCTGACGAAGCAGGTCGCCGACTGGCTGCAGGAGAACCTGGCGCCGGCGCCGGGGCGTCGTGCCGATTCTCGTGAGGTACATCAGGTGCTCCTGTCGCGACGCTGCCGAGGATGCGCGCGGCCGCGGGCGGGGGAGAGGTGGACGATGCAGGCGTCGGGCTCGGCGAACGGCTCAAGGCTCGTCGCTACGATCGGTGCGCGGATCTCGGTGAGCGCACCTCGCATGAGACCGAGATGCAGCGGACACAATGTCGACGAGTACTCCTCCGCGAGCTCCAGGAAGGGGCAGTGCCGCAGTCTGATGCGCGTGGCGTCGGCGTCGGCGTCGTCGGGTTCGGGGGCGAATCCAAGGTCGGTCATCAGCGCGGTCAACCGCTGCGTAGCCTCGGGTGCGTCGAGTTGACGTGACGGCGGGATGTTCTCGACCAGATAGCCGCCCCAGCCGCGGCCCGCGGCCTCAGCTGCGACTTCCGCATCGGGAGTCGTGGCCAGTTGTCCGAGCAGGATCTTGGCGAGCAGTTGGTACTGGCGCCGGCCGCCTCGGTCCATTCCGGGATGTGGGGTGTACAGGGTTCGAGGCCTGCCGCGCCCGGTCGGCTCCTGGAGTCGGCGGTCGACGAGTCCTTGCGTCACGAGGGCGTCCAGGTGGAAGCGGACGGTGTTGGGGTGGATGCCGAGTTGTTCGGCGAGTTCGGTGACACCCAGCGGAGCGGCGGAGGCTCGCAGGGCTTCGAGGAGTGCCTGCCGGCGTGGCTGGTCGTCGGCCGTCTGATCAGTCCTGGTCATGGGGGTCAGCTTGCCTGCTCCTGCGGCGGCAGCGCCGCAATGAGGGGATGGTCGTGTGCGACAGCACCCACCTTGAAGGCCCCGCCTGGAGACCCGAGGTCGTCGAAGAATCCTTCGTTCGCGGCCTGGTAGTCCTTCCACTGCTCGGGCAGATCATCCTCGTAGAAGATGGCCTCCACCGGGCATACGGGTTCGCAGGCACCGCAGTCGATGCACTCCTCCGGATGGATGTAGAGGGAGCGCCCGCCTTCGTAGATGCAGTCGACCGGGCACTCGTCGACGCAGGCGCGGTCCTTGAGGTCGACGCACGGCAACGCGATCACGTAGGTCACAACAGTCTCCTCGTCCAGGCGCTTGTAATTACTACAAATAGCACATGTAATAATCATTGAAAACATCCACGCGAGGAGGGCGACACCATGGCGGCTGCGGAGATCTTCATCCAGGCGACCGAAACCGATCCGGACGTGATCGCTCGAGGTGCGGTCCGTGAGGCCCACGAGCGGCTGCTGTCCGGACTGGCGGAACTGACCACGACGCAGCCCGGCGCCCACGGTGGCGAACCTCGGTCCGTAGAGTTGGTGGACTTCTGCCTCCACGAAGTGCGCCGGTATCTGATGACTGCGGATCGGGACCTGTATGCACCCGCGTCCGAGGATGACGAGACCCGGCTCCTGGCCGATGCTCTCAGAGTCGGCGCCGCAGCAGTCAATGCGCAGATCGACGAACTGGCGACGGCCGGCTCTGTGGATGCGGCGAGGCTCGGCGTGATGATCATGGCGACTTTGGATACCCAGCTCCAGATCGAGGAGTCGGTGTTGCTGCCCGCGCTCGCCGGCTTGCCTGGCGTCGATCCTTCGTTGCTGACCTCAGGCCTGCAGGCCTATCTGGCGGGGGAGCGGGTCGAGCAGTCGACGGTGATCGACGTACGGCGGATCGCTCGTGGCGGCCGTCATCCCCGCGTGTTCGCCAGGTACGCCGCGCTGGCTCCGGGAGAGGCCTTCGTCCTCGTCAACAGCCACGATCCCAAGCCGTTGCGCCGCGAGTTCGAAGCCAGATACCGAGGCGCCTTCAGCTGGGACTATCTGCAGGCCGGGCCCGAGGAGTGGCGAGTCCGGATCGGCCGGGTCGCTCTTGATGCCTGACGAGTCGCCGAAGGTTCCAGTTGAACTCCAGCCTGAGCATCCGACGGTACGGGTCCTGGTCGACGTGCACGAACTCGTCGAGGATTCACTCGTGCCGTCGGGTGCCCGGTGGACGCTCGCCGAGCCCGGGCGACAGCTCGACGCGAACCTCATCCATCGACCTGCCGGTCAGCGCGTGGACACCCACACCGAGCCCGATCTCGACGTCGTACTCATCGTCATCGCCGGTGACGGCATCGTCGGTTCACCCGACGGTGAACAGGTTCTTGCTGACGGCAACATTGTCTGGCTGCCCCGCGGGTCGACCCGGAACATCACCGCCGGCCGGAACGGCCTGTCCTACCTGACCGTCCATCGACGCCGTCCCGGTCTGCAGATCGGGAAGCGCCCTGGTCAGTAGCCAGGCCGAAGCACCGCCGCCATGGGTCCGGGCCTCGAAAGGTCACTGTGGCTCTTGCAACCTCCGCGCCAGGACTGCGGCCTGGCTGTGATCCACGTCCTTGGTCGCGGTCACCAACGTCAAGGTGTCGCGTTTCGCCAGCGTGCGCAGATGCTCCAGCGCCGTCCTGGCGGCCGGCTGCTCGAGCTCGTCGCGGTAGCGTGCCTCGAACTGCGCGAACTTCTCCGGCACATGGCCGTACCACTTGCGGAGCTCCGTTGACGGTGCGACGTCCTTGAGCCATTCGTCGATGGCCGCGGCGTCCTTGCGGATGCCGCGGGGCCATACCCGATCGACCAGCACCCTGACGCCGTCGCCGGCGGAGGGCTCGTCGTAGATTCGGCGTACCTGGACCGTCTGGCGACCGCGGACGGCCTGCTCGCCGTGCTTCGTGTCGGGCTGCACGTGGATCACATCCTCAGTGGAATCACCGGAAGATCCGGCCCTACTCAAGTAGGTCGTCCTACGATATAGATGCGTGGCTCGCTCCACAGACCGCGCGCTGCGCCAGAAGGCATGCCGTGACCCGCTGGCCGGTCTTGATGCCACGACTCACGGCTGCCAGGCCGGATCGGCGGTCCCGGAGTGAAGTCCGCCCCACCGGGTGTGTCCCGAGTTGGTCGTTGCGGGAGGCGCCGTCGCGATTGCGCCGGGCAGAGCTGGTGCGCTGGCCGTCACCATGTGCGGTGAGTGGATCGGTGCATGGAACCGGGTGCCGCGTCCGCTTGCGATCGTGCGATCTCACGTGCGGGCGACCGATCGGACGCGGCATCGCGGTCCTCCGCGGCCCTTTCCGCATCAGGCACCGAGCCGGCGCCGGCGGGCTGGGGCGTCTCGGCCGGGGTCGATCGCTCCAGAAATCGCAGCAGTTCGACCGGGAAAGGTAGCACCAGTGTGGAGTTCTTCTCGGCGGCGACCTCGACGACGGTCTGGAGCAGGCGCAGTTGCAGGGCGGCCGGGTGCTTGGTCATCACCTCGGCGGCCTGGCCCAGCTTCTCCGAGGCCTGGAGTTCGCCGTCCGCGGTGATGATGCGCGCCCGGCGTTCCCGTTCGGCCTCGGCCTGGCGCGACATGGACCGCTTCATCGTCTCCGGCAGGGCGACGTCCTTGATCTCGACCCGTTCGATGTGGACGCCCCAGTCCAGCGCCGGGCTGTCGATCATCAACTCCATGCCCTGGTTGAGGCGTTCCCGGTTGGACAGCAGGTCGTCCAGGTCGCTCTTGCCGATGATCGAGCGCAGACAGGTCTGCGCGACCTGGCCGATGGCCGAGATGTAGTCCTCGACGTCGACGGCCGCGCGGACCGGGTCGATCACATTGAAGTAGACGACGGCGTCGACGCGGACGGTCACGTTGTCGCGGGTGATGCCGTCCTGGGCTGGGACCGGCATCGTGATGATCTGCATGTTGACCTTCTGCAGCCGGTCGGCGATCGGTACCAGCAAGGCGAGGCCAGGCGGACGGATCGCGGGACGCACCCGGCCGAACCGGTACACGACGCCACGCTCGAACTGCTTGACCACGCGGACGCACATCGCCGACCCGATCAGGCCGACAACCAACGCTGTGAGTAACAGGTAAAGGATGATCATTTCTTCTCCGTTCGGACGTCGCTCGCGTTCACGTCAGGAGCTGTGGCGTGTGGGGGCGTACTTGGTGGCGAGGCGGGCGAGTGCGAGGGCGGCGACGAGGAGGCCGAAGTCGCGCAGGGCGACGTCGTAGAACCCTGAGAGGGTGAGCAGGTTGATGATGATGCCGGCGAGCCAGGCTGCGACGAGTAATGCGCCGTAGCGGGGGATCAGGGCGACCGCGATGCCGGCGACGATCTCGATGACGCCGATGAGGTACATGGCGTCTTGCCCGGAGCCTGGGACGATGTCGTTGATCCAGGGGGCCAGGTAGGCAGGCCAGTCGGTGAGCAGGTTGGCGAACTTGTCCAGGCCGAACACGATCGGCGCCACGGTGAAGACGGTTCGCAGAACCAGGAAAGCCTGGTACGCCGGGTCCGACAATGTCTCCCGGCTTGGTGTGCGGGCTGTGCGCCCCTCAGTACTCATGATCTGCTCCTTCTAGAGCGTCGATGTACTTCCATGCTTGTCTGACGGCCGCGGTCTGACACCGCCCCTGGTCGGCTGACTTGGCGCCTGTCTGGTTGCCGAGGATCGGCAACGCGCGGCTCGCCGGTACGTTGGTAGTGCCAACGGTGTCCCGGCGGTTCGTGTCAGGGACGGAAGAGGTGTTGCCGCGTGGTTCGTGGTGTCGCCGCTGGGATCAGGAATGCGCGGCGTGGGTCAGTTCCGCGGCGAATCCCTGTCGCCATGAGCTGTAGTGCGGGGCCCAGTCGAGGGTGCGCCGGGCCAGGGTGTTGTTGGCGCCGCGCAGTTGGGTCATGAAGGCGATTTCAGTGCGCCGCGCACCTGACTGCGCAGGGCAGCGGCGATGGCCGAGGCGGCGTCGCTGACGTGGGTGAAGGAGAAGGTGCCGTCACCGGAGCCGATGAGCGGCATCTTCCCGGCCTGTACCTGACGGACGAATGATCCGTGTCTGCCATAGACCGCACCGTGGCCGTAGAGCTGCCCCAGGCGAAGTACCAGCCCATCTGCCTGCCGGGTCCGCTCTTCAAGCGACCTCAAGGCGGCGAAGACCGGGAGTCCAGCGCATCGGCCTCGGCGGCCATGGCTCCCAGTAGCTCGACCTCGACGGCGGCGCCGTACGAGCGAGCCAAGCCGATCACCTCATGGCCTTGCGAGGTGAGCAGTGGCAGCAGCCGGCGACCGATGACTCCGGTTGCACCGGCCACGAACACTCGCATGGCTCCTCCTGGAACGCGTTCCTGCCAGTTGTCTACTTGGTGTTGTCATCGCCGCCGGACGTCGGGCGTGCCTTCGCTTGTCCAGCCAGGTACGTCGTTCTGGCTGACCGCGGTACCGACTCGTCCAGGTCTCTGGAGTCGGCCAGCTGCTGCAGCGTCCGCACGGCGATTGATTGTGCGTCGATTCCGAAGTGGCGTCGGAGTGCGGCGCGGGTGTCGGAGTGGCCGAATCCGTCGGTGCCCAGTGACGTCCAGGGTCTGCGGACGAACGGAGCGATCTGGTCGGGCACTGCGCGCATCCAGTCCGAGACCGCGAGGACGGGGCCTGCGGTGTCGGCAAGCCGCCGCGTGACGTAGGGAACGCGAGGAGACTGGCCGGGGTGGGACTGGTTCCACTCCTCGGCGGCGAGTGCGTCACGGCGTAGTTGGGTCCAGGACGTCACCGACCACACGGCGGCGTGGACTCCCCAGTCTGTGTGCAGTAGGCGTTGCGCCTCCAGCGCCCAGGGCATCGCGATGCCGGAGGCAAGGATTTGTGCCTGCGGGCCATCGCCGTCCGGGGTGGGGGAGTAGCAATGCATCCCGGCGAGGATGCCGTCGATGTCGACGTGATCGGGTTCGGCCGGCTGCGATATCGGTTCGTTGTAGAGGGTGAGGTAGTAGAAGACGTTCTGGTCTTCGCCGGGTCGCGGTTCGCCGTACATGCGCCGGAGTGCGTCGGCGGTGATGTGGCCCAGCTCGAAGGCATAGGCAGCGTCGTACGCGATGCAAGCCGGATTGGTGGATGCCAGCAGCAACGAATGGCCGTCTTGGTGCTGCAGGCCTTCGCCGTTCAGGGTGGTTCGGCCCGCGGTGGCTCCGAGCAGGAATCCTCTGGTCATCTGGTCCGCGGCCGCCCAGAGCTGATCGCCGGTGCGCTGGAACCCGAACATCGAGTAGAAGATGTACAGCGGGATCATCGGCTCACCGTGGGTGGCGTACGACGTACCCGCGGCTGTCCAGGACGCGGCGGAGCCGGCCTCGGTGATGCCTTCATGCAGAAGGACACCTCGGACGTCTTCCTGATAGCTCAGCATCTGCCCGCGATCGACCGAAATGTAGTGCTGTCCGTGAGGGGAGTAGATCTTCTTGGACGGGAAGAGGGAATCCAGGCCGAAGGTGCGGGCCTCGTCGGGGATGATCGGTACAAAGCGGTGACCGATCTGAGGGTCTTTCATGAGGTCCTTGAGCAGCCGGACGAACGCCATCGTGGTGGCGACCTCCTGCCGGCCTGAGCCGCGTCGTGCGACTGCGTACGCCGCCTCGCCCGGCAGCGTGAGTGGTTTGCTGGTGACTCTGCGGGCGGGCAGGTACCCGCCGAGAGCGCGGCGCCGCTCGTGCAGGTATTGCAGTTCCGGCGAGTCCTCCGGTGGCCGGTAGTACGGCGGCTTGACCGCGTCGAGCGCCGAGTCGGGAATGTCGAGGAACAGCCGGTCGCGGAAACCCTTGAGATCGTCGAGGGTGAGTTTCTTCATCTGGTGGGTGGAGTTGCGGCCCTCGAAGTGGGAGCCCAGAGTCCATCCTTTGATGGTCTTGGCCAGGATCACCGTGGGCTGTCCGGTGTGCTCGGTGGCCGCCCGGTACGCGGCGTACAACTTGCGATAGTCGTGACCACCGCGTTTGAGGTTCCAGATCTCGGTGTCGGACAGATGCTCGACCATGGCCGCGGTGCGCGGGTCGCGGCCGAAGAAGTGCTCGCGCACGAACGCGCCGGACTCGGCCTTGTAGGTCTGGAAGTCGCCGTCGGGTGTGGTATTCATCAGGTTGAGCAGCGCGCCGTCGGTGTCGGCGGCCAGCAGCGGGTCCCATTCGCGGCCCCAGATCACCTTGATGACGTTCCAGCCGGCGCCGCGGAAGTACGACTCGAGCTCCTGGATGATCTTGCCGTTGCCGCGGACGGGGCCATCGAGGCGCTGCAGGTTGCAGTTGACCACGAAGATCAGGTTGTCGAGCTCTTCACGGGCGGCCACGCCGATCGCGCCGAGAGACTCCGGTTCGTCCATCTCACCGTCGCCGAGGAATGCCCACACACGCTGCCGGCTGGTGTCCTTGAGGCCACGGTTGTGCAGGTACCGGTTGAAGCGGGCCTGGTAGATCGCGTTGAGCGGTCCGAGCCCCATTGAGACCGTGGGGAACTCCCAGAAGTCCGGCATCAGCCGGGGATGAGGGTACGACGGTAACCCGCCGCGGGAGATCTCCTGCCGGAAGCCGTCGAGCTGGTCGCTGGTGAGTCGCCCTTCCAGGAACGCGCGGGCATAGATGCCGGGGGAGGCGTGTCCTTGGAAGTAGATCTGGTCGCCGCCGCCGGGGGCGTCGTGGCCGCGGAAGAAGTGGTTGAAGCCGACCTCGAACAGCGCCGCTGCGGAGGCGTAGGTGGAGATGTGCCCGCCGACGCCGATGCCGGGCCGTTGCGCGCGATGGACCATGACCGCGGCGTTCCAGCGGTTGTAGGCCCGGATCCGCCGCTCGATGTGCTCGTCGCCGGGAAAGGCCGGCTCGGCATCGGGAGCGATCGTGTTGAGGTAGTCGGTACTGCGCAGATTCGCGACACCGACGCGACGGTCGCGGGCTCGCTGCAGGATGCTGAGCAGCAGGTACCGCGCCCTGTTCTGCCCAGCGTGGTCGACGACCTGATCGATCGACTCCAGCCACTCCTGCGTCTCCGAGGGGTCAAGGTCGAGCAGTTGGCTGTGCAAACCAAGGCTTTCCGGCAGGCCTTGCGGCGTCGGTGTCATGACAGCTCCTTCAGGCCGACGAGCTCGTCGGGTGACGTGATCGCAAGCTGTAGCCGGCCCGCAGATGAGGATTTGACGGCCGGGGTGCGGTGTGGACGGACGACAGCGACGGGGCAGGCGGCGTGGTGCAGCACGGCCTGGCTGACCGAGCCCAGCAGCATGCCGGTGAAGCCGCCGCGGCCGTGCGACCCGACCACGATCAGTTCTGCGCCGGCCGATGCATCGATCAGTGCCTGGGCCGGGTGAGCGTGCACGAGCTTCATTCGTACGTCGATGCCGGGGATGAGGACCTGCTTGCTGTCCATCGCCTCGGCGAACAGTTGCCGGTCGACCTGCTCGACGATGTCCGCGGGGACGCGCAGTGACGGGTGCTGGCGGGTCGGCATCGCGGCATGTACGGCGGTGATTCCGACGCGGCGGCGTGCCGCCTCTTGGAACGCGAACCGGATCGCCGCAGCCGAGACCTCCGACCCGTCGACGCCGACCACGACCCGGCCGGTCGGCGACGCGGGGAACGCCGTACCGTCGGCGTGGGGACGGACGACGACTACCGGGCATGGGGCATGGGTGGCCATGGTGGCGCTCACCGATCCCACGAGCAGGCCGCGGAAGCCGCCGACGCCACGGCTGCCCACGACCACCAGGTCAGCATTCTGTGCCGCGTTGAGTAGTGTCGGCGCCGCGAGACCGACAAACAGGTTGGCGGTGACCTTGATGTCGGGGGCGAGTTCGCGCGCGTGCGCCTCCGCCTCGGTGAGGATCCCCTCGGCCGCGGATTGCAGGCCGAGGTTCATGTCTCCAGCGAAGGTCATGTCCAGGGGGTTGCCGATCATCGGCCAACTGAAAGCGTGAACGATGCGCAGGGGACATCGCCTCGACATCGCCTCGGCGGCGGCCCAAGCCAGCGCGCCTTGCGCGGAAACAGAGCCATCAACCCCGACCACAACTGCCTGACGACCCGGATAGTTCACCGCAGTTGCCCTCTTCATGTCGCCGCTCCGCTTCAACTCTGGGTGTCCTACGGCTTCGACTCTGCCGTTCCAGCGGTCAGACAAGTAGTGCGCCGATCGGCGAACCTGTGACCGCCGTTATGGCCGACGTCCGGCAACGGTGCTCTACTGGGACATGGCCCAGCACCTGCGGGTAACTGCCCAGCCCCGGGGCAGATGGCCCAGCCCGTCACGGCTGTAGATCCAGTGCGAGGGAGCGCCATGAGCGAGTCCGGCGGGTTGCGGTGGCCGGGTTCTGCTGCGAACAGCGCGGATGAGGCATGGCTGACGGCGATCGCAGAAGCGGCCGCTGGAGACTCCCAGGCGCCGCTCGAGCTGCTGGTCGAATACCTCACCCTGCTCGCGGACGCCGCGATCTCCGGGCGACGGCCCCGTGAACATGAATTGGCGATCGTCCGCGAACTCGGGCGTCGCGCCGCCGAACAGGGCATCCCTGCCGGGCGAGTCGTCGACCTCTACCTGTCGGCGGCCTGGCGGATGTGGCGGGACCTGCCCGACGTCGTGCCGTACCGCGACCGCGACACCGTCCGCGCTTCTGCACAAGCGGTACTTCGCGCTGTCGGCGAAGCGATCGCCGTCCTCGTCGACAGCTACCAGATCGCCACTCAGCACCTCATCCGGCAGGAGGAGTCGCTGCGCCGCGAACTGGTCGACGACCTACTGCGCGGTGACCCCGACGTCGCCGGAATTGTGGAACGCGCCGAACCGTTCGGGCTCGATCTCGGCCGGCCGCACCAGGTGGTCCTGGCCCGCCCCGCCGACAGCCTCCCCGAAGGCGACACGAGCGTGAACATGCTGGAAGCCTTCATTCTCGACCGTTTCGGGGACCGTGAGGTTCTGGTCGCCACCAAAGAAGGCTTGCTGGTGGTGTTGATCCCGGCGACGGCCGCCGGCACGGCGCCCCGCACCGTCGCGCCAGGTGTGGGCACCTTGATCCACGACGCGTTGATCCGGCACCGGTCAGGTCGGGAATGGCGCGTCACGACGGGCCGGCCCTACCCCGGTTCCTACGGCATCGCCCGCTCGTACGAAGAGGCTCGGGAAGCGCTGACGCTGGCGGACCGGTTGCAGCTCGACGCCGCTGTCGTCAACGCCGAGGACATGCTCGTGTACCGGGTTCTGATCCGTGACCAGGCCGCCATCGTCGATCTCATCCAGGCGGTGCTCGGCCCGCTGACCCAGAACCGCGGCGGCGCAGAGCCGCTGCTGCAGACTCTCGAGGCGTACTTCGCGACCGGAGAGGTCGCCACCGAGGCCGCCCGGCGCCTGAACATGTCAGTTCGCACCGTCACCTACAGGCTGGACAAGGTCAAGATCCTCACTGGACAAGACCCGGGCGACCCGGCACAGCGGTTCACGCTGCACATCGCCGTCCTCGGCGCACGACTCCTCGACTGGCCCGCCCGTGACCTTCCGTCCGGTGCGGAGGCCCACGCGTAACCGACCCGGCCCTGATTCCGGAGGGACCATCTTGCCGGGCGTCGGCCAACAGCCCAGCCTCAGGTTCGCCGATCGTCGCCGTACCTGTCGTCGCGACGTCGCGGCACAGTCGTAGCTGCAGGAGCAAGTCCCCCGGCACCGCAAGGAGGTTGTCGTGGACCGATCAGTCGCAGTCCGCCGCGACGCTACGGCGCAGGAGAACACACCATGAAGGCCTATCGAGTCTTCTGGCTGTTGTTCTGTGGTGTGCTCGGCGCACTAGGCGCAGTCATGGCGTTCACCTGGTCACTCACGAACGTCATCATGCTGCTCATCCTCGCGGCGCTCACGGGCGCGGTCGTGGCCATGGTCGCTCTGGCAGACCCCGACGGTCCCGGCCGACCGCCGCGGGATCGACGACGGATCGTGGCCACCAGCACAGCCCTCGCCGCGGGTGGCACGGTCTCCTTCGTCGGCCTGGGCAATCTGGTGGGCGCTGCAACAGCGGTGCTCCTCCTGGCCATCATCGTGGGCGGATCCCCGTACGCAATTCGACGCTGCCTTCACTGGCTCACCGAACACGGGCACCTCGCTAGCCCGCCACCTCGGTCTGTCCGGCAGGATCGTGCCGACCGCCCGCCACGGTCCGCCCCGGCCCCCATCCTCGGGATCGAGCCAGACGACGCGTCCAAGCCTCGCATCGCGCCGGGTGCTCTCAGCGACGCTGCCCTGTGCGTGGCCTGGCGGGCCAGCTTCTCCGCCCTGCAACGAGCCGGTTCGCCGACGCAACGGCTACAGGTCGTCGACGATCGGCGGGCGTATCTCGACGAGATCGAGCGCCGCACCGCGCACGGCATGGCCGCGTGGCTGGCGTCGGGACCGAGAGCAGCCGGAGACCCCAGCAGGTTCGTCCTGGGGGACGGGGCGGCAAGTCGTGCCGCCATCGACTGGGACGACCTGCTCCACGACATGGACAGCTGAACAACCACACCTTGATAGCCGCAGCTGGCGGATGCCAGGGAGAGCCGGGAACACAATGACGAAGCTGGAACACCTCTACGGCCACTTCGGGCAGAGCCCATGGCTGGACAACCTCACCCGCACCTGTCTGCGTGACGGCACCCTGGCGCGGATGGTCGCCGACGGGATCCGCGGCGTTACCGCGAACCCGACGATCTTCGCCCGGAGCATCACCGGCTCCCACGACTACGACGAACAGTTCTCGGAACTGATGGCCGCCGGCAAGTCGGTGGACGAGGCCTACTGGGAGCTGGTCATCGCCGACGCCAGTCAGGCGCTGACCCTACTGCGACCAGTCTTCGACGGGGGTGACTGCATCGACGGTTTCGTGTCGGTGGAGGTCTCTCCCGAGCTGGCTCACGACGCGTCCGGCACGATCGCCGCCGCGCGGTGGCTACGTCGCCGGATCGCCCAACCCAATCTGCTCGTGAAGATCCCGGCAACCGCGGAAGGCGTCACCGCCGTCGAGACACTGATCGGCGAGGGCGCAAGCATCAACGTGACGCTGTTGTTCTCCCTGTCCCGGTACGCCGAGATCATCGAGGCCTACCTGTCCGGGCTGGAGAAGTTCACCGCCAACGGCGGCGATCCCTCGACCGTCAGCAGCGTCGCCTCGTTCTTCGTCAGCCGCGTCGACACCGAGGTCGACCAGCGACTCGAGGCACTCGGCACCGACGAGGCCCTGGCTCTGTGCGGCCAGGCCGCGATCGCGCAGGCCAAACTGGCGTACAGGTTGTTCACCGAACAATTCTCCACCAAGCGCTGGCACCGGCTCGCCCGACTGGGCGCAGATGTCCAGCGACCGCTGTGGGCTTCGACGTCCACCAAGAACCCCATGGACCGCGACACCCGCTATGTCGAGGAACTCATCGGCCCCGAAACGGTCACGACCTTGCCCGAAGCAACCATCGCCGCCTTCGAGGACCACGGCACGATGACTCGCACCGTCGACAGCGGTGTGCCACAGGCCACCGAACTGATGCGCCGGCTGACGGATGTCGGCGTCGACATGAACGCGGTCGGTCACACCCTGGAGGACAACGGCATCGCCAGCTTCCACAAGGCCTACCAAGACGTACTCGCGAACCTCACCGCGTCCACCCTGATCTCCGGGAACACCCACGCGAAAGGTTCCGAGGATGCCTCCCGACGACGCCGCAGCGCCCGGCGTGGCTGAAGCTCGCCGAGTTTGAATTTGCGGGCGCACGGACCGCGAGCCCGGCGACGTCATCTCATGCAACGGCGTGGCCCCTTACCAGTGCTACGTCCTTAACCTCATTTCGGCACGACTTCCCTGATCGACCGCCTGCCCGAGGAGATCGACGCGGCCGGCCGACGACCGTCGACGGCCCGTACGGAACGTGCGGGAGCTGCGACCAGGGCATTACGTTGGAACGCTTCGAGATCCCGCCCTTGCGCGCTACTGCAATCACCTTCATCAGCAGGTCTCGTGAGCGGCTCGAGTGGCGTGATCGCCGGGTTCGAAATCGGGCGGCCCTCGTCCTTCGGATGGTCGGCTACCTGGTGCAGCGCGCCGTACGACGGCAGACGACGTACGAACGACGTTCGGATGACGAGCGACCCCAGCCGACGTCAGCCCCGTGGTGAATGCGGCGGCTCCCGACGGTCGGCGAGTACGTCGCTGAGTTCGTCGACGACCAGTAGAAGTACATGGAGACAAGCTGCGGCCGTCAGACGTGTGATGGATGTAGGTCGTGATCGACAGTGCGTTGACATGACATCGAGTAGATGTGTCACTGGGTGCTGAGTTGATCTCCAATTCGCATCCGAGTGTCGCTGGAGACTGACGACGGTGGGCGGGTGACGGGTGTGACCTGGAAAGAAGTATGTGGAAGTGACGCTTCCGGCAGATTCTTCGGACCGAAGTAACTTGCTGGAGGCAACTAGCTGAGGGTCCTTAATGCGTAAGGTCGGGCACCGACTCGAACCGGGGGACACGAACATGAACAAGACGCGGATGCCCGTTGCTTTCCTCGGCCATGGCAACCCGATGAACGCGCTGCAGACGAACCGTTACACCGAGGCCTGGCGCATCTCGGCAACTCGGTGCCGCGCCCCCGCGCGATCCTGGTTATTTCCGCGCACTGGTACACCAACGCGACCGCAGTCACAGCGATGCCGCGGCCTCGCACCATCCACGACTTCTACGGATTCCCGCAAGAGCTGTTCGATGTGCAGTACCCGGCGCCTGGGGCGCCAGAGGTCGCGGAACTCGTGGCCGATGTCTGTAGACCCAGGTGGGTCGGGCAGGACATCGACAGTTGGGGGATCGACCATGGCACCTGGTCAGTCCTCCTCCACGCGTTCCCGGATGCCTCGATCCCCGTCGTCCAGCTGTCCCTCAACGCGTTCAAGGACTTCGACCATCACCTCGAACTCGGCCGGAAACTGAGCCCGCTGCGCGACGAGGGGGTTCTCATCGTGGGAAGCGGGAACATCGTCCACAATCTGCGCGCCGTCGACTTCCGCAAACCGGACTCGGGGTACGACTGGGCGCTGCGTTTCGACGAGGCTGCACGCGAACTGCTGGAGGGTTCCCCCTCGGAGGTGACTGCGCTCGACGCGCATCCTGACTTCGCCCGGGCTGTCCCAACTCCGGACCATTTCCGCCACGACCGGGTGTGATCTGAGCCATGAGTCCGGATCTGCGGGAATAGTTCTGGCATCATTTACGCTACACTATTTGTATCGAAAAGCTCGGGCGACTACGCAGGGAAGGGACAGTGGATGACGATGTCGAGCGGAGTTGAAACAGTTCTCTTGATGGTCCTCGGTGCGACGGTGGTGTTTCTCGCAGTCCGGGTCGCAGTGGGGGTGTACCGAGACAAACCGGAAGTCTGGCGGGGTCAAGCGTTCCTGGCCGGCCGGCCGGCCAGGGGTGGCCGCGCTCGACGACGCGTGTCCGCGAGCCCTGGTGCTGCGAGCGGTGATGTCATCGGAGTAGAGATGGTGGCCGCGGAGTCCGAGTCCGAAGGCGGACAGTCTGCCGCTGTGGGCTCGAAAGCGCGTGAGATATCAGTGATGTGCGATCGCTGATCGCACATCGCTGTGGCTCGGTGGGGCGTCAGTGTTGTATGACCGCGGGAGTCAGTAGCGCTACGGCGCGGTCCATCCATCCCTCGCGTGGCGAGCCGAACCTGAGGAGCTCGGCAAGGTATGCACCGACCAGTGTGCCGAGCACCGTGTCGGGATCGATATTTGCCAGTAGTCGACCGGCCTTGATATCGAGGTTCATCAGATCGGTCAGCGCGCTCAAGTAGGCGGCGAGTCGTAACCGTACGGCGGTGGTGAACTGGGGATCGCTGTTGGCGATGATGGCGGCGGTGGCGCCCGGCCCGAGCTGGTTCTCCAGGATGTCGCTGATCCGGTCCAGGACCCATCGCAGCTTTTCGCCGACCGGAAGATCGGGTGCTGGGGGTGCGGGGTCGATGAGGTGCTCCAGGATCGCATCCATCAACTCGTCCCGGCTGCGGTAGCGGCGGTAGATCGTCGTACGGGCTACACCGGATCGGGCCGCGACAGAATCGATGTTCATCGCGGCTGGTCCCTTCAGGCGGAGCACGTCCCGCGCCGCCTCGAGGATGCGCTGGTCGGTCGACTCGAGCCGGGGTCGGCCGCGGCTGCTTGCGGTGTGGGGCATGAGGTCCAGTCTGTCGGGGATATACCTGCAACCAATTACGCTACAACAAATGTAGCGGAATGACTAGGAGGAAGCGTGGGTCGATGCCTGGTCCGGCGCGAAGTGCGCCCGGGATGATCTCGCTGGCCTTGCCATGCTTGATGCAGGACCTGCGTCATTCCGGACGGTAGCTTGGGGCCACCCTCCCGACGTGTGGGTCGGCCCACCCTCCCACCATCCACGCGGGACGGGTGCCTCGATCCCTTGGTGACCGGGGCACGAGTCGTCGCATTCACGCGGTCGGTCGGCCGTGGAGCACAGCACCACCGTTGTCAGTACGGAGATCCCGCGGCGGACGCGATCCGCGTGGGTCTCATCGAGCGTTGGCCGAAGGTCGAGGTCGCAGGCTCAGAAGACGCCTGGGTGACAGCCGGCGCCGAGAGCCGCTGCGATGGCACTGCGGCCTGCGACGGTGTATAGCGCAGGTGCTGGCTGGACCGCGACTCAGCAGGGCCGAGGGGACGACGCCGAGCCAGGACACCTCAGGCCGGTCGCTGTACCAGCAGCAGGAGACACCGTCCGCGTGCATCGCCTGGTGCGCGCCGTGATGTCTACGTCCGTGATGGGTGCCAACTGGTGGCCCGCGGTGACCTGGCGAGCCGGTTCGCCGGAGAAGACCTCGTGGTTGCCGTGTGTGCAGAGGCGATGCAGTCCTGTTCAGTGCTCGTTGACGTCGTGCACGATGCCATGGGCATTGCGCACATCGCGAAGGTCGACGGCGGAGCGCCGGTTCTTTCGTTCCACGAACAGACGGACGGGCAGCGAGACTGCGGGGTCCCGCTCTTGACGGCCCGGCTTCTTCGCTCGATAGTCGAAGCGCTTCGATAACTGCCGAAGGGGAGTCACCATGACCTATCGCCATCGAGTCTGGGGCGCCCTCGTGGCGCTGCTACTCGTCCCCGCGTTCCTGGTAGGGCAGCCCGCGCGGGCCGAGCCCCTTCCGGAGTTCCGGAACCCCGACCTGCCGCTGAAAGTCCGGTTGGACGACCTGACCGGCCGCCTGACGCTGGACGAGAAGATCTCGCTGCTGCACCAGTACCAGCCCGCGATACCGAGACTGGGCATCGCTTCCTTCAAGACCGGTACCGAGGCGCTGCACGGGGTTGCCTGGCTGGGTAAGGCGACCGTCTTCCCCCAGGCCGTCGGGCTCGGCAGCACGTGGGACCCGAACCTGATCAAGCGGGTCGGTTCAGCGGTCGGAGATGAGGCGAGAGCGTTCAACAAGCTCGACCCGGCGAAGAACGGGCTGAACCTGTGGGCGCCGGTGGTGAACCAGTTGCGTGACCCGAGGTGGGGTCGTAACGAGGAGGGGTACGCCGAGGACCCTTTGCTGACGAGTGAGATCGCGACGGCGTACGGCCGCGGCCTGGAAGGCGATGACCCGCGCTATCTCAAGACGGCTCCGACGCTGAAGCACTTCGCCTCTTACAACGTCGAGACGGACCGTGCCCGCGTGTCGGCGAGTGTCCGGCCTCGAGTGCTGCACGAGTACGAGTACAAGGCGTTCCAGCCGGCCCTTACCGCGGGGGCTGCCACTGGCGTGATGGCGTCGTACAACCTTCTGAACGGCAGGCCGACCCACGTGTCGCCCGAGCTCGGAGAGACGGTGCGTTCCTGGTCGGCCGACGATCTGATGATCGTCGGCGACGCCTCGGGCGCGGGCAACGTCAGTGGTCTGCAGCAGTACTACCCGACCGCGGCAGAGGGCGCTGCCGCGGCGATCAAGGCAGGCCTCGACAGCTTCACCGAGAACGACATCAACGGCGGTCCGACCGTCGCCGCGGTGAAGGAAGCGCTGGCCAAGGGCCTGCTCACCGAGGCGGACATCGACAAGCCGGTCGAGCACTTGCTGTCGATCCGCTTCCGGCTGGGCGAGTTCGACCCGGCCGGGCGGAACCCGTACGAGAAGATCGGGCCGGACAGCATCGACAGCCCGGCCCACCGCGAACTTGCGCGCGAAGCCGCCCGCAAGCAACTCGTACTGCTCGAGAACAAGCACCAGACCTTGCCGCTCGATGCGGCAAAGACCAAGGACGTCGCGGTGATCGGTCCGTTGGCCGACACCGTCTACGAGGACTGGTACTCGGGCACTATGCCGTACCGGATCACCCCGCGCGCCGGTATCGCCGAACGACTCGGCGCCGGCAGCACAGTCACCGCGACCGAGGGTGTGGATCGGATCGCACTCCGCTCCATTGCCACCGGCAAGTATGTGACCGCGCCGGCCGGTGCCGGCGGTGGCGCCCTGACCGCCGATGCGGCGACGGCGGGAGCGGCTCAGTCGCTGGATGTGTTCGACTGGGGTGGCGGCACCCTCGCCCTGCGCTCGGCTGCCAACGGCAAGTACGTCTCGCGGAGCGGGAACGGGTTGGTGAACGACCAGGACAAGCCCAACGGCTGGTTCGTGCAGCAGCAGTTCGGCCTGGAGAAACTTGCCAATGGCAACTACGTACTGCGGTACCGCGGCAACGAGGTCAAGGAGCCGTGGAACGGACCCAACCAGTACATCGTGCTGCAGGCCGACGGGAAGCTGGCAATCGGCGCGGCGACCCAGGACACAGCGGCGCAGTTCGCGCGAGAGATCCTCGTCAGCGGCACGGCCGCGGCGGTGGAGGCCGCGAAGAAGGCGGACACGGCGGTAGTGGTGGTCGGCAGTACTCCGTTCATCAACGGGCGCGAGGACGACGATCGTCAGGACACCGCCCTCGCCGCCGGCCAGCAAGCGATCGTGAAGGCCGTCACCGCTGCCAATCCCAGGACCGTTGTGGTACTGGAGAGCAGCTATCCGTTGACGGGAGACTGGTCACAGGCGCAGGGGGTCCTCTGGACATCGCACGCGGGCCAGGAGACAGGCCACGCCCTCGCGGACGTGTTGTTCGGCGACTACTCGCCGTCGGGCCGGCTCCCGCAGACGTGGTACCGCACGGACAAGGAGCTGCCGGATCCGCTCGACTTCGACGTGATCAAGGCCGGCTGGACCTATCAGTACCACCGGGCGACTCCGCTCTACCCGTTCGGCCATGGTCTGACCTACGGCACCTTCCGGTACTCCGGACTGCGGGTGGACTCACCCGTCGTCGCGGCGAACGGACGGCTCAAGGTCAGCGTCGACGTGACCAACACCAGCCGGACCGCGAGCGAGGAGGTCGTCCAGCTCTACACCGCTCAGCGCACCTCGCGGGTAGCCCAGCCGGTCAAGACGCTTCGTGGGTTCGAGCGGCTGGCCTTCGCGCCCGGCCAACGTCGTACCGTCTCCTTCGACGTGAAGGCGAGTGACCTGGCGTTCTGGGACGTGACCCGGAACAAGTGGGTGGTCGAGTCGGCTGTCCAGGACGTGCAGGTGGGCAGCTCTTCGGCCGACATCAGGGCCCGTACGACGGTGGCGGTTCGTGGTGAGGTGATCCCGCCCCGGGATCTGAGCAGGCGTACGGCGGCCGCGGATTTCGACGACTACTCGGGTATCGAGCTCATCGACGCCGCCAAGGTGCGCGGCGATGCAGTCGGCAAGACGTCAGCAGGCGACTGGATCTCCTTTCAGGATGTCCAACTGGGCAGTGGCGCCACCCGACTGGAAGCCGCCGTTTCGCGAGCTTCGGAAGGAACAGGCAAGGTGGAGATCCGCCTTGGCAGCCCGGCCGGGCCTCTCGCGGGCACGCTCACCGTCCCTGTCACCGGTGACCGCTACACCTGGGTCGCGACGACGGCCCAGCTCAACCCGCGGTTGACCCGCGGCGTCCGCGACGTCTATCTGGTGTTCACCGGCGCCGGCACGAACATCCGCGACCTGGCCATCAGGTAGGTCACTCCCGGGTCGGGCAAGACCGGTGCCCGACCCGGGACCGAGCGCCAGGCGGCTCAAGCCGGCCGGCGTGGAGAGATCTCCTGTCGGTTGGGTTCGAGGGATCAGCGGAATCTGGGGTGGGGGCCGTCCGGGCCTCGGGGGAAGAGCAAAGTCCACGAGACGTTGCGTCAGATCAACAAGGTGTGGGGGAAGCACTTCGTCACGAGGTACGCGTCCGCGCACCGGCATGAGGCATGAAGCCGAGTTCGTCGATCGAAGCTTGGACGCGCCGCTGCGTGGCGGGGGAGATCGACCGCTTGCCTGTCAGTACATAAGAGACTCGGCGCGACGCCAGCCGCCCGCGTCGGGCAGACTCCAGCCGAGCACCGTTCCGCCGAACAGGTAGCGCAGCGGCGCGTCGGTCACCACGTTGAGCTCGATGTCGTCTCGGGCGAGTGCAGCACGACCGCGGCCGGACAAGACATCGAGGGCCTTAGTTTTCAGGAACTTCGGCGTAATCGTCTGGAGGCCGAACTCTTGAACCGCGCAGGTCGGGAGTCCTAACCTCTCGGCACGGTTAACGCGTCGAAGCGCTTCGATAACACGCGATTCGCTCGAAATCTGACGGACTCAAGCTGCTGCCGGGAGACCCGCCATGATCGGTTTCATCATCCGCAGGTTGCTCTACGGGGTGATCACCCTGTTCATCATCTCGGTCGCCAGCTTCCTCATGGTGCAGGCGCCGCCGGGGAATGCGTTGACAGCTGAGATCCAGCAGCTGCAGTCGCGCGGAGGCACTGTTCCTCAGGAGCAGATCACGGCCCTCGAGGCTCGCTACGGCCTCAACGATTCCTTCATCACGCAGTACTGGAAGTGGGCCGGCGGCTTTGCCCGGGGCGATCTCGGCTACTCGTTCAGCCAGAAGGAGGAGGTCGCCGACCTGATTTCGGGACGTCTAGGCTACTCGATCATGCTGAGCTTCGGAGCCCTCATGATCGCCTGGCTGATCGCGATACCCGTGGGGGTCTACTCAGCGACCCATCGCTACAGCCTGCCGGACAATCTCGTCACCTCGGTGCAGTTCATCGGCGTCGCGATCCCCGAGTTCTTGCTCGCCTTGATCATCCTGGTGATCGCGTCACGATGGCTGAACCTCGACGTCGGCGGCCTGTTCTCGCGCGACTATGTGAATGCCCCGTGGAGTTTCGGCAAGTTCACCGATCTGCTCAGCCATGCCTGGGTGCCGATGGTGATCGTCGCCGCCGGCGGCACCGCGGGACTGACCAGGGTGATGCGGGCCAACCTGCTCGACGTACTCAACCAGCAGTACATCCAGACGGCTCGCGCCAAAGGTGTGATCGAACGCCGGGTGATCTGGAAGCATGCCGTGCGCAACGCTTTCCATCCGTTGGTGATGGCCCTCGGGGGCGTGCTGCCGGCACTGATCGGGGGCGAGGCGATCGTCAGCGTGGTACTGAACCTGCCGACGATCGGGCCGCTGTTCCTCACATCACTGACCGAGCAGGATCTCTATCTCTCGGCTTCGTTGCTGGTGGTGCTGTCCGGGTTGCTGATTGTCGGCAACCTGCTGGCGGACCTCGCACTGGGCTGGCTCGACCCACGCGTTCGCGCGGTGGACTGAAAGGCGTGTGATGGCAAGCCTCGGAGTAATCTCGACCGATCCGGACGTGAGCGCGCCGGCCGAGAAGGGCGCTGATGTCGCCGAAATTTCTCAAGCCCGCTTGATGATTCGCCGCTTCCGGCAGAGCAAGCTCGCGGTCGGCGGTGGCATCGTCCTGCTGTTCCTGTACCTGGTCGCATTGTTCGCTCCCTTCGTGGCGCCGAACGATCCGGCGGCGGTCGACACCAGCGCCAAGTTCGCGGTGCCGACGCGGATCGTGTGGAGCGGCGGACCGGCGATGTGTGCGCTGCGGCAGGAGATCAAGGACTTCGAGTACGTCTACACCTCCGACTGCGAGCACCCGGATCGGCTGCACCTGTTCGGCAAGGGCTGGAACTACAAGCTGTTCGGCCTGATCGAGACCGACCGCCACCTGTTCACACCGGGCAGCGGCAAGGTGCTGATCTGGGGCGGCGATTCCTCCGGGCGCGACGTCTTCGCGCGTACGGTGAAAGGCGCACAGGTCTCACTGAGCATCGGTCTGTTCGGGACGGCCATCGCGACCGTCCTGGCGGTGATCATCGGCACGATCTCGGGCTACTTCGCCGGGATCACCGACACGGTGATCCAGCGCGTCATCGAGATCGTCTCATCGGTTCCGACACTGCCGCTCTGGGCGACACTGGCGGCGATCCTGCCCCGCGACATGTCGGTACCCGAGCGCTACTTCTTCATGTCGGTCATCCTGTCGCTGGTCGGATGGGCCGGCTTGGCCCGGGCACTACGCGCGAAGGTGATGTCGTACGCCGGAGCCGACTACGTGAAGGCGGCGCGGGCGGCCGGCAGTGGCCACGCGCGCATCATTCGCACCCACATGATCCCGAACTCGCTGAGCCACATCGTCGCGGTCACGATGCTGGCGATCCCGATGGGAATCGTCGCCGAGACGTCGCTCTCGTTCCTCGGGATCGGCATGCAGGACCCGGCGATCAGTTGGGGAGTGCTGCTGCAGGACGCGCAGGACGTCAACGTCGTGACGTCGTACCCGTGGCTCTTGATTCCGGCGTTCGCGGTCATCGTCGCCGTCACCTGTTTCCAGCTGCTCGGTGACGGCATCCGGGACGCCGTGGATCCCTACGGATAAGCCGCAGCGGCAACCGACCGCTCTCGTACGACGCAGACCAGGAGCCTGAGGCAAGGAGTACACAGGATGACGCCGACCTCGACACCCACCGCGACCGTCCGCGGCGCGCGGACACCGGCCGACGCTGTCGTCAGCGTGCAGAACCTGCACGTCGAGTTCAAGACACCGCTGGGCAAGGTGAACGCACTCAACGGCGTGAACTTCGACGTGCCGCAGGGCAAGGTCCTCGGCATCGTCGGGGAGAGCGGTTGCGGCAAGAGCGTGACGGCTCGCGCGATCCTCCAGATCGTCGAGAAGGCCGGCACGATCAGCAAGGGCCGAATCCTGTTCCGGTCGCGGCCGGAGGCTGTCGACCTGACCTCGCTGGATCCGCAGGGCCGGGAGATGCGGTCCATTCGGGGCAAGGAGATCTCGATGATCTTCCAGGAGCCGATGACCTCGCTCAACCCGGTCTACACCATCGGAGACCAGATCGAGGAAGCAGTCCGGCTGCACCAGACGCGAGACAAGGACGAAGCGCGGCGGCGGGCCGTCGAGGTGCTGCGCCGCGTCGGAATGCCCAACCCGGAACAGGTGGCGCGAACCTACCCGCACCAGCTGTCCGGCGGTATGCGTCAGCGCGCGATGATCGCGATGGCCTTGTCGTGTACGCCGACACTGCTGATCGCCGATGAACCGACGACGGCGCTGGACGTGACGACCGAAGCGCAGATCCTGCAACTGATGCGTGACCTGCAGGCCGAGTCCGGCATGTCGATCATGTTCATCACTCACTCGATGGGCGTCGTGGCCCAGCTGTGCGACGACGTGGTCGTCATGTATCTCGGCCGGGTCGTCGAGCGGGCGCCCGTCGACGACCTGTTCTACAACCCGAAGCACCCGTACACGATCTCCTTGCTCCGTTCGATACCACGGATAGGTGTCGGGCGCGGACAGCCGTTGGAGTCGATGAAGGGCAGCGTCCCGGATCCGTATTCGACCGTGCCGGGCTGCCCGTTCCACCCGCGGTGTCCGAGCGCGATGAAGGGCCTGTGCGACACGGTGGTGCCGATCGAGGCGCCGGTCGAAGGCGGGATCGACGGACACGGTGTTCGCTGCCATCTCTATCCAGGGTGCACCCCTCTCGACGTCGCAGTCGACACGGTGTCCGAGCGTGAAGAGGAGGAATGACGATGTCTGATCCGCTGCTCGAGGTCACCGGCTTGAAGAAGCACTTCCCGGTCAAGAACGGCCTGCTTCGCCGGGTCGTCGGTCAGGTCAAGGCCGTCGATGGCGTCGACTTCACCATCAATCGCGGTGAGACGTTCGGACTGGTAGGTGAGAGTGGCTGCGGCAAGAGTACGACGGGCCGGACCGTCCTGCGCCTGGAGGAGCCGACCGGTGGCGAGGTTGTCTATCATCACGAAGAGCTGGGCCCGGTCAACATCGGGACTGCGGACCGCCAGCAGCTGAAGCGGCTGCGTCCGGAGATGCAGATCATCTTCCAGGACCCGTTCTCCTCGCTCGACGCGCGGATGACGGTCGGCCGGATCATCGCCGAGCCGATGGTGATCAACCGGACTCATCATGGACGCGAACTGCGCGACCGGGTCGCCGAACTGCTGACCGTTGTCGGGTTGCGGCCCGAGCATGCCAGCCGTTACCCCCACGCGTTCTCAGGTGGTCAGCGGCAGCGGATCGGCATCGCGCGGGCGTTGGCGCTGAACCCCAAACTTATCGTCTGCGATGAACCGGTGTCGGCGCTGGACGTCTCCGTGCAGGCACAGGTGCTGAATCTGCTGGAGAGTCTCCAGGCGCAGTTCGATCTGACATACCTGTTCGTTTCGCATGACCTGTCGGTGGTCGAACACATCGCCGATCGAGTAGCGGTGATGTACCTGGGCAAGGTCGTCGAGGTCGGTACCACGGACCAGCTGTTCTACAGCCCGAAGATGCCGTACACCGAAGCGCTCCTGTCGGCGCTGCCAAAACCGGACCCGCGCAAGAGGACCAGGCCGACGCTGCTCACCGGCGACGTGCCCTCGCCGGCCGACCCGCCGCACGGATGTCACTTCCATCCGCGGTGCAAGTACGCGCAGGATCGATGCAGGACGGAGGTGCCGCAGCTGCGAGATCTTGGTGACGGTCAGTTGGCGGCCTGCCACCTCGCCGACTCGCTCGAGCTGAAAGGCGCCGAACCGCTGCCGGACGTTCCCGTGATTTCGGCGGAGGAGGCGGTGCGAGCGGCGGCGAGCAGGAATTCGAGGCCGTCTTCCGATGTGGCCCCACACGGTACTCAGGAGGCGATGTCGTGATCGAACAGAGGCGGGAGAGCCCGCCGCGGTTCCGGGGGGTGTCGATCTACCAGGATCCGCTCGGACGGTTCGCATTCCGCTACCCGTCGACCTGGAACACGTTCGAGTTGCCCGACGGCCAGGAGGGCGCGCTGTTCTCTCCGGAGGCCTCGGCGCCGCAGACCTACCTCGCGGCCTGGGCGAACCGATTGCCCGAGTCCGTCGTAGCCGAGGATCTCGACCTACTGAGTTCTGGCATGGCCGAAGGGCTTGCTCGACTGAACTCTTGCGAGGTGCTCGAGTCGCATGACGATGCCGTGGGCAACTTGGTGCGTTTGGAGCGGCTGTACACCTTCTCGGACGACGACGTGGTGCGTCAGCGACGCGTGTGGGTGGTGTACGTCGATACCTGGCAGATCGTGCTCGTCTATCAGGGGGAGTCACGCCAGGAATACGAGTACTGGAGCCCGATGGGCAACTACTCCTTCGCGACGTTCAACCTGGCGCAGGATCTGTGGTTCGCGACCGAGAGGGCCTGTTCGTAGCGCGCTCCTCGCGCATTCTCGTCATTGCAGTCGAATTGAATCGACGATTCGTGAAGCCAGTTTGGAGACCTGATGGACAAGATTGAGAGCGCTGTTGGTACGGCAGGAACCTCCCGCCGCACGTTGCTGCGCGGTGCCGCCGTCGCGGCGGGAGTACTCGCAGTACAAGCCTGCACGCCTGGTCCGAACACCTCGAGCGGTAGCGGCAACGGATCGAAGGTGGATCTGGCCCGCAAAGGCTCTGAAGCGAAGCCGTTGGCCGTCCCCGCACGGCTCGGGGAGTCCCCCGAGCTGGCCAGGCTGGTCCAGGCGGGCTCGCTGCCGCCTGTGGCGCAGCGTCTGCCCAAGCGGCCTTACGTGGTTCCGCACCGCTGGCTGCAGTCCGGCAAGTACGGCGGCAAGCTCAACCTGCCGAGCACCGACGACGTGACGTACGCGCCCAAGGAGTACTTCTACGGCCATTCGCCGCTACGTTGGATCAACGACGGCAGGGACATCGCGCCCGGTCTGGTGGAAAGCTGGGAGTCGAACCCGGGCTACACGGTCTGGACCTTGCATTTCCGCAAGGGGCTGAAGTGGTCCGACGGGCAGCCCTGGACGACTGCGGACGTCATGTTCTGGTGGGAGGACATGGTCCTCAACGAGGAATACGCCGAAGGCATACCTGACGAGGCGCGGTCGGGCACCGGGACTGTCGCGAAGGTCACCGCGCCCGACGAGTACACGATCGTGATGACGTTCGACGCGCCCAGCCCGATGCTGCCAGAGCTGCTGGCCAACTGGGTCAAGCGTGGACTCGGTGCCGGCTGGATGGAACCCAAGCACTACCTGAAGGCCTATCACCCCCGCTACAACCGCAATGTCGGGAAGGACTGGACGACCAAGTTCGACCAGATGCGCGACTTCACGACCAATCCGAAGTCGCCGACGATGAACGGGTGGCAACTCGCGGAGTACCACCAAGGCCGTTCATCGACTTGGAAGCGCAATCCCTACTACTGGGTCGTCGACCAGCAGGGCAATCAGTTGCCGTACCTCGATACCTTGTCCTTCGAGGTGGTCGCCCAGACGGAGACCCGTCGGCTGAAGATTCACAACGGCTCGTACGACTATGTGCACGGTCCTTTCGTCGGTATGACGCTGGCCGACGTGGCGCCGCTGAAACGCAACGTCGCCAAGACCAAGTACCAGTTGCATCTGTGGGACAGCGGCTCCGGCACAGGGTCGGTGTTCTTCTTCAACCAGGACTACTACGAGCCGAAGATGCGGGCTCTGATCCGTGAGCCGAAGTTTCGGCAGGCGTTGTCCTATGCGTTCAACCGTGCTGATGTACGGAAGGCTGTCTACTTCGACTCGGGCGAGCTGACCACCGGTGGGTACGGCCCGAAGACGCTGGAGCTGACCCGCGGGGAGGGTCCGTCGATGTACCAGAAGTGGCGGGACTCCTTCGTCCGCTACGACCCGGAGTTGGCCAAGAAGATGCTCGACGAGTTGGGCGTCGTGGACAAGGACGGCGACGGCAAGCGCGAGATGCCCGACGGCGGAAAACTGGTGATCGATCTCGACTACCCCGCCGACTCCGCCCCAGGTGGCGAGACGCTGCAGAAGAATCACTTGCTGAAGAAGCACTGGGATGCGATCGGCATCGCAAGCCGGCTGAACCCGGTGCCGGCCGCCAGCTATGAGGACCGGTGGGAGCAGGGCCAGGGGATCAGTAAGACGGAGTGGGAAGCGAGCACGGTCACCATGGCAGCCGACATGGTGTGGCTGATGCCGATGGAGCCGTCTCGCTGGGCGCCGCTGCAAGGGGCGTTCTACAGCCTGCGGGGCACCGCGGCAGAGAAGCAGCAACTCGACGTGGACCCGTACAAGCGCAAGCCGCCTCGGGCGGAGCCGGAGCCTGGTGGGCCGATCGCCCGGCTGTGGGAGCTCGCCGGGAAGGTACGGGTCGAGACGGACGTAGTGAAGCGGGACAGCCTTCTCTGGCAGATGGTGAAGATCCATCTCGAGCACGGTCCGTTCTTTATCGGCTCGGTCGCGAACTATCCGCAGGTGGTGCTCGTCAAGGAGGGCCTGCGGAACGTCCCTACGAAGGAACAGACCGGCAATGGCGGGCTGGTGAACGACTGGCACCACCCCGTACCGGCCGCCTACGACCCCGAAACCTGGTTCTGGGCATAGTCCGGACATCGATCTGACGGGAAGAACACTATGACGATTCGTGTACTTGTCTGGGGCGAGAACCGGCACGAGCAGGTGGAGCCGCGGGTATCCCGGTGCCGGACGAACTGGTGTTCGTGTCGTCGTTCTCCGGCGGCGAGGTGTTCCGCTCGGGCTGCACGTTCCGTCGCGGGCACGGGAAGATCTTCTACTTCTCGCCCGGTGACCAGGACTACCCGGTGTATCACCACAAGGATGTCCGTAAGGTGATCGCGAACGGCGTCGCGTGGGCGCGCACGGATCTTCACAAGCGCGAACTGCCGACGCTGTTGCGCTACGAGACCGGCGACTTCTTCAACGGACATGGGTACACCGGACCCATCGAGGAGCCTGCCGATGCCTGAACCCTTGCGACTGCTGCAGGTCGGCGCCGGCGGGATGGGCGGTGTCTGGCTGCGCACCATCGCCGCCAACCCGGACGTCGTCCTCGCGGGGCTCGTCGATCTCGACCTCGACCCACGATCGGGTCGCTGTCGTGCGAGTTCTTCAAGGCTCCGCATTTCGGCGGGTTCCGGGAGCGGATGGCCGAGCCGTTGCTGGTCGACATGGCGATCCACCAGTTCGACCTGTCCCGCAAGCTGATCGGGTCGGAGCCGGTGTCGGTGTACTGCGAGTCGTACAACCCGTCGTGGAGCTGGTTCGACGGCAACGCGGCCGCGTCCGCGATCTTTCGGTTCGCTGACAGCGCCCGCTTCACGTTCACCGGCAGCTGGTGCGCCCCGGGCCTGGAAACGTCCTGGAACAGCCGGTGGCGGGCCAGCGCATCCGGCGGTACGGCGGTCTGGGACGGGGACATCCCGCCCGTCGCCGAACTCGCCTCGGGTGAGGCGCTGCCGGCGGTGGTGGCTGACGACCCCGAACAGATCGTCGGCTCGTTGGTCGAGTTCGTCCGAGCCGTGCGTACGGGCGAACCGCCACAGTCAGAGGCGCGATCGAATCTCATGAGCGTCGTGATGGTCGAGTCGGCGGTGCGTTCAGCGGCCACCGGATCGCGTGTTCAGATCGCTGACATCCTCGAAGAGGCCCGGGCGGAGGCGATCTCCGCGGAGACCGACGATCGCATCCTCGCGGTCCTGAGGAAAGGGTGACTCAGAGGCAAGGCCGGCGCGTTCGGCGCTTGCCTCTGAGCTGCTCGGCAGGTCTGCTGAACCCCTGACTGTTTGCGACTGCGCTGGCTGACTCTGTCCGTTACAGCAATTCGCTGGGAAGGAGGGGTGCGTGAGCCTCGAACAGTTCGTCGACCATGGTGCGGATCTGCTGGAGGGTGAGCTGGGCGCCGGTGAGGGGGTCCAACATGACGGCTTGGTAGACGTGTTCGCGGTTGCCGGTCAGGGCGGCCTGAACGGCGAGTTCCTGCACGTTCACGTTGGTGCGGTTCACCGCCGCGCACTGGGGCGGAAGCGGTCCCACGGCGATCGGCTGGATGCCGTTGCCGTCCACCAGGCAGGGAACCTCTACGCAGGATCCCTCGGGAAGATTGGGGATGATTTCGCGGTTCTCGACATTGCCGTAGATCACGCCGGGCCGGTTCGTCTCCATGCTGTTGACGATGACGGCGCCGTACTCGACCGAAGGTGCGAGTTCGTCCTTGAGCTCGGCCAGGGCCGTGATGATCTTCTCGTCCTCGTCGTGGTCGCGGCAGATCTCGTAGTAGTCCCAGCGCACCGGCACGAAGTCACGCACCAGCTCAGGGTTCTTGCGGAAGTACGGCAGATACTCCGACGCGTGGTGGCTGGACTCGGTGTGGAAGTAGCCGAACGCGTCCATGATCGAGGTACGGACGCGTTCGATGCCGCCCTCGTACGTGGACACGCCCCGGTCGACGCCACTGTGGTCACCGTCGTCGTCGGCGAGCCCGGTGGTGTCCTGCCAGTTGAGGTGGCGTTGCATCCGCCGTCGCAGATCGGGGTAGAGGTCCTGGTTGCCGCGGCGGAATTCGAGGATCCAGGCCTGGTGGTTGATCCCGGCGGACAGATAGCGCACCTCGCCGTAGGGAATGTCGAGCTCCCGGGCGAGCATGCGGGTCGTGCCCTGGACGCTGTGGCACAGACCGACCGGCCGCAGTCCCAGGCTGGTCAGGTACCAGGTCGCCATCGCCATCGGGTTGGCGTAGTTGATCACCTGCGCTCCTGGACAGAGAGCGTGGATATCGGAGGCCAGTTCCCGGTATGCCGGAACAGACCGCAGGAAGCGGAACACCCCACCGGGCCCGACGGTGTCGCCGACCGTCTGGTCGATCCCGTACCTGCGGGGAATCTCGACGTCGTGCCGGTACGCATCGACGCCACCGACCTGGAACGTGATGATCACGTAGTCAGCGGCATCCAGGGCCTCCTTGCGGTCGGTGGTTTCGAGTACCGCGGCCGGTAGCCCGTGGTGCTCGATCAGCTCACGGGCCGCTGTCGCAGTTCGCTCGAGCCGCTCGGCATCGATGTCCATCAGGGCGAGCGTGCTGTTCTGCAGGGCAGGAAAGCTGAGCAGATCGCCGATCAGGCGGAAGGGAAAGACGTACCCGCCCGCGCCGATGATTGCAATTTTCGCCATCGTGGTCCCTTCGTCGGTGAACGCCTTCACATTAAGAGCTGAGTGGACTAGAGTTCTTCTGGACAATTACGCCGAAGTTCCTGAAAACTAAGGTCCTCGATGTCTGATCCGGCCGCGCTCGTGCTGCACACGCCCGAGCTCTGGTGTCTCACCGGGCCGGCACCGACGATGCGGCAGGCGCACTGCCACGACGACATCGAGCTCAACGTGGTGACCGACGCGCCGCTGCGCTACCTGTTCGGCGGAACGCTTGCCGAGATCCGTCCCGGCGAGGTCGGCCTGTTCTGGGCTGCGATGCCGCATCGGCTACTGGACAGTCCGGCGGACATGTCGCGCGCCCACGTCGGTTGGGCTCACGTCCCCGTGCGGACGGTGCTCGGCTGGAGTCTGCCCGACGCGGGCCTCGCCCGACTGCTCGGCGGGCGTCCGGTGGTTGCCCCGATGGAAGCAGCCGGGGTGCTGGACCTGTCCGCCTTCGACCGATGGACCGAAGATCTCGCCACTGGATCCGTCGAGCGGCGCCGAATCGCGATGCTGGAGATCCAGGCGCACATCCGGCGGCTGCTGCACAGCGTTCGCGGCACGGACCTGCCGTCTGTGGAGTGGGACGGTACCGACGACGGCGTTCGCCACGCCGCTCTCATGGCGAGATACGCGATGGCCCACTTCCGTGATCCGATCACCGCCGCCGAGGTCGCCACGGCCGCGCACCTGCACCCGAACTACGCGATGACCCTGTTCCGCCGGGTCACCGGCACCACACTCGGCGCGTACTTGACGCAGTGTCGCGTCGCCGAGGCGCAACGTCTGCTCCTCACCACGAATGCCACCACCGCGGCCATCGCCGTCGAGGCCGGGTTCGGCTCACAGAGCGGCTTCTACGCCACCTTCAACCGCTTGTGCGGCATGTCACCGGGCGCCTACCGCCGCCGCTCTGGTAGTTCCCAATCGGCACCGGACCGTCGAAATTCAGCTGGCGGCTGAGACACAGGCATAGGCCTGCTCGCCCGCTTCACACCACGTGAAGGTCGATGACAGCGATACCGGCACCGACGTAGATAGCCCGCCCGGTGAAGCCTGCCGGATCATCCGCGCGTGCCTGAGTGCCGCCGGGAACGGTCTGGTCGAGGCCGTACGTCGTCGTGTTCCAGTCGACGAAGGCGCCGGCGCCGCCCGCGAAATTGTCGCCGACCATCTCGTAGGCCATTCCGTCGGTATCGATGCCTTTAAGGGTCAGCGAACCGCTGATGAGCGGCCTTCCACCCCGGAACCTGATGGTCACCGGTCGATCCAGAACAATCACCTGGCAGTTGCCGTCACGGCACGCAGCGAGGTTCGTGCCGTCCTTCGTTTTGACCGATGCGGGCAGTCTCGGAGTCGGGGTAGACGTCCGTACAGGAGTCGGCGTAGCGCTCGCCGTGGCCGGTGCAGGTTCCGATGTGCGCGGGGAAGTTTCAGTTTCAGTTCCAGTGCCCGTCGAGCCGCAACCATTGGCGCTGTTCGCGTGGTTGTGGGCCAGAAGCGCGGTACGGACTTCAGGGGCGGAGTAGGACCTTGATGGCTTGGCGGGTGTCCATGGCGCGGTAGGCGTCGGGGGCCTGCTCGAGGGGGAGGGTGAGGTCGAAGACCTTGCCGGGGTCGATCTGGCGGTTCCAGATGAGGTCGATGAGGTGGGGCAGGTATTCGCGCACGGGTGCGGGGCCGCCGTGCAGGTGGGCGTGGGAGAAGAACAGCTCTTGCCCGTCCAGGCTGACGTCGTGTGCAACGCCGACGTACCCGACATGTCCACCGGGGCGGGTCGAGCGGATCGCCTGCAGCATGGACTCCTGGGTGCCGACGGCCTCGATGACGGAGTGGGCGCCGAAGCCACCGGTCAGCTCCTTGATCTGCCGTACGCCGTCGTCGCCGCGCTCCGTGACGAGGTCGGTGGCGCCGAAGTCGAGTGCGAGTTTCTGGCGGGACTCGTGCCTGCTCATCGCGATGATCCGTTCCGCGCCGAGCTGCTTGGCCGCCAGGACACCGAGCAGGCCGACCGCGCCGTCGCCGACGACGGCAACCGTCTTGCCAGCTCCGGCCTGGGCTGCCACGGCCGCGAACCAGCCGGTGGCCAGTACGTCGGACGCGGTGAGCAGACTGGGGATCAGGTCGTCGTCCGGCAGGCCCGGGGTGGCGACGAGCGTGCCGTCGGCCAGCGGGACCCGGAGCCGTTCGGCCTGGGCGCCCATGGGGTTCATCCACTCCCGCTGGACGCAGGCGGTCTGGTAGCCGGCGCGGCAGATCTCGCAGGTGTTGTCGGAGGCGGAGAAGCCGCCGACCACGAACTGGCCGGGCTCGAGGCTGCTGACGTCGCTGCCGATCTCCTCGACGATCCCGACGTACTCATGGCCGATCGGGGCGTTCGCGTCGAAGGGCTCGGCTCCGCGGTAGGGCCACAGGTCCGAGCCGCAGACGCACGTCGCGGCGAGCCGGATGACGGCATCGGTCGGCTTCAGGATCTTCGGGTCCTCCCGCTCCTCCACCCGGAAGTCACCGGGGGCGTGCATCAAGACACCGCGCATGATGGATTTGCTCCTTGCATTGATGAGGTCGCCGTACGACGACTGGACCGGCTGTTGCCACGTCCAGGTAACCGGCTGGCGGGGCGGGTAACGAGTCACTGGTGAAGGGTGTACTGGTAGTGCATCCCTCTGAGGTGCTGGTCGACGTACTGTCGGGGTGTGGACAACCGTGACGAGGTCCGCGAGTTCCTGGTCTCGCGGCGAGCCAGGCTCAGCCCGGAGCAGGCAGGGGTGCCCGCCGGCAGCAGGCGCAGGGTGCCGGGTCTGCGGCGCAGCGAGGTCGCCGCGCTGGCTGATGTCAGCGTCGAGTACTACGCCAAGCTCGAGCGCGGCAGCCTTTCGGGTGTGTCGCCCGCGGTGCTGGAGGCGGTCGCGCGGGCGCTGCAGCTCGACGAGGCCGAGCGTGCGCACCTGCTCCACCTGGCCCAGGCCGCCGAAGGCTCCGACACGCTCGCCCGGCCCCGAACGCGCTCCAGCAGGCAGTGGACCCCGCACCCGAGCTTGCAATGGACCCTGGACGCGATCACCGCGGGGCCGGCGTGGGTCGCGAACGGCCGCCTGGACGTCCTCGCCGCCAACGCGCTGGCCCGCGCCTTCTACACCGACCTTTACGCGAGCGGCACGAAGCCGCCGAACATGGCCCGCTTCCAGTTCCTCGACCCCGCGGCCCGCCGCTTCTACCCCGACTGGGACCACGTCGCCGACATGACCGTCGACTTGCTGCGGACCGAGGCCGGCCGCAACCCGCACGACAAGGACCTCCATGACCTGGTCGGGGAACTCTCCACGCGCTGCGACGACTTCCGGACCCGTTGGGGTGCTCACAACGTCACGCGGCACGGGACCGGCACCAAG
This sequence comes from Kribbella sp. VKM Ac-2571, assembly GCF_004362255.1. Taxonomy (NCBI): domain Bacteria; kingdom Bacillati; phylum Actinomycetota; class Actinomycetes; order Propionibacteriales; family Kribbellaceae; genus Kribbella; species Kribbella sp. VKM Ac-2571. The sequence continues at coordinate 45,883 of NZ_SNWS01000004.1, forward strand.
CGCTTCCGTCACCCGGTGGTCGGCGAGCTCACGCTGAGCTGGGAAGCCCTGGCCATGACGTCGGAATCCGGCCTGACGCTCACCGTCTACACCGCCGAACCTGGCTCACCGTCCGAGGAAAGCCTGCAACTGCTGGCCTCCTGGGCCGCGTCCCACGACGACGCCGAGACGAAGGTCCTCTGATATGGCACTCGTCATGGTGACCGGGGCGGCCAGCGGGCTCGGGTACAACACGGCGCAGGCGTTGGCCGACGACGGGCATGATGTGGTCGTTCACGTCCGCAATGAGTCCCGTCTCAGGGATCCGGACCTGTGGAAGGGGGTGGTGATCGGCGATCTCGCCCGGGTGGACGAGATCCACGACGTCGCACGGCAAGCAGCTCGCTTCGGTCGCTTCGATGCTGTGATCCACAACGCCGGTGTCCTGGGCGCTCCCGACGTGATGACGGTCAACGTCGTTGCGCCGTACCTGCTGACCGCATCGATGGACAAGCCCGGCAGACTGATCTACCTCAGCAGTGGCATGCATCGTGGCGGGTCCACCGACCTGCGGCGGTTGTCGGCTGGCGGTACCTACTCCGACAGCAAGCTGTGGGTCACGACCTTCGCCTTGGCTGTCGCGGCCCGATGGGCTCAGACCTCTAGCCATGCTGTCGATCCCGGTTGGGTCCCGACCCGGATGGGTGGTGCCGGCGCCCCGGACGATCTGACGGCCGGGCACGAGACCCAGGCGTGGCTGGCCACCGACGAAGACGTGACACCGCGCACCGGCGGCTACTGGCACCACCGGCAAACGCAGCCACCACACCCGGCCTGCCACGACCAAGACTTCCAAGCCCAGCTCATCGACGCCTTGGCAAGCCAGACAGGTGTCCCACTCGACTGACCACACAGCCGACGGTTGAAGCACAGCTTCGACCGGGCCACCCTCGACCAGGACTGTCGCTCGCGCCGCATACGTGTCACCTACCAGAAGATGCCGGCCCCCAGTCGCTGAGTTGGGCGAGCACCGGGACCAGTTCAATGGCTGCCTCGGTAAGCGAGTAGGTCACTTTCTGCCGGTGCGTATCACCAGCGTCCAACGGTCACCGAAGATCTCCAGCGACATGGTGATCGGACATCCCGAGCGTCCGTTCTTCCGCATCGGTCCTCCAGAGTCGGTTCCTCTCGGCCTCCATGCCGGTGGCCCTGCCGAGCGACTACCCAACGAATACGGCTGACGATCGGGTCTCCCGCAGGACGCGATAAACGGCGAGCTGGTGATCCTGGGCGCCGACGGCCACTTCGCATGTTCTGTAGGCAGTCGGTCGGCGCTGCAACAAGGTGCAATTGCGGCGCGTTGTGTCCCTTGCGCGCGTTATGCTCGCGGACGGTCTCGAGGCTCATCGAGGTCGCTCTTGTCTTGAGGGGGATTCCCAGTATGAAACTGCAGCGCTTCGCGCTCGCCCTGGCCGGGGTCGGCGTGCTTGCCGCCGCGGCCGCCGCCGGCCCGGCCACCGCCGCCGTGCGGTCCGACCCGACGCCCGCGATCGCCAACCCGGCCAAGGGCAACCTGAAGACCACGCCGAACACCAAGCTCGCCTCCGGGGGATGCGTGCAGGACGTGGGCTTCAACACCCCGAAGCCGGGGATCAGCGACGTCCTGGTCACCCCGGCCAAGCCGCCGCGCGGTGAGTTCTTCGCCGACTTCCCGTTCGTCGGCACCCGTCTCAACACGACGTGGTACGGCGTGAAGACCGACGCGCACTTCTACTACCACAGCCTGTTCGTGCAGGGCGGCACGTTGTACCGCGGTGTGACCTATTTCGACACCGACAACGCGCGGCCGACGTACGCGCGGATCGGCTCGGGCTGGACCAGTTTCACCCAGCTGGTGACGTCGAACTACGCGATCACCGCGCCCAACCGCTCGTACCTGTACGGGCTGAGCACCAACGGCAGCCTGTACCGGTACGCGGCGTCGGGTGCGACCTTCCGGGCGCTCGGTCACTTCGCGGGCTTCAAGGGGTTCAAGGCGATGACGGTGGTCTCGGAAACCGCGACCTACGACACGCTGCTGATGACCACCAAGGCGGGCGCGCTCTGGACGGTCCGGATCCCGGCCGCGGCCTCGACCAAGCCGATCCTGAAGCTGGTCCGTAGCGCGGGCTTCGCGGCGTACGAGTCGCTGGCCGCCAGGGAGTGCGGTACCAGGGGCGGCACGCTGGTGACCGGTTTCGACAACGAGACCGACTCGGTGTACCAGTACGCGACGAGCAAGTTCAACGGCTCGAAGACCGCGGTCACGTCCTACGGCCGGGTCACCGGCGGCACCGTCCCGGGCACCGGCATCTTCTCGGTCACCGGCCACTGGAACCAGCTGGTTGGAGAGTGATCCTGCAGTAGTGCAGCACCGGGGGCGCCGCTTGATGCGGCGCCCCCGGCTTGTTTCAGGAGCTCTTGCACTGGATGTAGGTAACCACGCTGAGAGGTGTGATCTGGAAGGAGAACCCGTGGCCCACGAGAACCTGGAGTCCACGTACCTGGCGTACCTCGACGTATTGAACGGCCGGAGGTTCGACGAGCTGGACCGCTATGTGTGCGACGAACTCGTCTACAACGACAAGGTGCTGACGCGCCAGGAGTACGCCGACATGATCGCGGAGGATGTTCGCAGGGTTCCGGATCTACGCTTCGAGGCTCACCTGCTGTCCACTGGTGGCGACCTGGTGGCCTGCCGGCTCTGGTTCGACTGCACCCCGACAAGTACGTTCCTCGGCCTTGAACCGACAGGGAGGGCGGTCTCCTTCGCCGAGCACGTCTTCTACCGGTTCGAGGACGGGCGGATCGCGCACGTCTGGTCGCTCATCGACCGCGATGCGGTCGCATCGCAATTCAGCGGTTCGGGTCAGATTCTTCCGTCGTGACAGGCCTGGTAGGCGGTGGGGACCTTCGGTCGGAAGCCGAGGCTTCGAGCGAGGGAGATGTCCATGTGGCCTTGCCAGGGGTTGGGCAGGGGCTCGCCGGAGGATTCGTAGGTCGAGCCGACGAGTTGGGCCATTTCGTAGGCGGTGAGGGGTGAGTCGTCGGCAATGTTGACCGTTTGTCCGTCCAGTTCGCCGGTGAGGGCGAGGTTGATCGCGGTTGCGATGTCCTCGTGGTGAATGACGCTGAGTTTGCGGGCAGGATGCCATCCCATCTCGGCCAGTTGTTGCGGAGCCGCTTCGAGATGACCGTCCTGGTCGCCGTACACGAAGGGGAAGCGCAGGATCACCCAGTTCAGTCCGCTGGCGCGGACTTCCGCCTCGGCCTGGACCTTGCTGGCCGGGTAGGCGTGCGTCGCTGTCGTGGCGTCGGTCTCGCGACCAGGATGGGTGAGTTCTGGACCGTAGACGTTGGAGGTGCTGGCCAGCAGGAATCGGGCCTGGGGACTGATGGCTTGCGTTGCGGCGATCAGGTTGCGGGTCCCGTCCAGGTTGACCGCCCAGATCCGGGCTTCGTCCGTGGTGCGGAACACGGCGGCCAGGTGAACGACGGCCGTGACGCCGACCAGGGCTTTGGAAAGCGTCTCCGGATGCAGCACGTCTCCCTCAACTGGCTGAATTCCTTCCGGAACGGTCTTACCGGGACGCACGAGCGCTCTGCAGTCGGTACCGTTCGCGGCGAATCGCTTCAGCAGACGTGAGCCGACCAGGCCGGTGCCACCGGTGACGAGAATCGTCATGGTTGCTTGTTCTCCGTTCTGTGGTTGACAAGACGTTCGGTGGCTTCGCTGAGTACGCGCCGGGCGGTTGCCAGGTCGGTCGGATCGACGCCGGCGAAGGCGACGGTGGTGATCAGCTCGATCGGATCCGGGATCGTGCTCCAGAGGTCGGTGCCGGCCGCCGTGATGCGCAGGACCTTCTGGCGCTGGTCCGCGTCGTCGGCAAGCTGTTCGATCAGTCCCTTGCGGACGAGAACGCCGGTGATCGTGCTGAGTGTCGCTCGCTCCACTTCGAGCAGGCGGGTGACCTCACGCTGGTTCAACGGACCGTTGATGGCGAGCAACTGGAGCACGTACCACTGGGTGTGCCCGAGATCGTAGGGACGCAGCACCGAATCCATCAGAGCCCGGCTGGCCAGAAAGTATCGCTTGGCCCAGGCCCCGGCGCCGTCCAGATCAGGAGTTCGTATTCTGTTAGCCACCTGACAATCTTGTCGGGTGGCTAACAATCAATCAAGGGGTGGCGAGCGAAGCCCCGCCCGCCGCCCGCCCGCGTTACCTGAGCCCGAAGGCCCGGACGATCGTCTGGCTGATGCCGCCTCCGTTGCGCTGCTTGGCGGTGACCCGCACCGACACCTGCCCGGCCCGCGGCGGCGCCTGCAGCCGCGTCTCCCAGCTGCCCTTGCTTTCCTTCAGTTGCAGCCGTTGCCAGGTCGCCCCGTCGTCGTACGAGACCTCCAGCCCGACCGAGACCACGGCGTCCTGCCGGGCATTGCTGCCCAGCACCACCGGCTTGACGGCGAAGACCGAGTTCCGCTTCGCACGCCCGGCCGCGTCGACGTCCACGCCGTAGTCAAGTTGGGCCAGCGGCAGCGGCTGGTTCTCCGCCTCGCCGGACGTGAAACTCCACTCGGTGTGCGTGCTCGTCGAGTACGGCGTCAGCTCGGCGTTCCCGACGGTGTCGGCCACCAGGCGGTACGGCCGCTTCTCCGGCGCCAGGTCGCCCACGCCGAAGTCCGGCCGCGGGCCGTTCCCGACCAGCTTCTCGTCGCCCTGGTACAGCGCGAAGCTGCGCGTCATCAGCGAGTCGCCGCTGTGCGCGGACCCGCCGTCACCGAACCCGGCGATCATGCCGCCCATCGCGTTGCCGACCCGGTGCGGGAGCTCGAACTCGAGCATCCGCGGCCGCACGATCGGACCGAACCAGCGCTGGCTCTGCACGCTGCGCGGCTGGTAACTCGTGATGTCGGTGAATGTCGCCCAGCCGTTGATCGAGGCGTACTGCTGCCACTTCGCGCCCGCCGACACCCAGTCCGTCCGGTGCCCCACCGCGGGCTTCGCCGGGAACCGCGGCACGCGGATCGACCCGTACACGGCGTACGGGAAGGAAGCCGGCCAGTACTCGTACGCCGGGCTGTCCTCGCGACTCTCCAGGACCTGCTGCCCGTTCGGGGGAGCGAAGTCGTTCTCGATCCGGGCGAGGCTGCCGAGGTCCGTGGCCGCGGACGGGTCGTCCGGGACCTTGCCCTGGTGGTAGTCGACCAGGTCGTACAGGTACGACGGCACCGGGTTGGCCGAGACGGTCAGCTCGGTCCGGTGCGTGGTGAGCTTCTTGATCAGGGCCTCGCCGTCGTCGAGGGTGAGCGACGCCGTCGGGATCGGGCCGGGGGTCCGGCCGTCGGCTCCGCCGTACCAGTCGTTGTAGCGGCCGATGCCGTCGTTGACCACGAGCAGCATGGCCGCGCCGGCGGCGTGCGCCGCGGCGGCCTGGTCTGCGGGCGGTACGTCGATGCTGTTGCGGACGACGACCGCCTTGCCGCGCGCGGCAAGACCGGCGTACTCGGCAGGCGTGCCGGTGCCGGCGAAGACGGCCGTGAGGCGCGTTGTGCCGGCGCGGAACGCCGGGGAGCCGGGCTGGACGAGCAGTGAGTCGTCGAGGCTGCGGCCGTCGTAGCTGATCGTCAGCGGCGTCTGCTCGGCCCGGAACCGGGTGGTCAGCACGAAGCTGCCGGTGCGGACCTTGTTCTTCGTCGGCAGCGCCCAGAAGCTGTCGTAGTCCGGCGGCGGCATGAAGATCTCGTGCAGCGCCGCCCTGTCGTCGGGGGTCGGCTGCGCCGAGGTGAAGGAGCGGAAGATGTCGAACCTGCTCGTGGTGACGGTCGTCGGCTTCGGCGTGTCGACCTTGATCGGACGGCTCCGCGACGCGTCGAGGACGACGGTCCGGTCCGCGGTCAGGTCGACCTCGGGCGCGGTCAGGAAGGCCAGCCCGAGCGAGTGCGGGCCGTGGCTGCCGGGCACGTCCAGGGTCGAGACGATCGTGTACGAGCCCGGCGCCCAGCGGCTGGTGAGCTTGCCGTCCGTTGCCCACAGCACGGTGGACTTCCCGTCCGCGCCGGTGACCTCGACCTCACCGCTGACCGGCTTGCCGGCCTGGTCCTTCAGCTCGACGTTCAGGTTGTACTTCTTCGGCTCGACGGCCAGCCCGACGGCCGTGTGCACGGTGCCGGTCGACGAGGTCGCGATGACCTGGGCCGCGTACTGGCCGGGAGCCAGGCCGTTCGGGTCCGCCGTGAAACCGACCGCTGCGGTGCCCTTCGCGGGCACTGTCACCTGGTCCGTGGCGAGGCGGAAAATGCCGGCGTGGTCGGTGGACAGCCGCAGCGTGAGCGGCTTGTCCGTGGTGTTGCGGTAGCTGATCTGCCGCTTGACCGGCGTCCGGGCCGGCTTCGGCGACCACTGGACGAGCCCGGCGTCGACCGATCCGCTGGCGATGAGCTGACCGTGCAACGAGGCTGCCGCGACGTCGACGCGTCCGGTCCCCGCCTGGTACGGCGTGTACGCGGGCGTCAGCTTGCTGGTGCTCATCAGTGCGTCCTTGAGCTGCTGCCCGGTCCAGTCCGGGTGCTGCGCGGCGAGCAGTACGGCCGCACCGGCGACGTGCGGAGCCGCCATCGACGTACCACTGTCCGTCCGGTAGTAGCCCTCGCCGCCGTCGTTCGTGTATTGCGACCGCGCGGCCAGCACGTCGACGCCGGGTGCGGTCAGGTCCGGCTTGAGACCGTCGTCCATCAGCCGCGGGCCGACGCTGGAGAAGTCGGCCAACTGGTCCGAACCGTCCACCGCGCCGACGGTCAGGGCGGCGTCCGCGGTACCCGGTGAGCTGACGCTGTACGGGCTGCTCCCGGAGTTGCCGGCGGCGATCACGAACAGGGCACCGGTCTCGCCACTCAGCTCGTTCACGGCCTGACTCAGCGGATCGTCCTGGGTGTGCCAGGCCGGCGTCCCCAGGCTCATGTTGATCACCCTGGCGTGCTCGGTCCGCGCCGCCCACTCCATCCCGGCGATGATCCCGGAGATCGGGCCGGAGCCGCTGTCGCCGAGCACCTTGCCCACGATGAGATCGGCGTCCGGTGCGACGCCACGCTCCTGGCCGTCCGAGGCCGCGCCGGTACCGGCGACGGTCGACGCGGTGTGCGTGCCGTGACCGTTGCGGTCGACGACGTCTTCACCGGGCACGAAGCTCTTGGTCGCCACGATCCGCGGTGCCAGGTCCGGGTGTCCCAGGTCCGCACCGGTGTCCAGCACCGCGACCCGCACGCCCGTGCCGGTGACGCCCGCCGTCCACGCCGCGGGCGCGCCGATCTGTGCGGTGGTGTCCGCGAGCATCGTCTGCGCCTTGCTGTCGAGCCAGACCTTGGCGATCCCTGTCGCGAACGAGGGAGCCGCGGCGGTGCTCGCCTTCGCTCGGAGGCCGCTCTGCCCGGTCAGCGCCGACCAGAGCACGGCCGCTTGCGCCTTCTCGGCCTTGACGGCCGCGCCGTCGACCGACGGGAGGTCGACCGTGGTGGTTGTGCCCGGCAGCGCCGAGCGGCGCGCGGACTTGGCGGCCACGCCCGGCGAGCCCGTGACGACCAGCGGGAGGTCCTTGCTCCGGGCGTCGTCGTACCCCTGGGCCACCAGTTCGCTGACGTTGAACAGCTGCTTGTCGAGCTGCCCGGTCGCCAGGTACGGCATCGCGGCGCCCGGGTAGACGAACGTGTCGCCGTTCTCGACGCTGACCCGTACCGGTCCGGTCGACCGGGGAGCGCGTACGACGGCCTGCACCGACACGGCGCGGCCGGGCCCGCGTGCGACCGTGACCTTGTCTCCGGTGATGAGCGTGAGGTCGAGGGGCGTTCCCCCTGCCGCGGCCGCGCCGCCGGCGGTGGGGAGCGGTGGGGGAGGTTCGGCGCCGGCCGTCGTCGGAGTGGCAAGACCGACGACCAGGAGAAGCGCAGCGGCCGGCACGAGCAGCCGACGGGCAGAAGAACGCATGGTGTCCTCTCGGTGGTCAGGGGTGACCGAATCTGATCAGCACCGGGGACAGGTGTAAACGAATTGCCCGTTTTCGCCACCAACACCGGGATTTGGCAAGAATGGGCACAGCAGCTTCGGGCGATGACCTGCTCCGGGATGACGCCATGTGACTGACGTGACGCACGTCTCCGCCGGGCGGTGACGGTTTTCCGGCTCGCCGGTGGTCTTCATAGGTGACCGAACCCGACCATTCGCGGAGTGTGCAATGTCCCAATCCTTCAAGACAGCCGTAGTTACCGGTGCAAGCCGCGGTCCGGTTCGTCTCTTTGCTTCCACAACTGACGCCGACCACACGCCTCGAAGCGGGCTTCGATAATGGAGCTGACGACCATCTGGTGGAGGACTCGCAATGTCCGATGACGCGCAGTTCTCCGCGGTGGCCGAGCCGTTCCGGCCGGAGCTGTTCGCGCACTGCTATCGGATGCTCGGGTCGGTTCACGACGCCGAGGACCTGGTGCAGGAGACGTATCTGCGGGCATGGCGAGCCTTCGACCGCTTCGAGGGTCGCTCATCGGTCCGGACCTGGTTGTACAAGATCGCGACGATGGCCTGCCTGACGGCCTTGGAGACGCGTGCCCGACGACCACTTCCGTCCGGACTGGGTGCGCCGTCTGACGATCATCGAGTGGTTCTGGCCGATGGCGACTCGTCCGTGGCGTGGCTACAACCGCTCCCTGACCGGTTGATCGGCGGCAACGATCCGGCAGTTGTCGTCGCAGGGCGAAACGACGTACGGCTGGCCTTCATTGCCGCCCTCCAACACCTTACTGCCCGGCAGCGAGCCGTCTTGACGCTACGGGACGTACTGGCGTTCCGGACGGCCGAAGTCGCCGAGATACTCGATACCACGCCGATCGCGGTCGACAGCGCTCTGCGACGGGCTCGGGCACGCATGGCGGACGCGGGCCCGGTCGAGGAGGAGTTGGCGGAGCCGGATCAGGAAAGCGTGCGAGTTCTTCTGGATGGCTATGTCGAGGCGTTCGCCGCGGCCGATCTCAGCGCGCTGATGGAACTGCTGCGGGCGGATGTCGAGTTCGAGATGCCGCCCATCGCGACCTGGTTCACCGGTCGACAGGCGGTCGCCGGATTCCTGGCCAATCGAGTGCTTCGCAGGGACCAGTGGCGACTGATGCCCAGTAGCGCCAACGGTCAGCCCGCTGTCGTCATCTATCAACGCGCTGCCGACGGCGACTACGAACCATACGGCGCGCAGGTCCTCACCTTGATCGGATCACGCATCGCCCGCGTCACGGCATTCATCGATCCCACCCTCGTGCCGGCGTTCGGTTTCCCCCGCGTCCTCGCGCACTGACCTAGCGACCATCGCCCGCGTTCGAACTCGTTGCCCAGGGCATCTTGAGAGTCTCGACCTTGTCGTGCTAGAGGTAAATTTCGAGTGGCCTATTCCGCGACACGCAGGATGATCTTGCCGGTGTTGCCTCCGCGCTCCGCGAGACGATGGGCAGCAGCTGCCTGCTCGAGGAGCAGGACGGTGCTGACCTCCGGACGGAGGTTGCCCGCCCGGACCAGCCCGGCGATGGCCAGCAGACCGGAATAGTCGGGTTCGACGAGCGTGAAGCCGGCTGAAACTCCGCTGGCCTCCGCCTCCGCTTGCGCGGGTACGTCCTCCCATCCCGCCAATGAAATCAGAGCTCCACCGCGGCGGAGCACCCGAAGCGACCGGCTCGCGTAATCACCTCCGACCGGGTCGAGTACGACGTCGATGTCGCTGAGCACCTGGGCAAAGTCGACGGACGTGTAGTCGACAACCTCGTCGGCACCGAGTTCGCGCAGGAACCGATGCTTCGACGATCTCGCAGTGCCGATCACGTGCGCGCCCAACGCCTTGGCGATTTGCACGGCGACATGTCCGAAGCCGCCGGCCGCGCCGTGTACGAGCACACGCTGGCCGGGTCGCAGCTTGGCCGTTTCCGTCAGGGCCTGCCAGGCCGTCAGGCCGGTCAAGGGCAGGGCGGCTGCCTCGATGTGGTCGATCGAGGCCGGTTTGAGCGCGAAGTGACGCGCCGGCGCGGCGACATACTCGGCGTACGCCCCGGCCTGCCACGGAAACCGGGGCATGCCGAAGACCTCGTCGCCTGCCTGGTAGAGGGTGACTCCCAGACCGACAGCCTCGACGACCCCCGACACGTCGTGGCCGAGGATCGGCGGGTCGTCCCACAACTGCAGGCCACCGTGAGAGCGAGATTTCCAGTCCGTGGCGTTTACCCCGGCAGCGTGAACCCGCACCAAAACCTCCGTCGGGCCCGGCTCGGGGCGTTCGACCTCGACCTCGACCAGGACTTCGGGTGGTCCCCAGCTGCGAGGACTGATGGCGCGCATTGAGGCGCTCATGAAACTCCCTTTGGTTGCTGTCACTTCCCTCACTCCGAGTTTCGGCAGACCGGCGTACCGGAGCCATGGCCGTTTGGTCATCATGTGACAGAATCCGGCCATGGTTGCTGATGCTCCGCATCGCGTCGTGGTGCTGGCTCTGGCCGGAGTTCTGACGTTCGAGTTGGGCATCCCGTCACGAATCCTGGGCAGCGCCAAGGGCAAGAACGGCCGGCCGCTCTACGAGGTCGAGATCTGCAGCGTTGACGGCGGCCCGGTGGTTACCGACGCAGGCATGACGATGCAACCGGGGAGAGGTCCGGACGCCCTCGGCGAGGCCGACACCGTCGTCATCCCGCCGATCCGGGACCTGGCTCCCCTCCGTCTAGGTGGCTCGCTACCGGCACCGTTGTCGGCGGCCCTGGCGATGATCCCTTCGCGAGCAAGGCTGGTCTCGCTGTGTACGGCGGCCTACGTCCTCGCTGCCGCAGGGCTTCTCGATGGACGGCCGGCCACGACGCACTGGAGCGAGGTCGAGCACTTCCAGCAATTGTTTCCACGTGTTCAGGTCGACCCGAATGTCTTGTTCGTCGACGACGGAGACGTACTCACTTCGGCGGGTGCCGCAGCGGCTGTTGACCTGAGTCTGCATCTTGTCCGCGTCGACCACGGCTCGGCCTCCGCGAACCAGGTAGCGCGTCAGTGCGTCGTGCCGCCCTGGCGGGACGGAGGCCAGGCGCAGTTCATCGAGCGTCCGGTGCCCGTGGTCACTCAGGTATCGACCGGTGCGACGCGGCGATGGGCAGTCGAAAATCTCCGCGAGCCGCTGTCGCTGCAGGCTCTCGCGGCACATGCGCACATGAGCGTGCGGACCTTCACCCGCAAGTTCCGCGACGAGGTGGGGATGGCTCCCCTGCAGTGGTTGACGCTCCAGCGTCTCCGGACAGCGCAGGAACTTCTCGAGATCACTGACTTGCCCATCGACGTAGTAGCTCACCGGTCCGGCTTCGCCACTGGGAATTCCCTCCGCCAGCACATGCGCGCATCACTCGGCGTTTCGCCGTCCGACTACCGCCGCACCTTCAGCCACGGACGCACCGCCTAGCGCCGACCTCTGCCGGGGAGGCATGCCGCACAACCCACTGCCGGCAAGGGGATGGGCAGTGCGGTCACTCCGGAACCGCGCACGCAGATGAAATGCCCAGAGCCGCCGGAGGCAGCGATCTTCTGACGGCAGAACCCGGAACCGTAGCTCGGGGCTTGTTCGTAGGAGCAGCATGAGATCTGAATATGACGATGTAGCTACCGAGTACGACCAGTGGGTCGGAGCGGGTTCGGCCCTCGACGACTCCACGTTCACCGAGCTGACCGGAGACGTCGCAGGCCAGGAGGTCTGTGTGGTGGCGTGCGGTCAGGGCCGGGAAGCACGCTACCTCGCCGGCCGGGGTGCTGTCGTCACTGGTGTCGATCTGTCGGAGAAGCTGCTGGAGCGGGCCAGGCAGCATGAGGAGACACAACCGCTGGGGATCTCGTATCGGCATGGTGATGCGCACACACTGGACGGACTCGCGACCGACGCGTTCGACGGGGCGGTCTGCTACATGTCGCTGATGGACATCCCGGACCTGGACGGGGCGCTGCACTCGATGGCCCGAGTTCTCAGGCCGGATGGCTGGTTCGTCCTGTCGTTCACGCATCCGTGTTTCAAGAGTCCCGCCACCGGTGAGATCGTCGATCACGTCGACAAGAGCGTCAGGCGCACAGTCGGCAAGTACTTCGCCGAGGGCTACTGGGACGGTCCCGGTGCCCATCGCAGCGCCCTTCCGGTCGGCGCCTATCACCGCACGCTCAGCACCTACGTCAACACTCTGAACGCCGCGGGCCTGGTCATCGACCAGCTACGTGAACCCCTGGGCGACACCCCGATCTGGCGCGAGGTTCCCCAACTCCTCTACATCAGAGGCCATCTCTCGGCCGTCAGCTCTGCGAGGGGCGGGATCTGATGGTCGTCACGATCTGGACGGCAGCGGGCAGGAGGTCGATCGGGCAGCCCCAATAGTCGAAGATCCCGCCGCGGGCATGGTTGTTGCCGCAGACAACGAAAACGCCGGTCCCGAGTTCGCGTTTGAGTGCGGTGGCGAGCCAACCGACGAAACCGCTGTTGTCGAGGTCTGGCGCGAAGTGGAACGAGAACAGACCGAAGACCTCTGCGTCCCGGGCCGGTCCTGCCCATGGGACGAGGGCGCTCCAGACCTCGTCGTCCCGGACGACAGCGAGCTCGCGCCCGGTGAGTAGTGGAGGCGTCGCGAGCGGCGACTCCTCGAAGTACCAGGCTCCCTCATGGACGACGAACTCGGCCGCCGTGAGCACTCGACGCAGGCGCTGTTCGGTCTGCTCGGGCTGTTCCATGCTGACACTCACCATGCGAGCACAGTAATACTGGCCCCACGAGAGCTCGCCATAGTCATCAGTCCTGAACAACTACGACATCGTCTACGCCGAGTGCGCGGTGCGGCCTTACGGGATGGTCAGCACCGCTTTGCCGCGGAATGTGCGATGACGAAGCCCCTCGAGGGCGCTGTCCACCTGGTCCCATCCGGCCTGGAAGCCCACTGGTGCCTGGAGGGATCCCACGGCGACGAAGTCGACGAGCGTTCGGAGATCCGCACTGACCGACGAAGGGTCCGCGTAGGACAGGTAGCTGACCAAGCGAGCGCCCTCGTGCCCGATGAAGTCGTAGAGGTTGACGGACGCCTTGCGGCGACTGCTCGCGCCGAAGACCACCACAGTGCCGCCGGGTGCGATCTTCTCGACGGCGGCTTCGAGCGACTCACCCCCGACCGATTCCGTGATCAGATCGAACAGACCATCCGCCTCGGTGACGGTCGGCACCACGGATCGTGCGCCGTACTTGAGGAGAAGGTCGGACGCATCGTCGCGACCGATCGCGGTGACGTCGCCCCCGGCCAGCACTGCGAGCTGGACCTGGAGTTGCCCGACACCGCCGGTGGCGCCGGTGACGAGAACCTTCTTGCCCACCAGACTGCCGCCGATGCGCAGGGTGTTCAACGCGGCTCGACCGGCCAGCGGCAGCGTCGAAGCGGGCTCGATGTCGACGGAGTCGGGCAGTTCGGCCAGGCGGGCTGTGGATACCGCGGCGAGTTCGGCCCAGCCGCTGTCCTCGGCGAGCGCGACGACTCTTGCTCCCGCCGCGGGCCCGGATCCGTCCTCGGCGGGCTCGACCACCACTCCGGCGATGTCCTGCCCCGGCCGCCAGTCTTCGGTACGGGCAGCCAGCAGATCGAGTTCGCCGCGGTTGACGGAGAACGACCGTACGGCGATCAGCGCCTGGTCGGGCGCCGGATCGGGATCGGCGACGGAGCGGACGGTAAGGCCTTGCGGCGTGTTCACGAGTGCTTTCATGGCTCCATCTCAGGCCCTGACTTCGCCGCCAACAAGGCGAATCCGCCATGTTCACTCATCGCTGATCGGCATGAATCACAACCAACTTCAGCAGAGTACGCCGAGGTCAGGCTGCGGCAAGGCAGCTGTCGAGGAGGAGCCGGACCGCTGGAGCCGGCGGTCCTGGAGCGGTCGCGATCAGGGTCTGGACCGCTGGGACGTCCAGCCTGCGAAAGGCGATCCGGTGGACTCGCAACCGCTCGGCCGCCGAGGAGTACAACACGGTCCACGACGGCGGACCGGCGCCGATTTCCGCGAGCGCGTCGTACACGGATCCGATCACCGGACCTCGAGGTGGTTCGATGCCGGCTTGCCGCAGGAGGCCGGTGACGCAGTCGTAGAGGCCGGGATTTGCGTTCCGTGGGCTCAGTCGCAGAGGTGTGCTCGCCAGGTCGGCGAACGTGACGAGAGAGCGGGCCGCGGTTACGTGCGTGGCCGGCATCGCCGCCACGAGGGTTTCGTTCCACACCGCGGTCGTTTCGAGATCGGAGACGTGCGCCGCGGGCCGGAGGAATGCGGCGTCTAGCTCACCGCGGCGTACTGCGTCGAGTCGGTCGGACGAGGGCAGGCTCACGAGTCGCACAGCGACCAGCGGGGCCAGCGTTGCCATCGAGTCGAGAACCCGGTCGAGGCGATCGCCCAATCCCTCACTCGTCCCGATTCTGATGAGCCCGGTGAGCTCATCCACGGGTTCAGCGACCGCGGCCCGCAGCTTGCCGAAGGCCACCAGTGTCGCCTGTGCCTCTGGCAACAGCCGCAGGCCTGCCGCCGTCAGCCTCACCCGTCGGGTGGTGCGATCGAAGAGCTGCACACCGAGCTCACGTTCGAGTCGCGAGATGTGCTGGCTGACTGCCGGCTGCCCGATGTGCAGGCGTTCGGCGGCCCGCCCGAAATGCAACTCCTCCGCGACAGCGACGAAGAATTCGAGCTGGCGAACTTCCATGATCCCGACTCCCGCCGTTCAGCCGTCGACCCTCCTCACTTCAACACCTGCCGCCGGCGCCTTCTTCCACGACAAAGGCACTCCTCTGCGGAGTCGGTGTGATCGGAGTCACTGAATGCCGCCGCCGGGTTTCGAGCCACGCCAGGGTCCATCACCTACGACCGGCGGCCAGGCCTCACCCGACCGGCGGCACATATCCCAACCGAGAAGAACGGAATCGTCGTCATGGCGTTCATTGCGGACAAGGCAGTTCTGGTGACCGGTGCGAATCGCGGCATCGGACAGGCGTTGGTCGAGGAGATCCTCAGCAGAGGCGCGCGGCGGGTGTACGCCGGCACGCGTACCGCCTGGACCCACGCGGATGACCGCGTGACACCGCTGACCCTCGATGTGACCGACCCGGATCAGGTCCAGCGGGCTGTCGAGCAGGTCGAGTCGCTCGATGTCCTGGTCAACAATGCGGGAGTTGCTGCGTACGACGATCTCAGCGACCGCGACGTGATCGAATGGCATCTCGCCGTGAACCTGTTCGGGACGCACAGGATGGTCCAGGCGTTCCTGCCGCTGCTGGTTCGTTCAGGTGGAGCGATCGTCAACAATCTCTCGGTGAATGGCCTCGCGCCGTTCCCGGTCATTCCCGCCTATGGAATCTCGAAGGCAGCGGCCTTCTCCATGACCCAGTCGCTGCGCGCCCTCCTCGCCGATCGCGGCGTGAGCGTCCATGCCGTGCTGACCGGCATCGTCGACACCGAGATGAGCGCCGCGGTCGACGTACCCAAGGCATCGCCGGAGTCGGTCGCCCGGCGCATCTTCGACGGAGTCGAGAAGGACGAAGAGGACATCTTCCCGGATCCGATGGCGGAAACGCTGACAGAGAGCTGGCGTGGCGGTGCAGTGAAGGCGCTCGAACGTCAGAACGCGGTCGTCGCAGGGGCGATTCTCGCGGCACAGGCCGATCGGAGAAAATGATGTTGCTCGAGAACAAGAACGCGGTCATCTACGGTGCAGGCGCCACTGGTGGCGCGGTGGCTCGCGCGTTCGCTCGTGAGGGCGCGCGGGTCTTCCTGACCGGACGAGACCTTGCTGCTGTCGATGTTGTGGCGAAGGAGATCTCCGCCGCGGGTGGAGCGGTGCAGACCGCGCGAGTCGACGCGCTCGACGAGGCAATGGTGGAGCGCCACCTCGAAGCCGTCGCCGAAACCGCCGGAACGATTGACATCTCCTACAACGCGATCGGGATTCCACAACAAGGAATGCAGGGCATCGCGCTCACCGAGCTCTCGGTCGAACGTTTCCTGTTGCCGATCACGACCTACACCCAGGCGCATTTCGTGACGGCGCGGGCGGCCGCACGCAGGATGGTCGAGCAACGAGCCGGTGTGATCCTGATGCACACGCCCGAGCCGGCGCGTGCGGGTGGATCGTTGCTCGGAGGCATGAGCCCGGCCTGGGCAGCCCTGGAGGGATTCAACCGGGCGTTGTCGGCGGAATTCGCGCAGTACGGCGTGCGCGCTGTCTGCCTACGGACCACGGGAATGGAGGAGACGGCAACGATCGATGTCGTCTTCGGCCTTCATGCCGAGGCCTGTGGGATCACCCAGGAGGAATTCCGAGCCGCGATCGCCGGCATGTCCCACCGGAAGCAGGCGACGACTCTGACCGAGTTCGCGGACGTGGCCGCGTTCGTGGCCTCCGACCGCGCGGTCGCGATGACTGGCACCGTCGCCAACCTGACCGGCGGAATCATCGTCGACTAGGCGTACTCCGCGCGGCGCAGATCGTTGCTGTGCCGCCTACCTCGACGATCGGTATGCCGGCGGGAGAAGTGGTGATCGCGGTCATGGTCGCGGGCCGGCCCAGGGCGTCACCCATGTCCACGCGCAGCCTCGAGCGCCCGCGGGCCGACAGATACGCGGCCGCGCATGCTGTGCTGTTCGCGTTGGCGATGTCTTCCGGGACGCCGATGGATGGAGCGAACATGCGGGCCACTGTGCGGGCCCCGGTGCGGCCGTCATCGGGCGGCGTCACGAAGGCGTAGCAGCCGAGCAGACCGAGGCGGTCGGTGGCCGCGCGCAGTCGGGACACGTCGGGGGCGAGGTTCGCGAGCGTCTGCTGGTCGGCGAGCTCGACCAGCAGACGCGGCCGCCCCTACAGAGGCGACCTGGCACGCAACGGCTTCGGTGCTGACTCCCAAGGCAGCCAGGATCGGATCGGCTTCGTCGATGGCCGCGGCGCGCAGGTCGATCGGGCCAGGCTTGAACGATGCGGTGTAGTGGCCGTCACTGCCGATCGCGTGGCCTGGCAACGATCGCGCCGCAGTACGCAGCACACCGTCGTACCGGTCGTTGCCGCTGCGCTGGGCCAGTACAGCCAGAGCGGCTACGGTGCCGTGCCCGCAGGCGGGGAGCTCACCGGCTGAAGTGAAGAACCGCAGCCTGACCGCCGATGGATCTTGTCCGGAGATGAAGACCGCGTGCGATGCGCCGACCGCACCTGGTACCGCGCGTCGCGCGGCGTCACTCAGGTCGCCGTCCTCAACAACCGCGGTTCGGCTTCCGCCGCGGCGTGAACGCCGGCATGCCTGCACGACGGTCACGTCGAGATTCATGAGCTACTTCTTCTTCCTGGCCTCGCGAAGCATCAGCGCCAACATGCTGGGATTCTGCTCGGTCGTGACGACGTGGGCGACCTTACGGACGAACCGCTCGTTTGTCAGTTGATCGAGCATGGCCGCTGCCAGGTCCCGACGGGACGTGAAGCGGCCGGGACCGGGTTCCTCCGTGATCGAGTACTTCGTCACTTCGGGCAGTTCGTAGAGACCCGACGGGCGCAGTACGGTCCACTCGACATCGCTCGCGGCGAGCAGGGCTTCGAGCCGGCGCATGTCGTCGTACACGGTCTTGCCGAGAACCCGGGTCACGTACGGCTGCAGGACCTTGTTGAAGATCAGTCCGCCGGTCGGCTCGCGATGCTCGTCCACAGCACCTGAGGTCAGCGCCACAAGCCGTGTGACTCCGGACCGTTTCATTGCGCGGAGGACGTTCCAGCCGCCGACCGAGTAGACGTTCACCGGCTTCCTGGTGAACGGCGTGCCGAGCGCCGACAGCACGGCCTTACTGCTGTCCACCACCGAGGCCACCGTGTCGGAGTCGGTGACATCGCCTCCGACGATCGTCAACTGGGGATGGGAAAGCGGAAAGTCCGCCGGCCGCCTCGTCAGCGCAACAACGTCGTGGCCGTCGGCGAGAGCCTGTTCGGTCAGCAGCCGCCCGGTTGGTCCGTTGGCGCCGAGAATCGTCACACGCACTTCATGCTCCCAGGTCGTCCGCCGCGATCGAAGGATCGCAATCAATGTCGGCCACCGTAGAGGGTCTCGCCAGGACGCTCCATGCTTCGAAGTCCGGTAGAGATACGCCATCGTCCACGCCACGGTACGGTCGGTAGAGTGACTGCGTGGATGTACTGAGCGACGCGCTGCTGGCGGTGCGCACTGGACGGCCTGTCTCGCGCCGCAACGAGTATCGCGGCCGGTGGGGGCTGCGGTTCCAGTCGGGTGAAGGCATCGGGTTCCACGTGGTGCTGGAGGGCCGGTGCTGGTTCCTGCCGCCTGGCGAGGACCCGGTCCTGCTGGCTCCGGGTGACGTTGTCGTCCTGCCGCATGGGCATGGACACGGACTGGCCAGCGGTCCGGACGTCGAGGTGTCGGGTTCGGTGATTCCGCTCGACCACCCGGAACAGGTCGAGGACCGTGCCCCGGAAAGTGGTGCCGGCAAGAGCGTCTTGCTGTGTGGCGCGTATCTGACCGACCGTGCCAGAGCTCATCCGCTGCTGGCCGAACTTCCTGCCTCCATTCACCTTCCGAGCGCGCCCGGCACCAGGTCGGCGCTCAGCACGGCAGTCGGCCTGCTGGCGGACGAGTTGCGCGACGAGCGAGCAGGTACGGCGGTCGTCGTACCTGCGCTCCTGGACACTGTCCTGCTCTACGCCCTGAGAGATTGGTACGACCAGAACGCCGCGGCCACCGGTCGCGGATGGAGCAGGGCCCTTGCTGATGCTGCTGTCCGAACCGCGCTGGATCGGATCCACGGGGCTCCGGCGCATCCGTGGACCGTGGAGTCGCTCGGTAAGGCAGTCGGCCTGTCCAGGGCGGCCTTCGCGCAGCGATTCACGGCGCTGACCGGGCAGACGCCGATGGCCTATCTCACGTGGTGGCGGCTGGTGATCGCGGCACGCCGCCTGCGCGAGAGCGAGGTGTCGCTCGCGGCGATCGCGCGCGAGATCGGCTACTCGTCAGAGTTCGCGTTCGCCAACGCGTTCAAGCGTCACTATCGGGTGCCGCCCGGCCGTTACCGGCGGGACGGTCCGGACGATGCGGCGGTCTGGCTGTCTTCCGAGGAGATCGACAGCCGGTTGTCGAGTAGTTGAATCTACCGGGACTCCAGTTTGATGGACGATCAGTGAAAGAATGCGGACGAACAATTATTGGACGTCCACATAGCGACTCCTAGGCTGGCGGAGCCAAGCACCGCACAAACCAGGAGCACCTGACATGACGATGACAGTACTGTTCGACGAGCTCGGTGGGCCGGAGGTTCTCCGGCTGGCGGATCTCGACGCGGGGGAACCCGGACCGGGCGAGGTCCGGATCCGTGTCGATGCGATCGGCCTGAATCGGGCCGAGGCCTTGTTCCGGTCGGGGACCTATGTGTACCCGCCGAGCCTTCCGGGGTCGCGGCTCGGCTACGAAGCGGCCGGAGTGATCGAGGCGGTCGGTGACGACGTAGAGGGCTTCTCCGTCGGTGACGCCGTCAGCGCGGTACCGACCTTCCTGATGACGGAGTACGGCACGTACGCGGAGTCGGTCGTCCTGCCGGCACACGCATTGATCCATCGGCCGGAGGCTGTCGACGCCGTGATCGGTGCGGCCACCTGGATGTCCTACACCACGGCCTATGGTCTGCTGGTCGAGTACGGCGACATCAAGCCAGGTGACACGGTGCTCATCAACGCCGCATCGAGCGGTGTCGGACTGGCGGCGATTCAGGTGGCGAACCATCTGGGCGCCGTACCGGTCGCCACGACGCGCACCAGCGCCAAGGCGCAACGGCTGCTCGACGCGGGAGCCGCGCACGTTATCGCCACCGAGGAACAGGACCTCGTCAAAGAAGTCCTGGCCGTCACCGACGGAAGGGGTGTGGAGTTGGCCCTCGATGCCGTCATGGGTCCGGCCGTGAACACTCTCGTCCAGGCGGTCGTTCCCGACGGCGCGCTGCTGTTCTACGGCTGGCTGGACACCACACCTGCGCCGATGCCGATCGCCCCCGACTTCCGCGGGCGGACGCTCCGGACGTACGCGTTCACCGAGCTGACGATCGAGAGCAAACCGCGCCTGCGCCGCGCCACGCACTTCATCAACGCCGGTCTGCGGTCCGGTTCGCTGGCTCCCGTCATCGACGAAACCTTCGCGCTCGCGGACGTCGTCGCGGCACACCGCTACCTGGAGTCGAATGCCCAGTTCGGCAAGATCGTCCTGACCGTCGATCACTGACGCCGGCCGGGCTTCCGGCGCCTGCAACGTACGACGTATGTCGTATAAGGTTGTGGCGAAGGAGAGGTGCCAAGTGCCGCGTTCGCATCGCCGCCTGCTCACTCATCCGGAGCTCGACGAGCTGGATCTTCTCGATGTGCTTCATGCACTGGCGGACCCTACGCGGATGACGATCGTCCGCACGCTTCGGTCCGACGTCGAGCGGCCGTGCGGCACGTTTCCTGTCGACGTCGCGCCGTCGACGCTGACGCATCACTTCCGCGTGCTGCGGGATGCGGGGGTGATCCGGCAGCGCGACGACGGCAACCGCCGGTGGACGACGCTTCGCCTGGACGACCTCAATGCCCGGTTCCCCGGGCTGCTGGACAAGGTGCTGGAGAACTACGAGCGACAGGCCGCCCGGACCTGAGGCCCGTCGGTCAGGAGCGGCATGAATTTGCCCTCGCGTTGGCCGGCGCAAGTTGTACGATGTTCGTCGTACATCGAACAAAGGAGGGGACATGCAGGCAGTGATCTTCGACCAGCCGGCCGCCGACAGCAGCACGACCCGGGTCGCCGAGGTCGAGGTGCCGGTGCCGGGGCCGGGTGAGGTGACGATCGACGTCCGCGCCGCGGGAGTGAACTTCATCGACGTGATGGCGCGCCGTGGTGACCCGGGCTACGCGACGCACTGGCCCTTCATTCCAGGCCTGGAAGCAGCCGGGACCATCCGCGCCATGGGGGCAGGAGTAACCGGGCTCGCGGTCGGCACGCCCGTCGCCGCGTTCACGGCGGCGGGTGGGTTGGCTGAGGTCGTGAAGGTACCGGCTGCCCTGGTGTCGCAGCTTCCGGCCGGGCTCACATTCGAAACGGCGGCCGCAGTGCCGGGCACTTTGACCACGGCCGTACTTCTGCTGCGGTCCCTGCAGCCGGGCGGGTCTGTGCTCGTTCACTCGGCGGGCGGTGGCCTGGGGCAAGCGCTGGCTCGGGTGGCGCGGCACCAAGGCGCAGGGCTTGTCCTGGGGACGGTTGGCCACAGCAGCCGTTCCGCGGGTGCCGAGCGAGCGGGGTACGACGCCGTACTGGTTCGCGACGACGCGTTGTCGGCCGCTGTGCTGCGGTATACCGATGGCCGGGGTGTGGATCTCGTGCTGGACTCCCAGGGGACCAGCTGGATCGACAAGGATCTCGAGGTTGTGGCGCCGACGGGACGGATCGTGCTGTTCGGCAACGCAGGCGGTGCGGCACTCGATCCGATCCCCACGGGCCGGCTCTTCGCGACGAACGCCGCGGTCGGCGGCTTCAGTATGCGCGGCTTGGCGGCCAGGGCGCCGTGGCTGATCGCCGAAGGTCAGTCCGAGGCGCTCGCTGCCGTCGCGCACGGCGAACTCGCCGTGCAAGTCAGGCCGCTCGAGGGACTTCAGCACGTGGCCGCAGCCCAGCAGGCACTCGCCGAGGGCCGCGGCGAAGGCAAGTACGTGGTCAGTCTCTAGGTGCGTCCCACTAACTCGTGGTTAGTAGCCGGCCAATGATGCCCCGCACACACACTTGTAAGTGCGTACTTGTGCGATTCCTGGCACTAACGAAAAGTAAGTGATGCCAGCTTCATCGCACGAGTGGGAGACACCAGAATGCTGAACGTAGCGTCACGTGAGCAGGTCAGGATCGGCGACACGACGATCACGTACCTGCCTGACGGCGAGGTGCGGTTGTACCCGACCGAGGTCTTTCCGGACAGCGCACCGGACGGCTGGGCCCGGCACACCGCCTATCTGGATGAGGACGGGCGGCTCCCCGTCAGTGTGGGTTCGTTCCTCGTCCGGACGCCGTCGTACGCCGCATTGATCGACCTGGGACTCGGTGAGGTCGACTTCGAGGTACCGGATTTCGCCAGCTTCCGGGGCGGGCGTCTGTTGCGGAGCCTGGCCGAAGAAGGGCTGCGCGCCGAAGACATCGACGTCGTGCTCTTCACTCACCTCCACCACGATCATGTCGGGTGGACATCGAACGTCGCGCCGTCGCCCGGCATGGCCCTAGGTGAGGTTGGGGGACTGACGTTCGCTCGCGCGATGCACTACGTCCAGCGCGCGGAGTGGGATCACTGGTTCGGGGTGGAGGACGTAGTCGGCCCGCACCTCGAGGCAGTCCAGCGCCCGCTGACCGAAGGGATCCGGTTCGTTGACGACCCGGATTTCGACCTGCCAGGGCTGGAGGTCCTGCCAACCGCAGGACACACCCCCGGGCATGCATCGGTCATCGTCAGTGACCCGGGAGCCGAACAGAGACTGCTGATTCTCGGCGACGTCATGCACACGCAGGCCCAGGTGAGCGATCCCGACTGGAACTTCAAGTTCGACGTGGACCCGGACCGTTCCAGGTCGACCCGACGAGAGATCGTGCAACGTTTCGCCGGCGGGAACGACATCATCGCGGGCGGTCACTTCGCGGGATCGGTGTTCGGCCGGATCGGCTCGCCGGCCATGACCCACCGCTGGTCGACGTGGAACCTCGCCGGTCAACCTGCACCCGTCGACACCGCAGCTGTCTGACGGTCGCGATGTGATCCCCGGGACGCGGTCAGGCCGCTACTGCGAGGATGATCTTGCCGGTCGCATGGCCGGCCGCGCTCGCCGTCCCGATCCCGGGCTGGACCTTGCCGGTGTCCACCAGAGCTTGCCAGGCCGTGCGGCCCGCGAGGGGCAGTCCTGCCGCCTGGAGGTGGTCGAGGTCGGCCGGTTTGGCGACGAGCGGCCGAGACGCGGCGACGTACTCGGCGTACGCACCGGCCGGATGTGGGAAACGGGGAAGCGGCCGCGGGTCCTCGTCTTCCAATCGGTCGGGTACGGCCCGCATGGAGATCGGGCTCATCGGGTTGCTTCGACCGGCGTGATCGGGCCGGGCACGGTCGAACCTTCGATCCGGCCGGTGTAGCGACCGGAGTCCAGTACGCCCGGGTCGTCATGAGCTGGGAGGATGAACCGGTATTTCAGCGCCCGCTTGACGGCTCCGATCTCCTGCACGACAGAGGTCGTGAAGTTGTTGCTGAGCGCCGGGTCCGTCGGGACCAGGGCCGATGGCTGCACTCCGGCCGTGAAGGTCCCGCTGGGCTGACTGTGCAAGGCGCCTTCGACATCGTAGAAGAGGTCGCCGCACAGATACGCCTCCCCTTCGGAGGTCGGTACGACGATGCCGATCGAACCGGGGGTATGCCCGCCGGACAGGTGGCAGACGATGCCCGGCAGGACTTCCTGGGGCCCTGACTGTTCCAGGTCGAGAAATTGGATGGCGCCGGGTGTGTAGACCCTGTCCAAGAGGTGGTGCAGGTCGTCGAGGGCATAGGCGCGACCTTGGATCCCCGTGCAGGCAGCGCCGAGTTCAGTGCGGTTGACCACAACCGGCACGTGCATGGGCACCTTGTCGAGATGCCCTGCGTGATCGCGATGCAGGTGCGTCATGATCACGCAGCTCAGATCGCCAGGTGTCACCTCGTGGGCGGCGAGCTGCTCCTCGAAGGTCTGTCCCGGTCCGACGGATCCACCCGCGCCCAGGACGGCGGTGTCGCGGTAGCCGGCGTCGACGAGGACCGGACCCGGACCGCCGACGACGAGGAAACCCTGGGCGGGTACGTCGATGACGTGGCCGGGCGCGATGCCGCGCAATCGCATGGACTCGTCGATCGTGACGGAGCCGAAGTTCAGCCGATGGATCTCGTAGGTCGCCTGGTCGCCGATCACGATGCGTCCTCCTTGCGATGAGTGGCGTAGCGGCGGCAGGCGTCGACGATCGCCTGTTTGATCGGGCCTGCGCCGTGTCCCAGGTAGCACCGGTCGATCTGCTCGACGATCGGTTGGATGTCCGCGGCGAGGTCCCGGTCGAGCAGCAGTTCGGCGATCCAGTCACGGACGAGACCGGTCACCGCGGTCGAGTCGACCTGGACGACGCGGCCGGTCCTGCGATCGATCCGGAGGCTGACGGCCAGATACTCGTGCGCGGCGCGGGATGCGGACGTCGCGGGGACCTTGGCGTAGCCGACGACGATCAGGTGGTGCTCGATGTCCATCAAGCCAGACTGCCACCGCGCCGTCGCGGGGAGAACTACCGGCCTTGCGGTACTCATGTCGGCACCGAGGCAGGCATCACAGCCGATGTCGCCGGCTTCGCTCGGGCCATCGTCAGACAGCCCGCGGCGAGCACCAGGGAGCAGATCATCGCCAGGAACACGATCGTGAAGGAGCCCGTGGTCTGGACCATCCAGCCGATCAGGATCGGTCCGAGGAAGCCGGAGATCTGCGTGCCCATGTTGATGAACCCGAGCCACATGCCGACTTCGTGCGGTTGCACGATGTCCATCGGGACCGACCAGAACGGACCCAGCCCGGCGAACAGGAAGAAGCCCGACAGGGTGAGCGCGAGACCGGCGAGGTTCATTGTGGGAGCCATGACGGTCAGCGCGATGGATACGGCGGTCAGCAGGTACGTCGCCGCGATGAACCGCCGGCGTACGTGGTTGAAGTAGCGCTGGCAGACGAACGCGCCGATCACCAGTCCGGCGGTCCCGGCCAGGTACGGCGAACTCGAGAACACCCCGGCGTGCGTGAGAGTGAGTCCGCGGTACTTGATCAGGTAGGTGGGTAGCCAGCTCATCAGGCCGTACAGCACGAAACCGAAAAAGAAGAACGCAGCGAACGTCAGCCAGATGTGCGGCACGAGCCAGTTCCGCTTCTGGGCAGGACGGCTGGCGGGCGGCGCCTCCGTTCGGAGGTTCTTCTTCAGCGGTGAGTCCCGGAGCATCAGGAACACGAGGAGCACGGTCAGCGCGCCCGGAATCGCCGTCAGGTAGAAGACCCAGCGCCAGCCGAGCGAGGAGATGATGGGCAGCGCCACCACGGGAGCCAGCGCGGGCCCCAGGGTGAGCGCCGTCAGCATCAGCGCCAACGGCTTGGACCGCCCGCCGGACGGAACCAGTTGGACAGGGTTCGCCACAGTGGCGGCGGGTGGAAGCCCTCGCCAGCACCCATCAGGAACCGGACGGCGACGAGTGCGATCAGGCTGTCCGCGACCACACCGGTCAGGAAACTGAAGATCGTCCACCAGGCGATCGCGGCCGCGATGACCCGGCGTTGCCCGATCCGGTCCGACAGGTACCCCGCCGGGACCTGGACCGCAGTGTAGCTGAGGAACAGTGCTCCGGTGACGACCCCGACGACGGACGGGGACAGGCCGAGTTCGCGCGACATGAACGGCAGCGCGGCGGCGATCGCCACCCGGTCGAAGTACGACACCAGCAAGGTGAGCCAGAGGACCGCGACGATGACCCATGCGTACCGCGACCCGCGTCCCGTGGCCGTACTCGCGTCCATGGCGCTACTCCGCCTGA
This sequence comes from Kribbella sp. VKM Ac-2571, assembly GCF_004362255.1. Classification (NCBI taxonomy): domain Bacteria; kingdom Bacillati; phylum Actinomycetota; class Actinomycetes; order Propionibacteriales; family Kribbellaceae; genus Kribbella; species Kribbella sp. VKM Ac-2571. The sequence continues at coordinate 71,561 of NZ_SNWS01000004.1, forward strand.
CGTTCGGCGATGGACGGGTCGAACGAGTCGTCCTCGGGGAGGAACGTGTTGACCGGCGAACCGAGGAAGTCCGGGACCTCGCCGTCGCGGTGCAGGCTCACCGCGAACTTCTTCACCAGCGGGTCGGCGTGCAGCCCGGGGCTGTGCACCTCGATCAGCGTGCACGGAGCATCGCCCTTGTTCCACGACCAGTGCACATCCCCGGCGGGAATGCGGATGAAGTCGCCAGCCCGCAGGTGGTAGGCGGCTTCGTCCACGAACACCCACAGTTCGCCGTCCTGCAGCCAGTTCAGCTGCTCGCAGTCGTGGACGTGCGGCGCCGAGTGGTAGCCGGCCGGGCGGGTAGCGACCATCAGCGAGGCCGAGTTGCCGTAGACAACCTTCGTCGTGAACGACGTACTGCCCATGTCGGCAGTCTGTTCTTCGACCGAGTCGGCCGAGGCGTGGAGCGACACGAGAACTCTCCCTTCAAGGCGCCGGCAGGCGCCCTGGCGGCGCGACCGCGACGCCTCTCAAGGGAGATCTTGTGACCGTGGTGTGGGTGGCGGACCGAGCGGCCGGCAGCGACACACCGTCAACAGGATCTGTTGATTTCTCCGGAATATAGACGCGAGTTCGCGGCTCCGCAAGATCCTGTGCGGATACGTCGACGAGGAACGCCGGTCGAACTCCGACAGACGATCAGTGCGGAAGGCTGGACGGAAAAGCATTCGTCGTCCGGTCGTGGGCTCCTAGGGTGGGAGTGTCAGGTCGCGTTCGCGCCGTACGAGCTCGGAGTCCCGCTGTGATGACGGCAGTGCGCTTCGAGGAGCAGGCAGGAGAGCGTTCGTGATGACGCGTAGTGCCTCAGCCTTGTCCCAGATCGTGCGCGGTGCGCGCGTCCTCGACCTCGACGATGTAGCGCTCTGCCCATGCGCGGACCGCGGCGACGGGTGCGGCCAGCGTCGTGCCCAGCGCGGTCAGGCGATAGTCCACCTGCGGGGGCGTGGTGCCGTGGTCCTGACGGGCGACGAGACCGTCGCGCTCCAGGCTGCGCAGGGTCTGGGTCAGCATCTTCTCGCTGATCCCGTCGATCGCGTCCCGCAGTTGGCCGAACCGCAGCGGCCCGCGCTCGAGTGCGCCGATGATCAGCACGGTCCACTTGTCGGCGATACGGTCCAGCGCCTGACGGGACGGACACGCGGCGCTGTACACGTTCGCCAGGTGTCCATCGGTCAAGCGGGCCCGAGCAGGATGCCGGCTGCCGGGCCGCGGACGGGGACGCGTGGGCCGCTGAGTCATGCGTCCAAGCTAACGATTGGTGAGTGCAACGACAAGATTCGAGGACCGGCGCCGTGCGAACGAGCTGATAGCTCACAGGCAAGTGCGTACCCGTGCGAATACGCCGAGCTAACGATTGGTAAGTGGTCGAGGCGCGATCTACCCGCGCCGCCGGAGTCTGAGAATTTCCCGTCTGATCTGACGTTCCGACGACATCACCACTCGCCGGAGCGTTCCCCAACCAGTCGCGCGGAGGCGCAAGTGATCGCCAAGGAACTCGTGCGGGCGTTTTTGCTGCAGGTCCGCTCCGGACAACACCCGGAGTACGCCGAACGCTTTCTTGCGCAGAAGGTTCTGGCTCACCAGGTGCAGGCCGAGAACCCCGTGACGCTGGAGCGTTCGCCCCGCGATTACGCCGAACACGTCGAGGAGATGAAGGGCCTGTTCGGGGCGTTCGAGATCGAGATCGAGGACATCCTCGCCGAAGGTGATCGCGTGTACGCCCGCTGGATCCAGCGCGGTCGGCATCGCGGAGTCGTCGATGGCCGGCCACCGACCGGGGAACGGCTGACCCAGCTCACCAGCGCGGTGTATCGGGTCGCGGATGGACGCATCGCGGAGTACTGGATCCAGATCGATCGTGCCGGCCTCACCGCACAACTCGAAGGCACACTGCGGTACGGCTGCTAGGAGGTGATGATGAGTTTTCGGGCCAGGCCGGGGATGCCGCGAAGGCTGTCCATGTCGTGGTTGGACATGAACACAGTGACGTAGCCGCTGTCGGGGTAGAACACGAACTCGATCACGCCGCCGATGCTGGACCCGCCGTTGTGCCCGTACGACCAGTGCTCGCCCCCGAGCGTGACGATCGGTCCGTACCCTTCGAACGTGACCAGGTCCGAGCCCGGCGGTGGCACTGTGGGCACCTTCGGGCTCAAGGACTCCGGAGCGCCGGTGCGATTGGCGTTCACGGGGGACGGCGACCAGGTGAACGCGCAGTGGTTGGTCGCCCGTCGTACCCCCGATCGTGAACTCGCCGGCCCCTGACGCTACGTCGGCCTCGGCGTGGGTCGGGCTGTTGAACCATGGCGGGCGCCGAGCGCCCGTGGGGTACTGCCCACGCACGGTGGCCGGCCGCCGTCGACGTCGAGACGACCGGAAGCGCCGCCGTACGACGGACCCTGGCAGGACCAATGACCGGCTGAACGTGCCGTTCGACCCTGTGCCTGCCACGCCGGCCTCGAAACGATGGGAGGCACCAACGGAGTCGAGGAGCGCGAAGTGAACACGTTGAACGGGCTACCGATGCACGTCATCTCGGTCGCGACCGCCGCCGAGGCCCCGTCCGAGGCGGGTGCGGCTGTGTACGACATGTACAGGATCGGCGACTCGGGCGCGAAAGCCAGCTGGGACGGCAAAGTCAGCTCCGCGCCGTACATCGCAGGCTGATGTCGCACCCGGCGGAGGTGCCCGCACACCCCGGTGAACCGCACCGCGGGGGACTGGCCGGACGCCTGAACTGGTTGCGTGCCGGCGTGCTCGGCGCCAATGACGGCATCGTCTCGACAGCAGGCCTTGTGGTGGGTGTGGCCGGCGCGACTACGTCCACGGCGGCCATCGTGACCGCGGGCGTTGCAGGTCTGACGGCCGGCGCGGTGTCGATGGCCCTGGGGGAGTACGTCTCGGTCAGCAGCCAACGTGACACCGAGCGAGCCTTGCTGGCCAAGGAGCGAACCGAGTTGGCCGCGTCACCGGTCAGTGAGTTGGCCGAGCTGGCTTCCCTTTATGAGCGTAGGGGCCTGCGTCCGGAGACGGCGAGGCTGGTCGCGAGCGAGCTCACCGAACGCGACGCGCTGGCTGCGCACGCTGAAGCAGAGCTCGGGATCCACCCCGATGAGTTGACCAACCCCTGGCATGCCGCCGGTGCGTCCGCGCTCGCGTTCACGGTCGGTGCACTGCTGCCCTTGATCGCGATCATTCTTCCCGGACCGGGGACTCGCGTCCCTGTCACCTTCATCGTCGTCCTGCTGGCGCTGGCCGGAACCGGCGCTCTGAGCGCCCAACTGGGCGAGGCCCGCCGCTGGCCGGCCATCCTGAGGCTCGTACTGGGCGGCGCCCTCGCCATGGCAGTCACCTTCGGCGTCGGCCAACTCGTCGGCTCCACGTCCTTCTGAAGGTTGCTGCCACGATGGCGTCATGGGAGAAATCGAGGAACAGGTCTTGGCTGCTGCGCGGGACCGTGCGGATGCGCTGGCGAGCAGGGACGGCGGGCGACTGCGCCGACTTCTGCACGCGGACTTTCACTGGACCTCGCATCGGGGTGAGGAGTTCGATCGCGAGCGCTACGTTTCGTCGAACACGGGCGGGAAGTTGGCCTGGAGCGCCCAATCGCTGAGCGGCGCCGAAGTGGTAGTGGTCGGTGATGCCGCTGTACTGCGGTGTCTGGTGACAGATCGCGTCGACGCGGGGCGAGGTACGGAGTCGTTCCGGATGCCGATGACGCAGACGTGGGTGCGGGTATCCGGTCGCTGGCTGTGTCTGGCTGGGCATGCAGGACCACGTCTGGTGGATTGAACCAGCCTAAGCGGCACTCTTTGTGGTGACGGCGGCAGACCGGTACCGGTCAGAAGGTGCTGACCATGCCGCCGTCGATCAGGACGTCGCTTCCGGTGAGGTTGCTGACCGTGCCGGAGGCGAGGAGCAGCACGATCTGGGCGACCTCGTCGGGTCGGGTGAACCGTCGAGTGGGTGTGCCGGCAACGGCGGCGTCGCGGACGGCGGCAGGGTCGACGCCTTGGGCTCGGCTGAGCGTGTCGGCCACCCCGCCGGGGCCGAGCCAGAGTGCTGTCTCGACCGGTCCTGGACTGACGGTGTTCACCCTGACGCCCAAGGGTCCTACCTCCTTGGAGAGAGACTTGCTGAAGCTGCGCAGGGCCGACTTGGCTGCGCTGTAGTCGATCACTCCCGGGTCGGGCAGGGTGGCGTTGACCGAGCAGATCGTCACGATGGCCGACGGTGCTGCTTCGATCAGGTGCGGCAGCGCTGCGCGGGTCGCGCGGACGGCGGAGAACAGATTCACCTCCAGCGCCCATTGCCAGTCGGCGTCGGTGACCTCGAGGAAACCGTCTGTGCGCGGTCGCACCCCGCCGACGTTGTTGATGAGCAGGTCGACGCCGCCGAAGCGGTCGACGGCCAGGTCCACGAGTGCCTGGCAGCCCGGCATGGTGGTGAGGTCGCCGAGCACCGTGGCGACACCGGCTTCGGCCAGGGCTGTCAGTTCTTCCGAACCGTTGAGAGCCCCTGCAGCTACCTGCGCGCCTTCGGCGACCAGAGCGCGAGTCACAGCCAAGCCGATGCCCTTGCTCGCGCCCGTTACGACTGCGGTCCGGCCTGCGAGGTCGAGCTTCACAGCGACTGCTTCCGCAGCCAGGTCAGGCAGGTCTCGGCGACCTCGGGCCACCCGGAGTCGATCGTCAACGAGTGACCGCGGTCCGGAAAGGTCGTCAGGTCCGTGATGGCGTCGGAATGCCGGTACTGCTTGAGTGTCGCGAGCGTCACCGACTCGGGGACGGTGTGGTCTTTCCCGCTGGCGATCAGCAGGAGCGGTCCACGGGTCTGGTTGTCGGTGTCGACCTTGGCGGGGGAGTGCGGGTTGAAGTTTGCCGACGCCGCCTCGAACAGTGGCTTGCCGGGTGCCGGGATGGTCCAGCGCTCGAACAGTTGGTCGGACTCCTCCTGGGAGACGGCGTTGCCGAAGGCGAAGCGGAACTGGTCGGCGGTCAGCGAGACGGCTCGGTGCTTGTTCGCGGGGTTCTTGAACACCGGCAGGGTGGCGCGCAGCGCCGACAGAGGGACAGGGAGGACGCCCTTGATCTGGGCGGCGTCGATCGCGACGGCGGCCTTCGCGCGGTTCTGGCCGAGGAGCTTCTGGGCGATCATCCCGCCGAACGAGTGCCCGACAAGGATCGGCGGTTCGGGAAGCTCGTCGATGATCGCGGCGAAGTGGGCCACGACGTCGTCGATGCCGTGGTCGCCGATCGCCTCCGGGGCTCGTCGCGAGGACTCCACCGTCTCGCCGTCACCGGGCCAGTTCGGCGCCTGCGGCTCATAACCCTCGTCCCGGAACCGTGCCAGCCACGGCTCCCACGAACTTGCGTGCAGCCACAGCCCGTGAACGAACAGCACTGGTGTTCCCACAGTCGCCTCCTTGATCGGTCTCGGGTGCTCGGCGCACCAGAGCGTCTTCGGAGACTAGGACGACCGGGCTCCAGCAGGCTTCAGTCGGATGACTGAGTCTGCTTCAGCACAGTTGAGCCGCCGGCCAGGACGCCTGCGAGTTGCTGGCGGCTGGTCACGCCGAGCTTCGGGAAGATCCTGTAGAGGTGGGAGCCGATCGTCCGGTGTGAGAGGAAGAGCCGTTGGCCGATCTCCCGGTTGGACAGGCCTTGAGCGACCAGCTCGGCGATCTGGACCTCCTGGGGTGACAGTTGCGCACGGGCGTTGTCGGTCGGTCGCCAGCCGCGCTCACCGGTCGCCCGCAGCTCCTGGTCGGCCCGGAGTGCCCACGGCTTGGCACCGAGTGCGCCGAATGCCGTCCGAGCGGCCCGGAGCGGATCACGGGACTCGGTCACGCGGCGCTGGCGGCGCAGCCACGACCCGTACGCATGCTGAATCCGCGCCTGGTGCCACGGGTACCGGCGGGCGGGCCCGGCGAGCGCACGCTGGAACAGGTCCTCGGCTGTCGCGTCGTCGGCCAGCACGGCCCGCGAGTACTCGAGTGCGATCGTCGTACCGACCGCGGAGGAGCCGTGCGCCTGCTCCTCGACCGAGCCGACCAGGTCTCTAGCGGCGTCTCGACGGCCAGTCCGGATGGCGGCTTCGGCGAGGTAACTGATTGTCCAGACCTGCTGGACCCGTTGACACGCGGGGTCGGTAGGTTCGAACACGCGAAGGAGCTCGCCATACGCCTGCTCGGGTCTGTCCGCACCAAGCTCGCCGAGCCCGCGGACAAGCTGCGCCCCCGCCAGCAGCGACGAGCTCGCATTCGGAAGCTGGAGCGCGGTCTGCTCGGCCTGAGCGAGCAGCCCATGATGCGGATCCCAGTTCCCGCCGACCGCGTCGATCAGCGCCAACGCAATGCGTGCGGTCCCGGCCCACACACGCTGACCGGTCTCGTCGGACAGGCGCATGCCCTCGTCCGCCGACCGGGCCGGGTCGAAGACGCCGAGGTTGATCTCCGCCCACGCACGGATGCTGAGCGCCTCGGCGAGCAGGCTCAGCCGGCCTTCGGCGCGCAGGTCGCGGATGGCCGTCGAGAGCGACGACTCCGCCCGCACGAAGTCGCCTGCGCAGAAGGCCGCGATACCCAGCAACGCCGCCGTGTCGGCGTGTCCGCCACCATTTGCCGCGGATCGGTTCAGCTGCTCGATGACCGGTGCGCTCAACTCGAGTGACTCCGCCAGGCCGAGCACAGCCAGCACCCTAGGGTCCTCGGCAGGCAGCGGAACCTCGCGTGCGGCACGGACGATCTCTCGCCGAACCGCCTCACCGGGGTCCCGCCACCAGACCCTCCGGGCCGCCCCGAACAGTAGCTGCATCGCCAGGTCGATGTCCGCCTCGCCAGTGGCGTACCGCGCAAGGTCTACCAGGTGGCTGACAGCCGCGGGCTCGCTGGTGGCACCGTCGTGAAACGCTCCCGTCAACCAAGTGAGCCGTGAGCGGTCCCTGGGCCGCAGCGTCATCCGGGTGACCTGGTGCTTGATCTTCTCCACCTGCGCGAACCTGCCGAGTTCGTACCCCACCTCAGCGGCGCTGAGTAGACGAGCAGCCTGGTCGAGCGGATCCGGGCTCAGTGCCGCCGCCCGCTCGAGCCAGGACAGTGCGGTGGCATGCGCACCGCGCCGGCGGGCCTCGGAAGCTGCCAGCTCGAGCTCGGCCGCGACAGGCTCGTCGGGTCCAGGCACCGAGCCTGCCCGGTGCCAGACCGCGCGTTCCGGTTCGACGGAGAGGACGGTTGCCAGAGCGCCATGTCCCTGCTCACGCCGTTCGTGCGACATCGCCTGTCGCAGCGCCGAACCGATCAGCGGATGGGTGATGGTGTACGTCGCGCCCGCGATCGTCAGCAGCCCTAGTTCGACCGCGGGCTGCGCGTCCTGCCGGTCCACGACGGCGCCGGACAAGATGGCCGCGGCGGCGAGGACCTGGTCGAAGTCGTCGCCGTCGTCGAGGGCCGCTACATCGACGATCGCGCGGGCGGCCGGCTCGAGTTCATCGGCCCGCGCCGCGAATGCCCGCTCCAGGCGTGCGGTCATCGGAAGCGCATCGTCCAGCTCGCTCCAGCCGTACGTACTGGTGCTCAATGCTTTGGCGAACTCGACAAGTGCGAGCGGGTTGCCGCCCGCCTGTGCGATCACGCGATCATGCAAGCCAGGGCTGAGGTCAGGGGCACGAGACCGCAGCAGTGCGTGCGCAGCCTCGTCCGGAAGCCCCCGCAGCTCGATCCAGGTGACGGCCTGGTCGTCGCCGAGGAGCTGCGGGTCAGGTCGCCGCGACGTGGACAACAGCACCACCCGCTCGGTCGCGATGCGGCGGGCAACGAACGCCAGCGCGGCGACGGAGGGCTGGTCCATCCAGTGCAGGTCGTCGAGGCACACGAGAAGTGGTGCCTCACTGGCCGACTCGGCCAGGAGTTCCAGGACCGCAAGTGAGGTGAAGAAACGGTTGGCGTCGGTGTTCTCGACCATACCGAAGCAAGCGAGCAACGATTGACGTTGCTGAGCTGGTAGCAGGTTGACGTGCGCAAGGACCGGCCGAAGCAGTTGGTGCAGGCCGGCGTAGGGCAGATGCGACTCGGACTCGCTGCCGCTCGCACTCAGGACCGCGAATCCTGCGGCCGCCGCATGCTCCATGACGCGGGCCAGCAGCGCACTCTTACCCACCCCAGGCTCGCCGTTGAGCCCGACCGCGAACCCTCCGTTCTCAACGTCGTCCAGACTGTCAAGCAGTCGACGGAGTACGTCGTCACGGCCGAACAGCGGTACCTCGTCGGCCGCAGTCATGGTCCGAGCATGAGCCACCGGTTGGGGTTCCGTCCACCTCGACCGAGCCGGCGGTCAGTCGCGCGTTGCGTCATCGTGCTGAAGCGCTCGGCGACGGGCGCCGGAACAGTTTCGTACCGAACGGTGACCGAGCCCCGACGACCTCCAAGGAGACCTCGATGACAAGCAGAACGACCATTGCCTTCGTCCACGGCGCCTTTGCCGACTCCAGCGGCTGGTCGGAGACGATCTCCGCACTGGACGCCGCCGGCGTACCGGTCATCGCCATCCCGAACCAGCTCCGGGGCCTGGCCGCGGACGCCGACTACGTCCGCAGCGTCGTCGCGACCATCGACGGACCTGTGATCCTGGTCGGCCACTCGTACGGCGGTGCAGTCATCGGCGAGGCTGCCCGCGGTGCCGACAACGTCGCGGCATTCGTCTTCGTCGCTGCCTATATTCTCGACGAGGGCGAGAGCATCGCCACCGTCCTCGACCCGGCTCAGTTCCCGGGCGGCCGGCTGGGCGCCGACACCCTGATCGAGCGACCGTTCAGCAACCCGGGCCTCCCGGGTGGAGTCGACACCGACCTCTACATCGCGGTGCCACACTTCGCCGAGGTGTTCGCTGCCGACCTTCCCGACGACCGCAGCCGGCTGATGGCGTTCATGCAGCGGCCTCTCTCCGTGAGCGCACTCACCGGCGTCGCCGGTGCACGACCGGTCTGGCACGACAAGCCATGCTGGGCCCTGGTCGCCGAGCAGGACAACGCGATACCACCGGCCGGTCAGCACTGGATGGCGAACCGAGCCGGCGCCGTCCTCGGTACCATCGCCTCCTCACATGCCGTCATGGTTTCGCAACCCGCCGCAGTCACCAAAACGATCATCGAGGCCATCGAGTCCATCTGAGAGACAGCGAGTTCCCCACCATCCGTGACGTCGGCACCAGAACCGGTGATGTGCCTGACGTTCAACCCCTACCAGACGGCTAGACCAGTTCATTCAAGTCGGTGCATTACCGACCCTCACTCCCGTGCGTCTGCCCAGGACGGCGTGCAGACCGGCGTAGCAGTCGAACGACGGCCAGGCTGATGTAGGCCAAGGCGAGCGACACCCCGAGTCCGAGCCACACGCCGGTCGCGGCGGAATATGCGGCCACCATGAGCCATCCGACGAGCTGCACCAGGAAGACCTTTGACATCTCGCGGTTGACTACCGCAGACGAGGGTCGATCGGACTCATCAGCGGCATACCAGCCCATCCGGCGGAGGCGGATGAGCACGGCGACACGGGTCATCAGTCCGAGCGTGGGCACTGCCCAGATGGCCGCTGCCGGCCAGATCCGCATGGCCAGAAGCCAGCTGACGAGGCCTGCGAACGCTGCAGCCAACGCTGAGTGCACCGCTAGTTGTACGCCGTACTTGTGCCAGCCAGTCGTCACTGGTGCCCCTCGCCAGCCACCGGACCGATGGCTTCTGCAGACAGACTCTCTGCAGATGAGGTACCCGACCACCGATGGTGGGTGCTGATCTGGTCCGGACGCGGTGGTGGAGTTTGGGTTCTGTTCGGGAGTGCGGTGGGCACCGGTGGGGGCGGTGGGCGGGAACCCGGAGGCGGACATGAAGGACACCGTGGCGAGGGCCGAGTATCTGCGGTCGGTGTTTGCCGGCACGGCCGCCGGGACGGTCGGGCTGGAGGAGGAACTGCTGCTGGTGGATCGCCGGAGCTGGCTGCCCGCGTCGGCGTCCGAGGTGCTGGCTCTCGTGGACGACGTGCGGATCAAGCAGGAATTACCTGCCTGCCAGGTGGAGATCGCGACCTCGGTGCACAAGGATCCGGACGTCGCTGTCGCGGAGCTGCGCAGTTGCCGGTCGCTGTTGGCGGCCGGCTGCGGCTCGGGCTTGGCTGTGGTCGCTGCGCCGGTTCACCCACTGGTCGACGGTCCCGTCGAGTTGTCGGCAACGGCGCGAGCCGTCGACCTCGAGGACCGGTACCGCGAGGTGCTCCATCGGCAGCTGGTCTCGTCGCTGCAGGTCCACCTGGCCTTCGGCGACGCCGACTGCACGTTGGCGGTCTATCACGCGTTGCGGGATCTCCTGCCGGAGTTGGCCGCGCTTGCAGGCGCCGCGCCATTCGTCGGCGGACGCGACAGCGGCTTGTGCTCAGTGCGTCCGGTGATCGCCGCCCAACTCCCGCGCCAGGGCGTGCCGCCGATCATTGCCTCGTGGGAACAGTTCGCCGACGACCTGTGCTGGGCGGTTCGCGGGCGCGCCGTCGACGACCCGTCGGAGTGGTGGTGGGAGCTCCGGCCGCATGTCCGCTTCGGCACGCTCGAGCTCCGCGTCCTCGACGTACAGGCGACGACGGATCGGACGCGCGCGATCGTGCGGTTCGTCCACGCACTCGCGACCAGGCTGACCGAGCTGCATCACCTCGGTGAACTTCCGGCGCCGGCACCCTCCTGGCGGATCGCGGAGAACCGCTGGGCGGCGCTCCGGGACGGAGTCCGGGGCGAGCTTCTCGACCTCCGTACCGGCGTCGCCCGCCCCACCCGCCGATGCCTGCACGAACTCATCGATGCCGCCGAGGCGCATGCGCCGGGTGGGCTGGCCGACGTACGAGCGCTGGTCGAGAACCCTCCGGTGGATCACCTTCGAAAGCTCGGTCCTCACCGGGTCATGCCGTGGCTCGCGGAGGTGTTCACCGCATGAGACTGCTGACGTTGCCCGGGGTCTTCGCGCCGATCTCCGACTCGTGGATGCTCGCCGAGGCGATCCGGGAGGAGCCACTGGATGCGCAGTCGCGGGTGCTCGACGTCTGCACGGGCAGTGGCTTGCTGGCGCTGACGGCGGCGGACTGCGGCGCGGCCGCGACTGCCACCGATGTATCACGGCGTGCGCTGCTCACGGTCCGGCTCAACGCGTTCCGGGCCGGCCTGCACGTGCGGACGCTTCGTGGCAGGACGTTCGAGCCGGTAGCGGGGGAGCGGTTCGATCTGATCGTCAGCAACCCGCCGTACGTGCCGTCGTCCCGTCGCGGAGTGCCGGCCTTCGGCGCCTGCCGGGCATGGGAGGCGGGGTACGACGGTCGCATCGTGCTCGACGCGCTCTGCGATGGGGCGGTCGCTCATCTTCGTCCCGGCGGAGCGCTACTCGTGGTGCATTCGTCGCTGATCGGGATCGACCGGACGATCGAGCGGTTGCGGCGTACCGGCCTCGTGGACGTCGAAGTCACGGCCAGCGTCCACGGTCCGCTGGGACCGCTGATGCGCGCACAGCAAGCTGCCGGGACGATCCCCGCGGACATCGACGAAGAGGACGTGGCAATCATCCGCGCGTGCTCGCCGGCGTGATGCGCCCGTCCGCTATTTGAGCTCGCCCATGTGGGTTACCAGCATCAGGACCGGGCCGGCGACTGCGACGGTGCAGACGACGGCGTACGACAGCCACGCCATGGGTCTCGCGACGATGCCGCTGGCATGCTCGCCCATGACCTCGCGGTCCTGGGAGGCGCGGACGATCGGGTAGAACGACAACGGCATCGCGACCGCCGACGCGATCACGGCGTACTCGGTCAGTTGCAGGGGGTCGACCCGGGTCTGCACGATCGCGAATCCGATCCCGGCCGCGGCGAGCATCGTCGCGAACCAGCGCGGCGCACCGCGGATGCCCTTCGACTCGCCCCAGGTCCACCTCTGGTGCTGGGCGAGGGCGTAGCCACAGGAGAACGCACTGTCGATGGTCGCCCCACCGATCGCGGCGAACGCGCCGATCGCTGCCGCGTAGAAGGCGATCGGCCCGAGCTCGTGCAGGACTTGCTGGAGCACGGTGGCGAGGCTGTCCGGGGTGAGTTGCAGCGGCATCAGTTGCTGCGCGGCGACTACGGTCAGGGAGGCGGCGATCAGGCCGCCGAGCGGGAAGCCGAGACCTGAGTTGGCGCGGTTCACCGGCAGGTCCTTGGTCGTCCACTTCTCCTCGATCGCGCCGGAGGAGTAGAAGTAGATCTCGTACGGCATCATCGCCGCGGCCGTCATGCCGACGACGAAGTACCAGTACTGCGGGCCGCCGCCGCTCGGGATGAGCCCGCGGCCGATCTCGTGCCAGGCGGGCCCGTGGTGGATCGCGGCGACCAGATAGACGACCAGCCCCAGACCGAGGTAGCCGAAGACACGCTCGATCATGCTGAACGACAGCAGCAGACTGGAGGCGACGATGATGAGCAGACCGACGAGGGTGAAGAAGCCTTCGTTCCAGCCGAGGAGGTAGTGCAGCAGCAGGCCGATGCCGCCGAGTTCGGCGGACAGCGTGATCAGACAGACCGCGAGACCGGCGACCAATGTTGTCGTGGACAGCCATCGTGGATAGCGGTCCCGGACCAGATCGAAGTTCGCCTTGCGGGCGACGATGGCGACCCGGCCGCTCAGCTCCGCGAGCACGACGCTCACGATGACGCCGACCAGGATCGCCCAGAGCGTGCGGTAGCCGAAGAGGGCGCCGGCCTGGCTGTTGAACACGAGTTCGCCGATGTCGACGAATCCGCCGAGTGCCGCAATGATGCCGAGGGCAACACTGAGCAGCCGCTTCATGACGTCATCCGGGCCGCATCGGCAGCGAGTCGCTGCAGCGTCGCGCGGGCGTCCTGTGCGACCGAGACGTCGTCGGGCCGGATCGCGATCGCTCCGAGTGCGGCACCGATCTGGTCGGCGAGTTGCTGCAGGTCGTCGTACCGCGGGAGCCGCTGGTCGTAGACGTTCTTCTGGATCTGCGCGGTGTCGTCCTGGAGCTCCTGTGCGTGTGCGCGGGCGAAGGTCGAACCTGCGCGGCCGGCGACGATCTCGCCGGCCAGGACGGCGCCGTCCGTGGCGTCACTCTGCAGGCTCTGCGCGTTGATCTGCACGCGATCGGCGGTCGACTCGCAGCCGGTCACCGCCAGGAGACATCCGAGGCACAAGGCAACGACCTTCATGATGCTCTGGTGCCCACCCTGAAACGCAATGCATCAGAAGCGACACTTACGGTGCTGCGGTGTTACAAGGACTCAGGGACCGAGTACCCAGCGGCTGGTTCGTTGAGTCGCTGAGCTGCTGCGGCGAAGCTGGCGATGCCGATGCCCAGGGCGGCACGGTCGTCGGCTGGCATTGAAGTCAGCACTTCGTTGATGCGGGTTCGACGGGCGCCGCGCACGCGGTCGAGCGCGCGGCGGCCGCGGGCCGAGAGGGTCAGCCGGAGTTGGCGGCGGTCCTCGCGATGGGTTCGCCTGAGGAGCAGGCCATCGTCGACCAGGCGTGTTACCAGGCGGCTCGCGAACGGCTTCGAGAGCTCGAGTGCGGCCGCGAGGTCGCTCAGATTCATCGGCTCGTGCCGGTCCACCGTGAGCAGCACCCGGACCTGCAGCACCGACAACTGGCCGGATGCGGACAACGCTTGCAGTGTCAGTTCGACCATCGCCAACGACGCGGTCTCGATGCTCACTGCCTGGCCGTCATCGTCGCTCACACCCTCGACTGTACCCGAACTCCGCCAATTGTTGCCGAAAGACAACAGTTGATTTTCGGCAACCAAGCGCGTTTCCGACCACCTGCTGCGGGTGCCGGCGAATGGTGGAGAGGAGCGTCCATGAACTCGGTCAGTGAAACTCGCATCACCTCTGGGGTGACGGATGAGCTGGCGGCGGCCCTGCGGGAGTCGGTGGATGGTGAGGTGCGCTTCGACACGGGTTCGCTGGCTGCCTATTCGTGTGACTCGTCGAACTTCCGCCAGATCCCTCTCGGCGTTGTGGTTCCGCATTCCGTCGACGCGGTTGAGGACGTGGTGGCGGTGTGCCGGCGCTTCGGCGTACCTGTGCTTTCCCGCGGCGGTGGTACGAGCCTGGCCGGACAGGCGACGAACGCGGCCGTGGTGATCGACTGGTCGAAGTACTGCCACCACGTCGTGTCCGTGGATGTCGAGGCGGCGACCTGCGTGGTCGAGCCGGGGATCGCGCTCGATGATCTGAACGGTGTACTTGCCAAGGACGGCCTCATGTTCGGTCCTCGTCCTTCGACGCACCAGAGCTGCACGATCGGCGGCATGGTCGGCAACAACTCGTGCGGGGCTACCGCGCAGGCGTACGGCAAGACCGTCGACAACGTTGTCCGCCTGGAAGTGCTGACGTACGACGGCGAACGTCTGTGGGTCGGTCCTACAGCTGACGACGAGTACGCCGGGATCGTCGCCGCAGGCGGGCGCCGAGCAGAGATCTATCGGGCGATGCGCGAGCTGCGCGACCAGTACCTGGCCGACATCCGGACGGGTTATCCCAAGATTCCTCGGCGCGTATCGGGCTACAACCTCGACTCGCTCCTCCCCGAAGCGGGATTCGACCTCGCCAAGGCGCTCGTCGGCAGTGAGGGCACGTTGGTGACCGTCCTTCACGCGGAGCTGAGCCTCGAGAAGGTGCCGGGCCACAAGACGATGGTGGTGCTCGGCTACCCCGACATCCAGTCCGCCGGTCGGGCGGTCAAGCGGATCCTCCCGCATCGCCCGTGGCAGTTGGAAGGCATGGACGACGTACTGATCCAGCTCGAGAAGGCCGAACACCTGGCGGGGAAGGCGATCAGCCAGCTGCCGGAGAGCCGCGGCTGGTTGATGGTGCAGTTTGCCGGAGCCGACGCGGACGAGCCCCGCGATGCCGCTCACAAGCTGATCGCGGAACTGCAGGACGGCCCAGACGCCCCCGCGGTGGAGTACCTCGACGACCCGGGCCGCGAGGCAGAGTTGATCGAGGTTCGAGAAGCCGGTCTGGGTGCTACCGCGCACCCGGCGGCGAAGCACGAGACCTGGGAAGGATGGGAGGACTCGGCCGTCGATCCGGCCGACCTGGGTGACTATCTGCAGGACTTGCGTGACCTGCTCAACGAGTTCGGTTACGACGATTCCGAGACCGCCCTGTACGGGCACTTCGGGCAGGGCTGTGTCCACACCAGGATCCCGTTCGAGCTCCGTACCGCTGATGGGATCGCGCAGTACCGGCAGTTCATGGAGCGAGCGGCCCGGCTGGTGGTCAGGTACGGCGGTTCGCTGTCGGGCGAACACGGTGACGGGCAGTCCCGCGGTGAGTTGCTGAAGGTGATGTTCGGGCCCGAACTGGTTGCCGCATTCGGTCAACTGAAGGCGATCTTCGATCCGGACAATCGAATGAATCCGGGCAAGGTGGTGGATCCGAATCCGCTCGACTCACACCTGCGGCTGGGTACGGCGTTCGCGCCGGCTCCGTTTTCCACCCACTTCTCGTACCCGAAGGACGACGGCCGGTTCGCCAAGGCCGCGATGAGATGTGTCGGCGTCGGCAAGTGCCGCAAGTCGACCTCGGAAGGCGACGGCCAGGTGATGTGCCCGTCGTACATGGTGACGCGCGAAGAGGAACACTCACCGCGCGGCCGCTCCCGGTTGCTGTTCGAGATGGTCAGAGGTGACGTCATCCCGGACGGCTGGCGATCGACGGCCGTCCGGGATGCCCTGGATCTGTGCCTGGCGTGCAAGGGCTGCAAGGTCGACTGTCCGGTGAACGTCGATGTCGCCACGTACAAGGCCGAGTTCCTGTCCCACCACTACGCCCATCGGCTGCGGCCGCGGTCGCACTACTCGATGGGCTGGCTGCCCCTCTGGGCGCAACTCGCCGGCAGAGCACCACGCGCGGTCAACGCAATGTCCCAGCAGCCTGTCCTCGCCAGCGGCATCAAACGTCTCGGTGGTGTTGCGCTGCAGCGCGACATCCCGCGGTTTGCGGAGCAGCCGTTCACCGCCTGGTGGCGAGCGCGGCAACGGAAGGCGGGGGCACCGCGTGGGCCGGTCATGATCTGGCCGGACACGTTCAGCAACTTCTTCCACCCTGCGATCGGACGAGCCGCGGTGGAGGTACTGGAGGCTGCCGGCTTCGAGGTCCAGGTGCCGGACAAGCCGCTCTGCTGCGGCCTGACCTGGATCTCGACGGGTCAACTCGGGGTTGCCGGGCGCCTCCTGCGCCGGACAGCCAAAGTCTTGCGGGATCCGTTGCGCGCAGGTGTCCCGATCGTCGGACTGGAGCCGTCGTGTACGGCGGTCCTGCGCGCCGACGCCTACGAACTGCTGCCCAACGACGACGACATCCGCAGGTTGTCCAAGCAGACTTTCACCTTGGCAGAACTGCTCCAGCAGCGAGCGGCCGACTGGCAACCGCCGGCCATGAGCGCATCGGCGATCGTTCAGACACACTGCCATCAGCACGCCGTCATGGGGGCGGATGCCGACGCGGACGTGCTGCGCCGCGCCGGTGTACGGGCCGAGCAACTTCAGTCAGGCTGTTGCGGACTGGCCGGGAACTTCGGCTTCGAACAAGAGCACTACGACATCTCCATGGCCGCCGGTGAACGGATCTTGCTGCCCCGGGTGCGAGCGGCCGACCTGACGACGGTCGTACTGGCTGACGGTTTCAGTTGCCGTACCCAGATCGAACAGGGATCGACCGGGCGGTCCGCCGTCCACCTCGCGGAGCTGCTTGCCGCCGGTCTCGCCCGGCAAGAGCTCGGCCGCTGTCCAGAACGCACGATCGCCCACCGACAGGAGGAATCATGACCCGCACGGTTGCCGACGAGGTCCTCGATCGACTGCGTCAGTGGGGCATCAGCCATGTTTTCGGGTACGCCGGCGACGGCATCAACGGACTGCTCGCCGCCTGGCAACGGGCCGGCAACGAGCCGCGGTTCATCCAGGCCCGCCACGAGGAAATGGCGGCCTTCGAGGCAGTCGGCTACGCGAAGTTCACCGGCAAGGTCGGCGTCTGTACGGCGACCAGCGGTCCGGGCGCCGTACACCTGTTGAACGGTCTGTACGACGCCAAGCTCGACCACGTGCCGGTCGTCGCGATCGTGGGGCAGACCGCACGCACCGCGATGGGAGGCAGCTACCAGCAGGAGATCGATCTGCTGACGCTGTACAAGGACGTCGCGTCGGAGTACTGCCAGCAGGTCATGGTTCCGGAGCAGCTGCCCAATGTGCTCGATCGAGCGATCCGGATCGCCGCGTCGCGTCGTACGGTGACCGCTGTCATCATCCCGGCCGATGTCCAGGAGCTCGAGTACACAGCTCCCGGGCACGCCTTCAAGATGGTGCCGTCGAGCCTCGACGTGAGCTGGGCGAAACCGGTGCCGTCCGAGGCCGATCTCCGGCGCGCAGCCGAGGTACTGAATGCAGGGGAGAAGGTCGCGATCCTGGTCGGGCAAGGCGCCCGAAACGCGGCGGCCGAGGTGACAGCGGTGGCGGACGCCCTCGGTGCGGGCGTGGCAAAGGCACTGCTCGGCAAGGACGTCTTGTCGGACGAGCTCCCGTGGGTGACCGGATCGATCGGGCTGCTCGGCACCAGGCCGTCGTACGAACTGATGACGGGCTGCGACACGTTGCTGGTGGTCGGGTCGAATTTCCCGTACTCGCAGTTCCTGCCGGCCTTCGACCAGGCGCGTGCGGTGCAGATCGACATCGATCCCACACTGATCGGAATGCGGTACCCGTTCGAGGTCAATCTCGTCGGCGACGCAGCCGAGACCTTACGCCGGCTTCTCCCGCTGCTCCGGGAGCGCTCCGACCGATCCTGGCGCGACGACGTCGAGTCCAAGGTCGAGCGTTGGTGGGAGGTCATGCAGCGCCGCGCGTACACCTCGGCCGATCCGATCAACCCCGAACTCGTCTTCCACGAGCTGTCGCCCCGGCTGCCCGATGACGTGATCGTCGCGGCGGATTCGGGCTCTGCCGCCAACTGGTATGCGCGGCACCTGCGGTTCCGCGGCAGCATGCGCGGTTCGCTGTCCGGGACACTGGCCACCATGGGACCTGGCGTTCCGTACGTGATCGGTGCGAAGTTCGGCAATCCGTTCCGGCCTTGCGTGGCCCTCGTCGGTGACGGTGCGATGCAGATGAACGGCATCAACGAGTTGATCACGATCGCGAAGTACTGGCGCGACTGGGACGATCCGCGGATGGTCATCGCCGTACTGCACAACAACGACCTGAACCAGGTCACCTGGGAGCTGCGGGCGATGGGCGGTTCGCCGCAGTTCCTGCCGTCACAGGAGTTGCCGGACTTCCCGTATGCGGGCTACGCGCGCGGCCTGGATCTCGAGGGAGTGCTGGTCAAGGGTCCTGACGAGGTCGGTCCGGCCTGGGACCGGGCGTGGGCCGCCGACCGTCCGTGCGTGCTGGAGTTCCTGACCGATCCGGCCGTACCGCCGATTCCGCCGCACGCCACCTGGGATCAGCTCGAGAAGGCGCTCGAGTCTGTCGTGCGGGGCGATTCCGACCGCGCCGACGTCATCAAGGAAGGTGTGAAGTCGAAGATCCAGGAGTTTCTGCCCGGTACGAAGGACAGGCCTTCCTCATGAGTGTCGGCGACATTTCGGTGTCGGCGTACACCATTCCGACGGACGCACCGGAGGCCGATGGAACCTTCGCCTGGGACAGCACGACTCTGGTGCTCGTGCAGATCAGTGCCGACGGCCGAACGGGGACCGGCTGGACGTACGGATCGGCTGCCTGCGGCACCGTGATCGAGCGGGATCTACGTCCGGTGCTTCGCGAGCGCGATCCGATGGACGTTGCCGGCGCCTGGTCGGCGATGGTCACGGCGATACGCAACATCGGCCGCCCGGGGGTGGCGGGTATGGCGTTGTCCGCGGTGGACTGCGCGCTCTGGGATCTGAAGGCGCGCATTCTCGACATGCCATTGCACCGGCTGCTGGGTCGCGTCCACGAGCGGGTTCCGGTGTACGGCAGTGGGGGATTCACGACGTACGACGAACGTGAGTTGAACGACCAGCTCAACGGGTGGGTCTTCGATCAACGGATACCGCGGGTGAAGATCAAGATCGGCGAGAGCGGCGGAACGAAGCGCGGACGCGATCTCGAGCGCGTTCGGCAAGCGCGCCGCGTGATCGGATCGTCCGCGGAGTTGTACGTCGACGCGAACGGTGCCTACACGCCGGGACAGGCGGTCAGGATCGGGCAGCACCTTGACGAGTTCGGCGTGCGCTGGTTCGAGGAGCCGGTCTCCAGCGACAGCCTGGACGGTTTGCGGTACGTCCGTTCTCGTCTGGGCTGCGACGTCACGGCCGGCGAGTACGGGTACGACCTCGCGTATTTCGAACGGATGTGCCGAGCCGGTGCGGTGGACTGCCTGCAGGTCGACGTCACGCGCTGCGGTGGCGTGACCGAGCTGCTCCGGACCGCAGCGGTCGCTGCGGCACACGGGCTCGACGTCTCCGGTCACTGCGCACCTCACCTCCACATCGCCGCCCTCGCCGCAGTTCCGAACCTGCGCCACCTGGAGTGGTTTCACGACCATGTCCGGATCGAGCAGATGCTGTTCGACGGCACCGCGGATCCACATGGCGGATCCGTGACCCCGAGCAACGCAGCCGGGCACGGCCTGGCGTGGCGCCCCGACGCGGCCGCGCCGTACCGGGTGATGTGAACTGCCCATCTGATACATGCCGTGTGTCGGTGCGGGTACTGAATTTCGGTGGCGCATGTAGAGGATCGACTGGTGGCGGGGCGGTACAGGCTGCATGACGTTCTCGGGCGGGGCGGGATGGGGGAGGTGTATCGGGCGACAGACGACGTACTCGGTCGGTCGGTGGCGGTGAAGGTGATGCGGCCGGTCGACGAGACGCTCGCGTGCCCTGAACGGTTCCTCCGGGAAGCGCGCGCATCGGCCCGGATTGTGAGTCCCCATGTCGTCGCGACGTACGACTTCGGCCGTGACGGGGACCTGTACTTCCTCGCGATGGAACTCGTGCAGGGCGGGTCCGTCGCCGACGAACTCAGAACCAACGGTCCGTTCTCGTCCGAGAGGGCGCTGGATGTCGTCCGGCAGGCCGCGGCCGGCCTGACCGCCGCCCACGCCCTGGGGATGGTGCATCGCGATGTCAAGGCGAGCAACCTTGCCCTGTCCGACGACGGGACGGTGAAGCTCGCCGACTTCGGCATCGTCCGATTTCTGGACGACGCCCCGACAACGATGACGTCCAACGGCCAGATCGTCGGGACGAGTCTCTATCTGTCGCCCGAGTGCGCGTTGGGCGAACCCGCTGAACCTGCCGGGGATGTCTACGCGTTGGGGTGCTTGCTGTACCAGCTCGTAGCAGGTCATCCGCCGTTCATGGGTGACTCGCCGTCATCGATCATGTACCAGCACGTGCACGCCGATCCGGTGCCGCCGAGTGGGCTCAGGCCTCAACTCACGAGTGAAGTCGAAGCCCTGATCTTCTGGATGCTCGAGAAGGATCCGAGCAGGCGTCCTACGGCAGCTCAAGTCGCCGCGGGAGCGCAGCCTCCACATCTAGCGGGTGACCTCGACACAACCGTCGTGCTGTCTCCAGTACGTCGACGTACGTCGAAGTCACTGCTGGCGGGTGCGGTGGCCGCGTTCGTATTGGCGGCCGTGGTAGCTGTTGGAATCGCGTTGGATACGCGAGGTGTAGAGCTGCCCGCGACGACGGAACTAGGGCCGACGCAGAGCAGGTCCGTTGCGCCTGAGGTCAAGCCTCGGGTGACACCGACTCCGACACGGACCAGCACTCCGGCGGTCACGTCTCGGCCGGAGCACAGGTCGAGCCCAGCGATCGGAGCGACGAAGCGAGCACCGAAGTCCAAGGTCTCTCCTGGGCATGGCAAAGGTGCGCCGAAGTCGAAGCACGACAAGCCACGGGCCGGCAAACCGAGGAAGCCCAAGGCGTAGCCCGGGCGCGACCGAAACCAGCAATTGAAATAGTCGTTTATTTGAACCGACGCGTAATGCATTCGTTTCAGCGCGCAAAGTAGGCGGTCCCGTAGCAGTTTTGTTGCAATTTGTGTTGGGTACCGCAGGCCTAATCCGAAATTCGGAACGGGGCGTGCCGTTAGGAGGATCCATGGGAATCGGTATGTCCGTATTCCTGCTGGCTGTAGGCGGAATTCTGTCGTTCGGTGTGTCGGACCGGATCAGCGGCGTGGACCTGACTGTTGTCGGGTACGTGCTGATGGCCGCCGGGGCGATCGGTCTCGCCGTGGTCCTGATGTTCGCCAACCAGCGGAGCCGGACCACGCACACGTCCGTCCACGAACGTCGCGACATCCGCGACGACTGATACGCCGGGAGTGAGGATGCCTGAAACGCACACGCGGCCCGAGCCGCGGGAGTTGATGCTGAACCTGTTGCTCGACAAGGTGGCGGAGCAACGATTTCCCTCGCTGGCGATGCTGGACCTGGTCGAATCCCTGCTCCAGCCGGACGAGGTGGAGATCTACGTACGGCTTCTGGTGCGCAGGATGCGTGAGGAGAACTATCCGAGCCTTCCGATCATGCGCCGGATCGTCGCGCTCACGGAGTAATCCATCCAACCGTTGCCTTAGGCCACATCGAGAAACCGCCGAGGGCGTATCACTGTAGGGAGAACCCATGAATACCACCGCCAAGGTGGCGGCTGCCGTCGCGAGCGGCTACCTGCTCGGCCGTACCAAGAAACTCAAGCTGGCGATCACGGTCGGCGGACTGCTGGCCGGTAAGCGGATCGCCACCGATCCGCGTGCCATCGTGCAGCAGTTGGCGGAGGTGGTCGAGCAGAACCCCGAGTTGTCGAAGCTGTCCGATCAGGTGCGCGGCAAGCTCGTCACCGCAGGCCGGGAGGCAGCTGTGGCGGCGGCGAGCAATCGCCTGAACCGGGTCAGCGACTCCATCCGGGACCGTACGGATCGCATGCTGTCGACGGGCGGTCGGCAGGGCGAGGACAAGGCCGGGGACACGGCCGATGACGAGGCCGAGGACGAGGAGCGGCCGAGGCGACGCAGGAGGCCAGGCCGACGTGCTGAGGGCGCACGTGGGCATCGCCGGAGCCGCGACGAGGACGATGCCGGGGGCGGTGACGATCGCGGGTCCGACCGCGGTGCGAGGCGCCGCGGTTCCGCGGACGGCGGAGCACGTCGGAGCGCGGCGGACGAGCGCTCGGGCGGCAGCACGTCCAGCGAGCGGTCGAGCCGGCGCTCGTCCGACGATCGATCGAGCGGACGCTCGGACGACGAGGGATCGAGCCGTGGTTCGTCCGATGGGCGATCGAGCGGACGCTCGGACGACGAGGGATCCGGCCGTAGTTCGTCCGATGGGCGGTCGAGTCGCAGTTCGGCCGGCGACGGGTCACGCCGTACCGGCAAGCGGACGGCCGCGCGGGCCGAGAGCAACAATGACTCGGGATCGAGCGCGCGGAAGTCGGCCCCGGCGAAGAAGACGGCCGGCAAGAGCACGTCTCCGGCGAAGAAGACCGCCAGCAAGAGCACGTCTCCGGCGAAGAAGACCGCCGGCAACAGCACGTCTCCGGCGAAGAAGACCGCGGCGAAGAAGAGTGCGCCTCCGGCGAAGAAGACGGCCGCGAAGAAGGCGACGGCGAAGAAGAGTACGTCTCCGGCGAAGAAGACCGCGGCGAAGAAGACCGCCGCCAAGAAATCCGCGGCCAAGAAGAGCGCGAGCAGGTCGACGGCCGGCTCGTCGGCTCGGAAGCGGGGGTGATCGGCGATGGCCGAACGATCGCGCGGCGAGGAACAGAACGGCTTCCGGTCGATCCTCGACGAGCTCCCGGTCGACCGGTTGAAGGGCGAGCTTCAGGACGCGCTCTCGGCTGCCGCGGAGCGCACGACCGAGGCTGCGACCGACAAGATCTCCAGCCTCACCGATCGGCTGATCGACATGGCGGCCGGCGGCGGTGTCACTGGTAAGGCGATGGCCGAGGGTGGAAAGGCGGCGGCCAAGGGAGGTTCACCGCTGCTCGGCGCGTTGAAGGGCGGATTCATGGGAGCCAAGGACAAGGCGTCAGAGATGCTGGGCGGTGGATCCGGCGGATCCGGTGGATCCGGCGGCAAGGAGAACCCGCTCAAGGCGACGACGATCATCGAGTCGATCGACGTCGGTGTACCGATCGATGTCGTGTACAACCAGTGGACGCAGTTCCAGGACTTCTCCGGCTTCATGAAGAAGGTCGAGCGGGTCGAGCAGAAGACCGACGAGAAACTCGACTTCAAGGCGAAGATCCTGTGGTCGCACCGGACCTGGGAAGCGACCATCATGGAGCAGGTTCCGGACGAGAAGATCGTCTGGCATTCGCAGGGTGAGAAGGGCCATGTCAACGGGACCGTCACCTTCCACGAGCTGGCACCGAACCTGACGCGTGTGCTCGTCGTACTCGAGTACTACCCGCAGGGCTTGTTCGAGCGGGTCGGAAACATCTGGCGTGCCCAGGGACGTCGGGCACGCGTCGAGCTGAAGCACTTCCAGCGCCACGTGATGACGAACGTCATCCTGCACCCCGACGACGTCGACGGCTGGCGCGGCGAGATCCACGACTCGCGGGTCGAGAGTGAGGCGGACGAGGGCGCCGAGGAAGAAGACGTCGACGAGGAAGCCGCTGAGGACGAGTACGACGAGGACGAAGAGCCGTCCGCTGAGGACGAGTACGACGAGGACGAAGAAGAGGAAGAGCCCGTCGACGAGTACGACGAAGAGGACGACGAGTACGACGAAGAGGGCGAGGACGAGGGCGAA
>NZ_SNWS01000004.1:95527-435971 GCF_004362255.1 Kribbella sp. VKM Ac-2571
GCGAGCCCGTCGACGAGGACGAGGACGAGGACGAAGCCGACGAGGACCTGGCTGAGGACGAGTACGAAGAGCCCGAGGACGAGGACGAGGAAGAGCCCGTCGACGAGGACGAGGACGAGGAAGAGCCCGTCGACGAGGACGAGGACGAGGACGAAGCCGACGAGGACCTGGCTGAGGACGAGTACGAAGAGCCCGAGGACGAGGACGAGGAAGAGCCCGCCGACGAGGACGAGGACGAGGACGAAGCCGAAGAGGACCTGGCTGAGGACGAGTACGAAGAGCCCGAGGACGAGGACGAGGAAGAGCCCGCCGACGAGGACGAGGACGAGGACGAAGCCGACGAGGACCTGGCTGAGGACGAGTACGAAGAGCCCGAGGACGAAGACGAGGAAGAGTACGAGGACGAGGACGAATACGACGAGGGCGACGAGTACGACGAGGAAGACCAGCCCGAGGACGAGTACGAAGAAGAGCCCGAGCAGCGGCCTCGCCGCCGGGCGAGCTGATCGAGTCGACTGGAAGGAAGAGCCATGACCGTCGCGGCCACCGGCCAACGCCGATCCGGAGGGTATCTGGACAGGCCCGCCCCGAGCAGTCTCGCGGACGTCATCGACAGCATCCTGGACAAGGGGCTCGTGATCGATGCCTACATCCGGGTGTCGCTGGTGGGTATCGAACTGCTGACGATCGACGCACGCATCGTCGTCGCCAGCGTGGACACCTACCTGCACTTCGCGGAAGCCACGAACCGGCTGGATCTGGCCGAGAAGAGCAAAGATCTCCCCGAGGTGATCCAGGACATGACCGAAAGCGGCGCGCAGGGCAAGACGCGTGGTCTGCTCACGGGGGCGAAGGAGGCTCTGTTCGGCTCCGACGAGGACCACCAGCGCGACCGGGAGCTGGAGCAGCGCGACCGGGGGCGGGACCAGCGCGACCGGGAGATGGAGCAGATTGGCGAGCGCGAAGAGCCGGAGCACGAGGAGGAAGCACCTCCGCGTCGCCGGCGGCCGGCCAAGAAGGCTGCAGCCCGTCGCAGGAGGACTGAGGAGTGACCGTGACAACGCCGAGCGACATCGGCCTGGGGTGCTACGTGTACGGCATCGTGGCCGCGGACCTCGTCGTACCGCCGGACCTCAGGGGTGTCGGTGATCAGCTCGTCTGCTTGGCCCCGAGCGGCGACGTCGCCGCTGTCATGAGCCTCGTGGACAGCAACGTCGCGCTCGCCGGGCGCGCGGACCTCCTGGCCCACGGCCAGGTGCTCGACAAGATCGCCGAACTGGGGCCGGTGATCCCGGTCCGGTTCGGATCCGTGCTGGAGAACTGGGAGGCCGTCGCCGGCGACCTGCTGGAACCCGGCCGGGAACGCTTCCGGGCGATGCTTCGAGATCTCACCGGTCACGCGCAGTTCGTTGTCCGGGCGCGATACGACGAGGAGCAGGTGCTGACCGAGGTCGTGGCGGAAAATGCCGAGATCGCCCAGCTTCGCAAGCTCACCCGTGAACAGCCCGAGGAAGCGTCGTACGGCGAACGCGTCAGGCTGGGCGAGTTGGTCGCGAAGGCGCTGGAGACGAAGAGCGCCGCGGACGGGCGCGCCATGCTGCTCGAGATCGAGCGGCACGTGACCGCGCTGAACGTCCGGGAGACCGCCGGAATCAACGGCCTGCTCGATGTCGCCGTACTGGTCGAGGACAGCCGCCGTGCGGAGTTCGAGCAGGCGGTCGAGGGCTTGGCGGAGAGGTTCGCCGGTCGAGCCCGGCTGAAGCTGATCGGGCCGACCGCGCCGTACGACTTCGTGGATGCGGAGGAGTGATGGGCCTGATGACGAACCTGCTGACCCTGCCGCTCGCGCCGGTGCGGGCCACGATCGCACTGGCCGAGCAGATCCGGCAGCAGGCCGAGGCCGAGTACTACGACCCGGCCCGGATCCGTCTGCAGCTCGAGCAGATCGACATGCTCAGGGAGAACGGTGAGATCGACCCGGACCTGGCCGGGGCCTGGGAGGACGAACTGGTCAGCCGGCTCTACCAACCGCGCGAGGAGACCTGAGCACTGATGGCAACCCCGAGGAAGTCCACCCAGAGCCGTACGACGAGGCAGCCGGAAAAGGGACGTACGACGGCCAAGCGGGCGGCCTCGCCCGGCGCATCGCAGAACGGGCAGCGCCTGTCACCGCCGCAGTCGTTGCGGAACGTCGCGCTCATGGCCGCCAGAGAACTGGCGCAGCTGATCGGACATGATCCGGAAGGAATCGTGGCTGTCGAGAAGCGCGACGAGGGCTGGCTCGTCCAGGTCGAGGTGGTCGAGGCGCACCGGATCCCGGCAACGACCGACATCCTCGCCGTGTACGAGGTCGAGGTCGACGCCGACGGCGGCGTGACCGGGTACCGGCGCAAGGACCGTTATGTCCGCGGGCGAGTCCAGGAGTAGCGCGATGAGCGAACCTACGATCTCTTCTCGTCGTGGCGCGTTCGACCGCTACGGATCCACGTCGCCGGCATCGCGTCCGGAGGGCCTCGCCGACATCCTCGAGCGGGTTCTGGACAAGGGCATCATCATCGCCGGTGACATCAGGGTGAACCTGCTCGACATCGAACTCCTGACCATCAAGATCCGCCTGTTGATCGTCTCTGTCGACAAAGCGATGGAGATGGGCATCGACTGGTGGCGGCACGATCCGATGCTGTCCACCGACGCTCAGGCGCTGGCCGACGAGAACCGGAAACTGCGCGAACGTGTCGAGGAGCTGGAGCGCGATGGTGAGTGAATCCGGCACCTATGTGTACGCCGTGGGGCGGAACCTCGACGAGGAGGTGCTGTCCGGGCTGGAGGGCGTCGGCGGCTCCTCGGTCCGGATGATCAGTCACCGCGAGCTGACCGCGGTCGTCAGCACCGTCGACCTCGAGGAGTTCGGCGAGGACGCCTTGCGCCGCAACCTCGAGGTCCTGGCCTGGGTGGAGGAGACCGCCCGCAGACACGACGAGGTCGTTCGGCGGGCGGCGGCGATCACGACCGCACTCGCGCCGTTCCGGTTGGTCACGATCTATCGTTCGGACGACGCGGCCTGCGACCGGATCGAGGAGTTGTACGACGACCTCGTCCTCGTGCTGGACCGGGTCGACCGGCGCAGCGAGTGGAGTATCAAGGTGTTCTGCCGCGTCCGGTCGGTGCCGTCGGCAACTGTCGAGGCAGCGAGTTCGGGTGTTGCCTACCTGGAGCGGCGCAGGGCCGAGATCCGTGATCGGCAACAAGCGGCCGGCGAGCAGCAGATGCTGGCCGACCAGCTCTTCTGGGACCTGGTGCCCGGTGCGGCCGCGACCCGGCGGCTTCCTCCTCAGGACCAGAAGCTGACCGGTCGCCGGGAGCCGATGGCGCTGAACGCTTCGTTCCTTGTCGACGACGATCACAGCACCGACTTCTTCGAGCTGGTGAACGCGACACGAGCCAGGTACCCGTCTCTCGACATCGAGGTGAACGGACCTTGGCCGCCGTACTCCTTCGCCGTACTGGACAAGCCATGACCGTTCAGACCCAGACGGCGGCGGCGACGGAGCCCAGCCTGGTCGACCTGCTCGACCGGTTGCTCGGCAAAGGCGTCGTGGTCACCGGTGATGTCATCGTCTCGCTGGCCGGGGTCGACCTGGTCCGCATCCAGCTGTCAGCCGTCATCGGCTCGGTCCGCAAGGAGATGGAGAACCTATGACTGAGCCTGTGCTGCCGCTGACGGATCGGATCGAGGCCAACGCCGACACCGTCGAACGCGAGCTGCTCAAACTCGTGCTGACGATCGTCGAGCTGGTCCGTCAGTTGATGGAACGGCAGGCGATCCGCCGGATGGATGAAGGTGACCTCAGTACGGCGCAGGTCGAGGAGCTCGGGCTCGGCCTGATGCGACTCGACGAGGCCATGACCGCTCTGCGTGAGCAGTTCGGTCTGAGCGCGTCCGATCTCAACATCGACCTCGGTCCGCTCGGTTCGCTCCTGCCTGAATAGGTCTGGACGTGGTGATGATGAAAGTACTTCGAGGACTCGGCGCGGCGCTGGTGTGGCTGCTCGCGACGGTCGTGATGATCCTGGCGGCGGTGCTCTGCGTCACCGTGATTCTGCTACCGCTCGGACTGCCCCTGATGGCGCTCGGGCTCCGCCTCTACGGGTACGGCGTACAGATCCTGGTTCCGGGGGCGCCGGAGGTGAAACGCGGGCTGCGCAAGCGGCTCGGGCTGCGTGCGCACGGAGACGTCCGAGGTGACGTCAAGCGTGCGGGCAAACGAGGAAAGAAGTCCGGCCGGAAATTACGGAAGAAGGCCGGCAATGCGGTTGACGACGCCGGCAAGGCCGGCCATCGCGGCCGCAAGCGCCTCGCCGGTGTGTTCGGAGGCTGACGATGAAGCTCTTGATGAGGCTGGTCGTGAACGCCGTCGCGCTGGCCGTCGCGGCGTGGCTGCTGAAGGGCATCGCGTTCAGTGGTTCGAGCACCACGAGCAAGGTGATCACGCTGGTCGTGGTCGCGGCGATCTTCGGTCTGGTCAACGCGGTCATCAAACCGCTGGCCACGATCCTGTCGCTGCCGTTCATCGTGCTGACGCTCGGCTTGCTGATCTTCGTGATCAACGCGCTGATGCTACTGCTCACGTCCTGGATCAGTGACGGCCTCAACGTCCCGTTCACGGTGGACGGCTTCGGTACGGCGCTGATCGGCGCGCTGATCATCACCGTCGTCAGTTGGCTGATGAACGTCGTACTGCCGGACAAACTCGAGACGGACTGATCGGAAGGAACGGAAGAATGAACCTGACCCAATCATGGAACGACGCGGTACATGCGATGATCACGTTCCTGCCGAAGTTCGTGCTTTTCCTCGTCATCCTGTTCATCGGATGGCTCATCGCCACGACGCTGCGCAAGGTCGTCAACGTCGTACTCGGTCGCGTGGGCTTCGACCGCGCCGTCGAGCGCGGCGGTGTCGGACGGGCGCTCGCGCAATCGAAGTACGACGCCAGCGGCCTGATCGCAGCGCTCGTCTACTACGCCGTACTGCTGATCGCGCTGCAGTTCGCCTTCGGGGTGTTCGGTCCGAACCCGGTCAGTGATCTGCTGGCTTCGATCGTCCGATGGCTGCCCAGAGCAGTGGTGGCCATCGTCATCGTGGTGGTGTCGGCCGCGATCGCGAACGCGCTGCGTGATCTCGTCGGGAGCGCGTTGTCGGGACTCAGCTACGGACAGCTGATCGCCAAGGTGGTGCAGATCTTCGTCATCGCCCTCGGCGTCATCGCGGCGCTGAACCAGATCGGGGTCGCGACGGCGGTGACCACTCCGGTGCTGATCGCGGTGCTCGCGACGGTCGGCGGCGTCATCGTCGTCGGCATGGGCGGCGGGATGATCCGGCCGATGCAACGCCGCTGGGAGCGCTGGCTGGATCGTGCCGAGCAGGACTTCCCGAACGCGCAAGCCCGCGAGCAGGCCTACCAGCGAGGCCGGGAGGACGCTGAGCGCAGCCAGTGGCAGACGGAGCCCGGAGAGTCGTCGACCATGGGGCTGACAGGCGACCCCCTCGGCGGTACTCGCCGGTCCACGCCGCCGCCGCGAAGCGACGGCACCACCTGATCGAGGGGCCAGGTGGATCTGTGGGAAGCGTCCCTGAGCGCCATGTGCGCCCGGGGACGCTTCGTGCTCAGAGCCGCGGAAGATCCGGGAGTCCCGAGTGAAGGTCGGACCCTGCCAGACTCGCGGTGGCGAGCAACCGGACCGTCACCCAGTCGTCGCTGCCCGCGATGCGTTCGAATCGCCAGCCGCGCAAGGCCGTCAGCTCTCGTCTGGCAGACACCTCTCGTATGGTCCTCAGCCACGCCATGACTCCACAGATCAAGGCATGGTGGCCAATTTCCGCGGGTACCGGTCAGGCACCGCTACTGCGGAAGGAGTCACCATGCCTGACGATTCACTGGGCGACAAGCTCGGACGACAGGTCAAGAACATCAAAGGTGGACTGAGGGACGTCGCGCACGCGTTCACGGACGCGGATCCGGAACGCCGCACCGACGCGATGGCCGGGCGGGTCACCGGCGAGAGGTCACGCACTTCCCGCGCCCGGGAACGCATGTCCAAGGACGAGCTGTACGCCGAAGCCAAGCGCCTGGGCATCAAGGGACGCTCGAAAATGACGAAGGAAGAGCTTCTTCGCGCCGTTCGACGCGCCTGACCCGTCCTGTATCTCGCCGATCACCTCGAGTGAAGAAGTACCGAGTTGCGTGGCAGAGCAGCTGCGGCGTCTGCCTTGGTGCCGGATTCGCGGCTGCGGTTGTAGTGCTGCCCCTCGCGCTGTGGATTCTCGTGGGCGTCGTGTGGGCTGCGATCGCGTTGACGGTCGCGTACGCCGCCAGAACCAGCGAGCCGGCCACAGTAGGCTCACCTCGACGGTGGTTGTGGATCATCACGCTTGCTTGCGCTGCGTACCTGGCGACATCGGCATTTGCGACGTCTCTAGGTGCCGCCGCATTCCTCCCGCTGTTGGCGGCGGGAGCGTCGGCGCCGCCGGCGGTGCGTTGGTACCTGCGTCTGCTGAGTCAGGCAGGCTTCTCACAGCCGCTGAGGGTGATGGGTACGGACGAGCTGTGTCGGCGGTGGCTGGACAGTGATGGCGCACTGAACCAGGCAGGATCGGACCAAGCCCGACTTCGGATCATCGACTCCAGACAGCAGTGCCTCGACGAACTGGAGCGGCGTGATCCCGAAGCCTTCCAGGCCTGGCTGGATTCCCCGCCCGGTCCTGGCGTAGATCCGCGCCGGTTCTTCACGGACCACGGCAGTCGGGGATGACTCAGGAGGTCTGGATCCGCGGACTGTGATCGTGCTTGCAGCAGATCAGTTCCTCGACGAGGTCGCCGGCACCGGAGACCCCCAGCGGACGGGAGTGCGTCGCGCTACGGACGCATCCAGGATGCACGCAGTACGCCGTACTGTCGGGAACACACGTCGCGTGCCTGGACCAAGGCAGCCTCAACCTCGCCATGGGTGCCACATCCTCCGTCACTCGGGCCCCCGTGTCCGGCTTCTCCTGCCGGTACCCGTCGGTGATACAGCGAATCCCTGCTCTGGAAGGCATTACAGCGTTTGCGTGCGGGTACCTGAGAGCGTGGTCCACAACACGGAAGCACTGGGGAGCGGCTTACTTCCGGACGGTCAAGAAGCGGCCTGGAATTGTGACCTCGCAGCAGGAGGTTGTCGATGTACCAGGAGCGGACAGTCAGGTCCTCAGAGGAAGAGCCCGTCATCGATGTGGAGTGGTTCCGTCGGGAGCTGTATCAGGAGCGCCAGTTTCGGATCGAGCAATTGATCCAACTGTCCTACGAGACGGCAGGGCCGTGCCCGCACGCGGTGGCGGAGGTGCGAGCCGCGCTGAAGGCCGGAGCAAGACGGGCCTTGGCGGAAATCGACGCGGCCCTCTTCCGCCTGTCCCGAGGTACGTTCGGCGCCTGCGAAGTCTGCGGAGAGACGATGCCCCCGCACCGGCTGGAGGCAATCCCCACCATCAGACTCTGCCTACGCTGCGAACACCGCCGCCGTTCCACATAGCGATTGGTGGTGTGCCGGGATGCCTCCGGACGGTCAGTCCCAGAGGGTCAGGCGCTCCCAGGTGTGTTTGTCAATGAACTGATGGCGGTTCTCGGCCCACTGGGACAGCGCTTCCGTGACATCGCCAAGATCAATGCCCTGCACCTGGTAGTGCTGTTGCGGTGAGCCGTCGCGGTACTCGAGAGTGAGGGTTCCGTTCTCGTTGCGTGCTTGGGCGAAGCTGTGGTCACGGCCGCTGTCCACGACCACGTAGCCGTCGAAATTGCGCAGTTCTTCCGAAACGAAGAAGGCCCAGCGGTCAGGTAGAGCTACTCTCCCCCGCGAGGTGGTGACGGTCACCTCACCGCGGTTTATTGGTGCCGTTGGTGCCTTCTGCGGGTCGAAGAAGACCAGGTCGTGTTCTTGTGCGAGGCGCTCCGTGACTACTCCGACCTGCTCGGCCTGGCTGAAGCTGACCGCGACGTACAGGATCGGGCCCGAACAATTGCTGCTCGGACCGCCCGCTGCCCAGGGAGTGTCGTCGCTCTGGTCGTCTGGGAACCGGGCGGCCAGGGCTTCGGAGTACGCCCGGATCCTTGGGGTCGGCGCAACCAGGTCGGCATCGAGATACCGGGTGAACAGGTCTTCGAAGGTGGCCGCCGTACTGTGCTCGCCAGCGGATGCGTCGCCCTCCCAGACCGCGAAGTCATAACTCACCCGGCGGAGTATGCCAGTCCGACGTGGCTCAGCGCCCTTGGCCAGTTCCTGCGATCTGGGTCACTTCAACGCCGCAGCGATCCGTACGACGCGTTCAGCCTGGACTGCCGCGGCGATGCGGGCTGTGTTGTCCACGGCGCCGTGTGCCGACACATGTGAGGTCCCGTACGGATTGCCGTCTTCGAACTTCGCTGGGTCGGTGTAGCCAGGAGGTACGACGATGCCGCCCCAGTGGTAGACGGTGTTGTACAACGCGAGCAGGGTCGACTCCTGGCCGCCGTGCTCGGTCTGCGACGACGTGAATCCGCTGTAGACCTTGTCGGCCAGCTGGCCCTGTTCCCATTGCGGGCCGAGCGTGTCGATGTACTGCTTGAGTTGTGCTGCCACGTTGCCGAAGCGCGTAGGGGAGCCGACGATCACGGCGTCCGCCCAGACGATGTCGTCCGGGACGGCCTCCTCGACGTCGGCCGTGTCTTCGAGATTGGCTCGCCAGTCGGGATTCGAATCGATGGCCTCGTCCGGTGCCAGTTCGCGCACCTTACGCAGCCGGACGGTGGCTCCCGCCTTCGCGGCGTACTCCGCGATCGTTCGAGCGAGGTCCGCGATCGTCCCGGTGGACGAGTAGTAGATGACGCTGACGTTGACATTCGGCTGATCGGCCATCACGTGCTGTCCTCCTCGTGGATCCCTGTTGAGTTGCCCGTGCCCAACTGCCCGGAGTCCATTCGGGGTCGCATGAGATCCGGCACTTGGGGTACGCGATGCAGAAGAACCATCGGGTTCTCAGGACAAGCGCGGGCCGCCAAGACCTGTGCCCTCTTGGCAGCCGGGCGCAACAACCCGTGGCCGATACCCTCCCGCCGGGGCGGAGGCGGCCGGGCACCGCCACGGGAATCCCGGCGGCCGGCGACCCCCTGTCGTC
Organism: Kribbella sp. VKM Ac-2571; assembly: GCF_004362255.1. NCBI lineage: Bacteria > Bacillati > Actinomycetota > Actinomycetes > Propionibacteriales > Kribbellaceae > Kribbella > Kribbella sp. VKM Ac-2571. The sequence goes on from NZ_SNWS01000004.1 coordinate 104,715, forward strand.
GGCCGCCGGCCACCGCTTGAGTGGTTCCGCTCAGCCGAAGATGCTGGCATGACAAAACTCTTCAGCCATGGCAGACCGGCGCGTTCTACGTGCAGGCAGTGGCGCCATTCGGCATCTCGGTGACAGCCATGGCGGTGGCCCTGATCTACATGCCGGCCGCGACCAGGCTCTTCATCCTCAACCCCTAGCCCTGAGCACGGCACCTGCCCGCAGGCATTCAGCGTTCTCCTGCGGGTGCGAAGTAGTTCGTAAGCATGTTGGTGGTCCACGCCGGCTGATGCGTCTCGCCCCTGGGACCGAACTCCTCGAACCAGGGTTTGATGTCGATGACCGGAGTGCCGTCGACTGCGTCGAGATCCTCGACGTGCAGATCGAGTCCATCGACCTTCACCAGACGGCACCGAGAGATGCCGAGCCAGTTGGTTCGGCGCATGTTGCGATGGCCGAACGCACCGACCTCCGGCCAGGCAGGGTTGTCCCTGGGGCGGCGGGCGCCCAGATTCAGATCGGTCTGGTCGCTGAGATGGAAGAAGAACACCACCTCAAGGTGCGAGAAGGCGTCCAAACCAACAGTGGATCGTTCGTCGAAACGCTCGCTATTGATCCGCAGGACCGACCGCGTGCCGCCCCAGTAGTCATCGGTCGGATCGCTTCGACCGCCGACGACCTGGGCGACGGGCTCGACTATGAGAGGGCTCTGCGTCACGGGGGAACTCCTTCGCGGGGTCGCTGGCCGATCGATCATGTCGCGGTGCTCCCGATCCGCCCACGTATGGGCCTCGAAACGGATACTGTTTGTGATGATGTTGCTACTTCTGGTTCGCCACGAGCGTGGTTAGGAGACGGTTGTGTCCGAGCTGAGAGGTCGTCGCAGCGGTGACGACCCGAGCAAGGACAACCCGCCAGGAGATCAAACTAGTGAAGCCCGTCCTCCCAAGCACGAGATCCCTCGACAGTCCGACGGTGGCGCGCGCGACCAGCAGACAAGTCGTCAAGACAATCGAACGCCGCATCGCAACGACCCTGCACATCATGAGACACCGCGCCCGCTGACCGCTCGCGAGAAGGTCGAGCAGCACCCCGGCGAGGTCCACGGGCCAGCCAACGCGCGCGGGACATCGGACGAGCAACGTAACGACTCAACAGCCCGGCACTCCGCCGATGTCGCGTCCCGGGCTCCGGCCAGCAAGCAGGACGATTCGCGGGCGGCCACTGATCCTCGGCTGAGGGAAGTGCAGGTATCCGAGGCCGACTCACCTGACGAACGCGAGACCGCAGACCGTCAGGCTTCAAGGCCATTGACTGCTCGCGAAAAGCTTGAGCAACGTCACGATGAGATGTACTGGCCCGGGTACTCCAACTGGTCGTCAACCGAGCAGGGTGCGGACGAGTCGGTCAACCGACGGCCGGCCGATGCTCCCGCGGCGAGGACGCCGATCGATCCTCGACCCGAGCCGGAGGACCCGTTCGCCTCATACTCACCAGAACTCCGGGCCCACATGCTTCACGACGACACCCTGGCCCGTCTCCAGTACCTCAGCCCGCCCAACGACGAAGCCGAGTCCACCTCCCACGACGCAATTACTCCCAGCCTGGTCGAGTCGCCCGACGATGATGAGCGAACGTCAGAGGCGGAGTTGCCTGACGACGCAGCCAGCGACGCGGTGCGGGCGGACGAAAGCAACGCGTCGACGACACGTCTGGTCGTCGAAGCGAGCGATGAGCCCGTTGCCAACTTGGCTCCTCTTGACAAGCCGGCCGCCGACAGCGTCGACGCCGCGACCAAGGATCAGGAGTCGGCCGTCGACAGCGTTCCGGCGGATGGCAGCGCTCCGTTCGAAACCGACGACGTTGCCGCTCGCATCGATTCCGAATCAGCGTCTGTTGCCGGCCTCGACGAGACGGTCGAGCTGGAACACGAGTTCATTGAAGATGCCACCCCGGAGGAGATGGACCAGTACCGCCGAATCAGGGAAGCTGACGACCTCGACGCTCTCGCCGAACACAGCGGGCTGCCACGCGACGTCATCGAGGAGGCCAAGCAACACCTCTTCCAACGCCAGCACGACGTGGCAATAGGTCCGGACGACGTCAGGCATGGCTACTTCACCCCGTTCGCGTCGTACGGCGATCTGTGGGAGCAAGTCGCATCCGGCGCGGAGTTGACTGATCGGAATCGGGTGGAGTTCTGGTCGTTGTTGGCGCACGAGTACGTAGAGTCGAAGCTCATGAAGGCTGGATTGCCCTACCTGTCGGCGGATCCTGGGGCGTGGGACGAGTACGGGATGCCGGATCCTTCAGCGGCCTATCCGTCGGCGCATAACACAGCACCATTGAGCACACGCTCAACACGGACGGATCTACTGATCCTATGGGACACGAAACTGAAGATACCGAGGGACCACCTACAGGTCGCTGACGACCTGTCGAACCTTGAGGAAGTAGTACGTGTGGCGAAGGAAGGGCTGGGATTGTGACGGACACGGAAGCGTGCGAGCGGCTCTTGGCGCGCCTAGCGGCGGTGAGGTGGGACGACCATGAGGCTGAGGAAAGGCACGCCAAGTCACGAGGTTTGCTTGCCCTTGAGTATCTGCGCCGAATGGCGATCTGGGCCGATGCGCTTGGTGTGCCGAGGCGGTGGCCGTTCTTCGATCTGGCGGTGGTGTTCGAGCCATCGGTCGAGACCGATCCAACCTGGTTACAGCGCCTGGAGGCCGGGGTGGGGCGCGAGCTTGGGAGCCTGACCGAACAGGTGCTTACCGATATGTTCCGCTGGGCTTCTTTGGGCGATCATCCGAAGGAGCGGTTTCCTGATTTCGACGATCCTTACGAGCCGATGGTGCAGGTATTCGAGCGTGGTGGCGAGATCTATCCCGGCCACGGATTCATCGAACTCCTCGCTGCCCCGGTTCCGTATCGCCGCATCACCGAACGACTGACCCAGCCCCCGTTCCCGATCGACCGTGCGACCTTGGACGAGGTGGACGAGAATGAGCGGCTCAGAACCGAGAAGTCACTGACACGTCAAGCCGCCAAACGCGCCGAGCAAGGGCGCCCGTGACTGACAGTGCGGCGTGCGAGAGCCTCCTGTCGCGCTTGGCTGCGGCGAACTGGGACGACGATGCCGCCGCGTTACGGCGCGCCGCGTCGCGCGGCCAGTTGGCAGCCGAGTACCTGCGCCGAATGGCAGTTTGGGCCGAGGCTCTGGGGGTGCCAGGAAAGGGGCCGTTCTTCGACCTGGCCGTGATGTTTGATCCTGCGGTATTGACCGACCCAGTCTGGATGCAGCGGCTTGAAGCCGGCATCGGGCATCGGCTAGGCACCATGTCGACGAAGGTGGTCACGGACATGTTCCGCTGGGCGTCGCTAGGCGACCGCACGAAGGAACGCTTCCCGACCTTCGAGGAGCCGTACGAACCGATGGTGCAACTGTTCGAGCGGGGTGGCGAGATCTGGCCCGGTCACCGGGAGATCGAGTTCTACGGCGGCTCGCTGCCCTTCCGCGGCATAGCTGAGCGGCTCGCCCAAGCGCCATTCCGGATCGACACCGTGGCTCTTGACGAACTCGACGAAAACGAACGGGTTCGAACCGAGCAATTACGCGCCCACCCGGCCGTCACGCATGCCCAGCAGGTAGCCGAACAACGCCGACTGACTAGGACCCGCGACCCAGTGCCAGACTGCGTTGCTGGTGGGTACCGGCAACCGCTGCTCAAGCAAGCGATCGAGCGCCTGACGCCGCTGTCGAGTATCGGCGACGATCCGGCCTACCAACGCTCGGCACTCCTGCACGGTTGCCAGTTGGCGCGTGCGTACCTGCTTCGCCGCGACCTCGAGGGCACTGTCGAAACCGCGCGTGTCGCGCTCGGCCGACTGGCCGAGGTGCAATCGGGGCGGTGCGTGGCATCGCTGCGGGACCTTCGTCGGAGCTTGGCGCAACGCCAACGAGCCACAGTCGTCGCAGAGTTCTTGCCGGAACTCGACGCCGCGTTGGGGGCTGTGACCAATTCCCCTACGGGCGACGATCGGGCGTATGGCGATGACGCAGGTACGCCGACGGAGCTACGGCCGCGACGGTACGACGATCATGACGCCCAGTTCCTCGTCAAAGCCCTCTACGCCGAACAGTTCGACACCTACAGCTTCGCCGATTCGCCCGACTCGGAGATCGCCGACGACTACGCCGAACCGTCCGGGCTGCTTCTCGTGGCCTACGCACCCTCTGGCCAGCCTGTCGGCTGCGGTGGCTATCGCACCTATGACAAAGATGCGCGCGTAGCCGAGGTACGCAAGATGTTCGTCACGTCGGAGTACCGCAGCCACGGACTCGGCTGGAGAATCCTCAGCGAGCTAGAACGACATGCGACCGTGCACGGTGTCCGGACCATCCTGCTGGAAACGGGCGCACTGAACTATGCCGCGATTCGGCTCTATATCGCGGCCGGCTACGAACCCATCCCACCGTACGTATCTGGTCGACGCGAGACCAACCGGGCATTCCGCAAGACGCTTGACCCGTGACAACGCGCCGTGACCATCTCCAAACTGAAGCAGTCACCGAACCGCAACTTCACAACGATCGCCAGACGAGATTCTGCGGTGCCGAGTACCGTCGTTCGAGGAGCGTGCGAGAGGCTCTTGGCGCGCCTCGTGGTGGCGAGCTGGGAAGACCGTGTGACCGAGGAGAGGCACTCCAAGTCGCGTCGCCTGCTCGCGCCTGAGTATTTGCGTCGGATGGCGATCTGGGCAGATGCACTTGGTGTACCGATGCGATGGCCGTTCTTCGAGTTGGCGGTGGTGTTCGATCCGTCGGTCGAGACCGATCCAGTCTGGCTGCAGCACTGGAGGCCGAGGCGCGAGCTCGGGACCCGGGGGTCCGACATGTTCCGCTGGGCTTCTTCTGGGTGATCGCCCAAAGGAGCGGTTTCCTGACTCGACGATCCATGCGAACCGATGGCGCAGGTGTTCGAGCGTGGCGGCGAGATCTATCCCGGCCACGGATCGATCGAGATCCGCGCTGCCTCGATTCCGCTCTCGGGGCCTGAAGGAGTCGCCGCCAGCCGGCGACCGCAGCATCCCGAGCGTTGTCATCACCAGCCGCGTCGGCCGCTGATTGGACTCCAAGACGCCGGGCCTGCGGCGGCCATCCAGCTTGGAGCAGCTGGACGAGCGCTGGCAGCGCAACCACCGCGAACTTGCTGCTGCGCTGGGTGAGACACAGAAGGTCGCACCCATCGGTGGGCACTACGTCCGGAACGACGAGCCGGTCTTTGTGGCGAGCGTGATCGAGGACGTCATGCAGTCGCCTGGGTCGGATTGACAGCTACAGTGTGTAACGGGGAACCGCATCCTTCCGATGTACTGACGAGCGGCACGAACCGAGACTGCGACAGGTGGACTTCAGATGTCTGTGCCGAGAGCTACGGGCCCCTGTCGGGGCTAGGTCCTACGCTGTCCTGATAGGCGACGGCCTTAAGGCCATCGCAGCGCTATCCAAGGGGGTGGAATGTCCACAGAGCTAGAGAGGCAGACAAGGAAGCAGCGGATCGATCCTCGCCTCAAGGCTGCGGGCTGGTCAATCCTTCCATTTCGCGGAACTGACACACGTCCGTATAAGCGCGTGGCCTTTGAGGAGTATCCCACCAGCGCAGGCCCAGCCGACTACGCACTCTGTGATGCTCATGAGGTCCGCGCCGTCGTAGAGGCCAAGAAGGTGACGCTTGGTCCTCAAGGTGTGCTCGTCCAAGCTGAGCGATATTCGAGGGGCATCGGTCAGTCGCCAAAACATCAGGGTGAGTTCGGCGTGCCCTTCCTGTACTCGACCAACGGCGAAGTGACTTGGTTCCATGACATCAGAGATGAGCTCAACCGCTCCCGTCGCGTGTCCGGCTTCCACACACCAGCTGCCCTGGATGAGATGCTCGCCCGTGACTTCGACTCGGAGATTGAGGCGCTCGGGTTCATTCCGCAGAACCTTCGAATGCGGCCGTACCAAGTCGAGGCTAACGCCGCCATCGAGCAGGCAATTCGAGATCGCAAACGCAAGATGCTTGTCGCTATGGCCACCGGCACGGGCAAGACGCTCACCATGGTCAACGAGGTCTACCGCCTCATGAAATCCGGTACAGCGCGGCGCGTGCTGTTCCTCGTCGACCGCAAGGCACTCGCTGCCCAGGCTGTGCGCGCGTTCTCGTCGTTTGAGGCTGAGCCGGGCTTGAAGTTTGACAAGATCTATCCCGTGTACTCCCAGCGATTCCAACAGTCCGATCTGGAAGAGGGTGGTACCTGGGACCCCAACGTGATGCCCAACGGGCTGCTGACCAATCCGAAGCTGGGCGATGCCTTCGTCTACGTCTGCACGATCCAACGAATGGCGATGAACCTCCTCGGTGGCGAGGGTGCGCTCACGCTTGGCGATGAGGCGGCAGATGTTGATGTTGACCAGCTCAACATTCCCATCCACGCCTTCGACCTGATAATCGCCGACGAGTGCCATCGCGGGTACTCCGCTAAGGACATGTCAGTGTGGCGGACGACGCTCGATCATTTCGATGCCGTCAAAGTCGGCCTCACGGCCACGCCGGCGGCGCACACCGTGGCGTACTTCGAGAACCTCGTATTCCGCTACGAGTATGACCGCGCCGTGCGTGAAGGGCACCTAGTCGACTATGACGTCGTCCGAGTCCGCTCGAACGTGCGCATGAACGGCGTCTTCCTCAACGAAGGTGAGCAGGTTGACGAGGTCGACCCCGACACCGGCACCCGACATCTCGACCTTCTGGAGGACGAACGCAGCTTCGACGCCACGGAGGTCGAGCGCAAGATTACCGCGCCAGACTCGAACCGCAAGATCATCCAGGAGCTTAAGGCGTTCGCGGACGCGCACGAAGAGCAGTATGGCCGCTTCCCCAAGGTGCTCATCTTCGCTGCTAACGACCTGCCGCACACGTCCCATGCCGACCAGCTCGTGGAGTTGGCACGCGACGCCTTCGGACGCGGAGAATCGTTCGTTGCCAAGATCACCGGACGGGTCGACAGGCCACTTCAGCGGATCCGGGAGTTTCGCAACCGCCCCAATCCCGGGATAGTCGTCACCGTCGACCTGCTTACCACAGGCGTTGACATCCCTGACCTCGAGTACATCGTCTTCCTGCGCCCGGTGAAGTCTCGCATCCTGTTCGAGCAGATGCTCGGCCGTGGCACACGCAAGGGCGAAAAGTACCCCGACAAGTCACACTTCGTGGTCTTCGACTGCTTCGACGGCACGCTGTTTGAGTACTTCCGCAACACCACCGGCATGACCGTCGAACAACCCGAAGGGGACGGCAAGAGTATCGCGCAGATCATCGAAGAGATCTGGCAGAACAAGGATCGCGCCTATAACACGCGCCGACTCACCAAACGCCTCCAGCGCATCGACAAGCAGATGTCCGGCGACGCGCGCGAATTGTTCGCTCGCTTCATTCCGGGTGGCGATATTGCCGCCTTCGCCGAGGATCTCGCAGCTCTGCTGCGCCGTACGTTCGTTGACACCATGCGCATCCTGCGGGATCCCGACTTTCAGAAGTTGCTCGTCGACTACCCACGTGCCCAACGCACCTTCCTCGTCGCCCCAGGCGTAACCGACGAGGTGTCCTCCGAGTGGCTCATCCGGGCCGGCACAGGGCAGGAATACAAACCCAGCGAGTACCTGGAGGCCTTCGCCTCCTTCGTTCACGAGCGCCAGGATCAGGTCCAGGCCATCTCGATCTTGTTGTCACGTCCCAAGGACTGGGGCGCTGCGCCATTAACCGAACTGCGTCAGGCACTAACGCAGGCTCCTGAGCACTTCACCGAGGTCAACCTTCAGCGAGCCTTCCACGCAGCTCATCAGAAGGCCTTGGCCGACATCATCTCGATGGTCAAACGCGCAGCGGTCGAGACCTCCCCGTTACTCACGGCCGAGGAGCGGGTCAACCAGGCCGTTGACAGGGTGGTCGCGGGCCGCAGTCTGAGCAAAGCCCAGGCAGAGTGGATCGAGTACATTCGGCAACATCTTGTCGCCAACCTCTCCATCGAGCGAGACGACTTCGAGGCGATACCAGTACTGTCCGACCATGGCGGTTGGGGGCGTGCCAACCGGGTGTTCGAGGGGCGTCTCACCGAGCTGATCAATGAACTTAATGAGGAGCTAGTAGCAGCGTGACGGATGTTGTTGGAAAACTATGGGGCTTCTGCCACGTCCTGCGCCACGACGGCGTGGACTACGGAGACTACATCGAGCAGTTGACTTACTTGCTCTTCATAAAGATGGCCGACGAGCGAGGTCTTGAGCTTCCCGAGAACACCGACTGGAAGTACCTCCGCAAACAGAGCGGAACGGATCTGTCCGACTCTTACATCGAGGCCTTGCGCACTCTTGGCAAGGAGCGCGGCATCCTTGGGGACATCTTCAGTGGAGCCCAGAGCCGATTCGCTAACCCAGTCAACCTCCAGAAGCTCATCCGCATCATCGACGAGACTGAGTGGACATCGCTCGACGTAGACATCAAGGCCGCAGTTTTCGAAGGGTTGCTAGAGAAGGCAGCGGCCGAAGGCAAGAAGGGCGCCGGCCAGTACTTCACGCCGCGCCTGCTCATCCAGTCCATGGTGCGTTGCGTCAAGCCTGACCCTCGTGCGAGTAGGGACTTCGCCATCGGCGATCCGGCGTGTGGTACGGGTGGTTTTCTGGTTGCTGCCTACGAGTGGCTCAAAGACGAGACTGGTGGCGCCTTTGACCGTGAGACCGCCCGCCGCGTACGCAAGCAGACCTATTTCGGTCAAGAACTCGTCGCGCGGCCACGGCGTCTGGCGCTGATGAACATGTACTTACACCAGGTCGAGCCGCACATCACGCTAGGCGATTCCATCTATGAGGAGCCGAGCGGTCAACGCTTTGATGTCATCCTCACCAACCCGCCGTTTGGCACGAAGGGTGCCAACCAGGCGCCCGTGCGCGATGATTTTGTCGTCTCGACGAGTAACAAACAACTGAATTTCCTCCAGCACGTCCTCACTACCCTCAAGCCGGGCGGGCGCGCAGCAGTCGTCGTTCCCGACAACGTCCTCTTCGCGAATCAGGCAGGGGAGGTCTTCGAGCTGCTGATGCAGGACTGTGACGTCCACACCGTGCTCCGTTGTCCCCGCGGCACGTTCAGCCCCTACACTGAGGGCACTAAAACCAACGTCATCTTCTTCATTAAGGGACAATCTACCAAGCGCACCTGGATCTATGATGCCCGTGCCAATGTCCCAAAGATCACGAAGACAAGCCGACCGCTCGCTGCTAAGCACTTCGCTGAGTTTGAGGCGTGCTATGGCGCCGACCCCAACGGCCGTAGCAAGCGCCTTGATGCTGACTCGACGGATGGTCGCTGGCGTAGCTTCAGCATTGATGAGATTAAGACGCATCACTACAAGCTCGATGCTTTCAAGTGGATTCGAGATAAGGAGCTCGACGATCCCGACGACATCCCGGAACCCGAGGAGCTAATCACCGAAGTTATGGGAGAGCTTCAGCTCGCCTTAGATGACCTTGCGGACATCCAGCATCTCCTCGAGGGCAATGGAGGGCAGTCGTGACGGGGAACGCGGAAACTCTTCCGCCGGGGTGGACGCGTCGACGAGTCGGAGATGTCCTGAAGTTGCGTAATGGGTACGCCTTCAAGACGTCCGAGTGGAGCCAGTTGGGTCGACCGATCATTCGCATTCAGAATCTTAAATCGGATTCTGCTACTCATAACTACTTCGACGGCGATCTGCCCGACCGCTTTCGAGCCGATCCGGGTGATCTCCTCTTTGCATGGTCGGGCACCCCGGGTACATCATTCGGCGCCCATGTGTGGGATGGCCCCGAGGCCTGGATTAACCAGCATATCTTCCGAGTGGACTTCTCCTCCGAGGACTTCGATCGCGACTTCCTAAAGCTGGCTCTCGACTTTAACCTCAACGACTATATCTCCGAGGCACAGGGCGGTGTTGGTCTTGCGCATATTACCAAGGGAAAGCTCAATGAGTCGCAGCTCATTACTCCCCCACTTGATGTACAGCGTCAGATCGCCGTCCGTGTGGCCGAGATTTCCGAGAGCAGGGCTTCAGCGCTGGGCCACCTCGTTCGCGCTCGGCGCTCGATAGAACGCTTCGGTCAAGCCGTCCTCGCTGCGGCTTGCTCAGGCCGGCTCACGGCCGACTGGCGCGAGGCGAATCCAGATGCGCAATCAGTAGAAGCCGCACTTGCAGCGGCACCCGGCCGAAAGGCTCGACGCACTGCGGCCAACAACCCTAGCGATCTTGCTCTTCCGGGCCTTCCCGATAGTTACACACTCACCACCGTAGGCCGAGCGTCCACCGCCTTGGAATACGGAACGTCAAAGCGTGCCGAGGCATCGCCCGACGGAATCCCGGTCTTAAGGATGGGCAACATCCAGGATGGTCGACTTGACGTTACCGATCTTAAATACTGCCCTATCGACCGCGAAATCGAACGCCTCATGCTCCAGAACGGAGACCTCCTCTTCAACCGGACCAACAGTCCTGAACTCGTGGGCAAGGCGGCAGTTTTCCACGAGAATACGCCGATGACGTTCGCGTCCTACTTGATCAGGGTGCGCTTTGCTGAGAAGGTAGCCGAGGCCGACTTTGTAAATTACTGGATCAACTCGGCGTGGGGACGAGTCTGGGCCCGTCATGTCAAAACCGATGGTGTTAGTCAATCGAACATCAATGGTACCAAGCTCGCAACAATGCCCTTGCCGCTACCACCGATCGAGGAGCAGCGAGAGATCGTGAGGAGGGCATCGCGCATGCTTAGCTTGGCGGATGCACTGCTCGCTCGTGTCGAGCTAGCGTCGGACCGCGTCAACCAGAGCTCCCAGGCTGTCCTCGCCAAGGCGTTCCGCGGTGACCTGATAGGAGCGGAGTCATGAACTCCCCACCACTAGCCAAGTGTCTCCCAGCGACCTAGCGACCTCGCGCCGCGATGGGCGATGAAGCCGTCAGGGGCGCCAGTGGTTGGGGGTGGATCCGAGCGGCGCAGGTGAGATCGTTCTCGTCCTGACCCGCTAGGTCGAACCGCCGTCGCAACCGAGGCCGTGTCGGGGTACTTCAACGATGTCGCCTCTCGCGGATGTATGCCTTCCTGCAGTCGCAGATTCCGAGAATGCGGTTCGCCACGACCTGCCTGTTGTCAGTCGGCGCGGTGCAGCTAGCAATCCCTTCATTAGTTGGTCTGCCGGCGGGTCAGTGCATGTATAGGCCGCCGTCGATGTTGAGGGTGTGGCCGGTGATGTAGCTGGAGTCGTCGGATAGTAGGAAGGCGATTGCGGAGGCTACGTCGTGGGGTTCGCCTATGCGGTTGACTACTAGGTCGGCGGTTAGGGCTGTTCGGCGTTCGGGGGTTAGGGGGCCGCCCATGATTTCGGTGGCTATGGGGCCGGGGGCTATGGCGTTGACGGTGATGTTGTGGGGGCCTAGTTCTCGGGCTAGGGCTCGGGTCAGGCCTATTACGCCTGCTTTGGCTACGGAGTACGGGGTTTTGCTGTAGGTGCCGCCGCCTCGTTGGGCTGAGGTGGAGGAGATGCTGACTATTCGGCCGTAGTTGTGGCGGACCATGGATTCGGCTACTCGGCGGGTTACGTAGTGGACGCCGTTGAGGTTGGTGTTGATGACTCGGTGCCACTCGTCGGAGGTCAGTTCCAGGTAGGGGACGGGGGAGCTGACGCCGGCGATGTTTGCTAGCGCTGCTAGCGGTGGGAGGGCGGATTCCAGGTGGTCGATCGCGGTGCGGACGGCGGGTTCGTCGGAGACGTCGGCGGTGACACTGAAGGCTTTCACGTTGTAGGCGGCAACGATTTCTGCGGCCAGGGTGTCGCAGGGCGCGATGTCGAGGAGCCCGATGTTCCAGCCCTGTTCGGCGAGGAGCAATGCGGTGGCGCGGCCGATGCCGCGGGGGGATGCCGCGCCGGTCACGACCGCGGTGCGCGCGCCGGGCGCATCCGCGGCGTGGTCGGCGGTGTTTTCGGCGGCGGTGTCGGCGTTCACTTGGCGGCTCCGTAGTCCTGGCCGGGTTTCCAGTCGCTGAAGACGTAGTCGGCTTCGGAGACTTTGGCGCCGGCGGCCTTGGCCTTTGTCAGGGCCTGGGCGCGGTCGGCCGACGTGGCGTCGCTCAGCTTCTTCAGTTCGGCCTTGAGGTCCTTGATCGATCCGCCCAGGTAGCCCTGGACGATGTTGCCGACGTGTGGGGTGACCGGCTTGCGCACGGCGTCGACGCGAGCTATCGCGGGGTTCTTCACGATCGCCTGCGGCATCAGGAACACGTTTTTCTTGCAGTACTCGACGCCCCACTTGTACGCGTCGACCACGTTCGACGACGCGACGAGGTCGAGGTTCAGCGGCGGCTGGTCCATCGCCTCGACCATTCCCTTCTGGTAGTCGTCGGACATGAAGGACGCGATCAGTTTCCCGGCGACGTCGGGATTCTTGCTGTCGGCGGAAACGAAGTACGCCGCAGCCGGCCGGCCGCGGTAGCACCACGGGTTCATGCCGGAGGTCGGCACCAGAATCTGTCCGGAGGCGAGCTTGTCCACGATCGTCGGTGCCAGCGCCTTCGATCCACCGGCACACCAGATGCCGTCGATGAACGTCCCGACCGCTCCAGATGCGTACCGGGTGCGAGCATCGACGACACCGAAGTTGTTGGAGCCCGGCATGATCAACTTGTCGTCGTTCAGCTGCTTCAAGAACTCGATCACCGTGACGTAGGCATCGTGGTGGTACGCGTACTCGCCGGTGGTGAACTGCAGACCCTGGTATCCGGGGAAGCCCGCAGCCTGGGCTAGGTCATCGACCTGGTCGCGGATGCGCCCGCCGTCCGCGCCCATAGCCAGCGTGAGCGGCTGGATCCCGGCCGACTTCAGCTTCCCCAACGCGTCCTTGAACGTGGCGTAGTCCGTGGGGACGTTGTTCGGATCGAGTCCGGCCTTGGACCAGTGGTCCTTGTTCACCCACACCAGCGTCGAGCTCTGCCGGAAACTGAACATCGGAAAGCCGTACAGCTTGCCGTCCAGCTGGGTGACGCCCTCGGTGAACGCGTCCTTCGGAAGCTTGGACTTGATGTCAGCCGGGATCGTGACCTCGTGCACCCACTTGCCACTCACCAGGGCAGGCAACGGGAGCCCGATCACATTCGAGTAGACGTCCGGCATCTTGTTCGCCTGATGCGCCAACTGGAACGCCTGGGTCGCCTTGGACGCGTCGTAGTACGTATGGGCGACGTTGGTCTTCAGCGACGACGACTGCGTCTTGGCCCAGTCGTCATTGAGGTGCTTGAACGAACTGAAGTGGTCCCACCAGTCCAGCGTTCCGGTGGCGCCTCCGCTCGTGCTGCCGGTCTGCGAGCTCGAGCCGCTGCATCCGGTCGCGGCTCCGACGGCGGCGAGTACCGATGCGCCGAGCAGACTGCGACGTGTCATCCCGGTCATTTCCACTCCTTAGGACTTGACTGCTCCGGAGATTCCCTCGACGAAGTAGCGCTGCAGGAAGATGAAGAGCACGACCACCGGCACGATCGAGATCACCCCGGCCGCGGCCATGCCGGCCCAGTCGGTCGCGGTCTCGCCGACGAACGCCTGCATGCCGACGCTCACCGTCCGGAGGTCGGGCCGGCTGAAGGTGAACACCAGCGGTAGGAAGAAGGCGTTCCAGGTCGTGATGAAGGTGAGCACCGCGACGGTCGCCGTGACCGGCATCGCCAGCGGCAGCATCACCGAGAAGAAGATACGAACGAACCCGGCGCCGTCGACGACCGCGGCCTCCTCCAGTTCGCGGGGGATCTGCCGGAAATATCCGTAGTACAAGAGGATCGCCGACACGTACGCCCCGCCGCTGAGCGCCAGGATCATTCCGCCCAGCGAGTCGATCAGGTGCAGTTGCATCGAGATCTTGACCACCGGGATGATCGTGTAGCCGGTGGGGACGAAGAGTGTCGCGATCAGTACGCCGAGGAAGAGCTTGGACCCGCGGAATCGGTAACGGGCCAGGACATAGCCCGCGGTCGCGCAGCGGATGGTGACGATCAGAACGGTGATGACTGTGGTGACGACGGTGTTGATCAGGTACCGGCCGAAGTGCGCGTCGTTCCACGCCCGCGCGTAGTTGTCCCAGACGAACTTCGAAGGCCACAGCTTCAGGCCGCCCGCGAACATCTCCATGTTGTCCTTGAGCGATGCCGACAGCATCCACAGGAACGGGAAGATCCAGAGCACCGCGATACCCACCAGGAAGAGCGCGGCGATCCACCAAGGCAGCCGGTGCAACAGCCGCCGTTGCCGATCCGTGCGTACGACGACTTGCGCTGTCATCGCTGCTCTCCTCTCAGCCGGCGACCCGCGTACACGCCCCACAACTGAAGGGCTCCGACGACGGCGACCAGCAGCCCGAAGATGACTGCGGCCGCGGAGGCGTGGCCGAGTTGGGGGATCGAGGCGGCGAAGGCCCAGCGGTAGATGTAGATCTCGATGATCTCGGTGTGGAAATACGGTCCACCGCCGGTCAGCGTGTACATCAGGTCGAAGTTGTGGAAGGTCTCCTCGACCGTCAGCACGGTGATGATGATCAGGAACGGCTTGAGCATCGGCAGCGTGATGTGCCGGAAGAGTTGCCTGGTGCCCGCGCCGTCGATCCGGGCGGCCTCGTACAACTCGTACGGGATGGTCTGCAGTGCCGCGAGCCAGTAGATCATCGTGACGCCGAAGAACTTCCACACGTAGAGGACGGCTGCCGTCGGCAGGGCCAGGTGCTGATCGCCCAGGAAGTCGACGCCGCCGAACCCGAGCTTCGTCAACGCCGTGCTCACCGGTCCGCTGGCCGGATCCAGGATGAAGCGCATCACCACGCCGATGATCGCCGTTGTGGTCACCACCGGGATGAAGAACGCCGAACGCAGTAAGCCGATCAGGGGCAGCTTCGGCGAATTGAGCACCATTGCCAGCAGCAACGTGAGCAACACCCGCGCCGGCACCACCAGCAGCATGAAGAGCAACGTGACCTTGAACGAGTTCCAGAACAGCGGATCGGCGAAGACTTCACGGTAGTTGCTCAGGCCAACGAACTTCTGGTCGGCGTCGAAACCGTTCCATTCGACCAGCGAGTACCAGTAGCTCGCGATGATCGGGTAGATGGTGTAAACGCCGTACAGCACGACGGTCGGCACGAGGAAGATCCAGATCCAGGTGGTCCTGAGTCGCACAGATCTGCCAGTCATGATCCGGCTACCTGATCTGGCTGAGCGCGAAGGTGCGGGGATCGTTGCCGATCCGCCGGCCGTTCTCCAGCGCGGTGATCGAGGCGATCTCGTCGTCGGCCAGTTCGAAACCGCCGACAGCGAAGTTCGCGCGGATCCGTTCGGGAGAGACCGACTTGGGGATGACGAAGTGCCCTTGTTGGAGGTGCCAACGGAGTACGACCTGGGCCGGCGTCACGTGATGAGCGTCGGCAATCGACGCCAGTACCGGAAGATCGAGATCGTGCCCCTGACCGAGCGGAGAGTACGCCGCGATCGCGATCGACCGCTCGCGGCACAGCTCGGTCAGGTCGCGCTGCTGATAGCTGGGATGGAGCTCGATCTGGTTGACCGCGGGAACGATCTCGCTCTCCTTGGCCAAGCGGTTCAGGTGTTCGGGCAGGAAGTTGGACACGCCAATCGCCCGTACTCGCCCCTCGGCGTAGATCCGCTCCAGTGCACGCCAACTGTCGACATAGCGATCGGCAGTCGGGTGGGGCCAGTGCACGAGATACTGATCCGCGTAGTCCAGGCCGAGGCGCTGCAGAGTTTCGTCGTACGCCGTCAGTGCTGACTCGTAACCGTGCTCCCCGTTGCGCAACTTGGTGGTGACGAACAGTTCGTCGCGCGGAAGACCGCTGGCTCGTACGGCGGCACCCACGCCGGCCTCGTTGTTGTACGCCGCTGCGGTGTCGATGTGCCGGTACCCGATCTCGATCGCCTGCTCGACCACGCGCTGGGTGTCGCTCGGCGGGACCTGGAAGACGCCGAAGCCGAGCTGGGGGACCTGTACGCCGTTATTGAGTGTGATCATCGCGATCAGCTGCTTGGTTCGAGGATCAGTAACGATGCCGACGGCAACGGTAGTGAGATCTCCAGAGACACCTCGCCGTCGACCGTGAGGCTGCGTTCCGGTTCGAACTCCTCGAGACCCTGCCGGCTCTTGATCGTGGCCAACTGTTCGGCGGTCGGGTCCTGGGGCGAGCCGAGCCCTTGCCAGACGGTGAAGGCATTGCTGTGATCGGCGTCGATACGCAGATGCCGCAACCGGTACGACCCGGCCGCCAGATTGCGCAAGGTCAAGGTCACCGGTGTCAGGTCCGGGCTGGTCTGGTACTGGTCGTCGATGTGCCGCCAGACCAGTACGGCGACGCTCCCGTCCTCGGAGCGCGAAGCCAGGGCGTCGACTTCTTCGGGCATGCTGCTGCCGTCGGTGCCCTCGAGTTCGCCGACCTGCCAGGCCGCGTCCGACGTCGTACGGAGACGGTCCGGACCGAGCAACGACAGCATCCGGTAGGCGTTGAGGAACGGCTTCTCGACGCCACCCGCGGTGAGGAACGAGCGGGTGCCTTCGAAGTAGCGTTCGGCCTCGAAGTAGAAGCTCCACGAGGTGGCGTACGCGACCTGCGCCGGCTCGGTCGCGTTCAGATCGAGGATCTTCTTCATCAGCTTGGCCTGGAAGACCGGGTAGTACTCGGTGTTCTGGAAGCTGTAGTTGCGGTTGTCGTAGCGTCCGAAGTGCGCCGGCACCGCCGCGTCGCATTCGTCGACGATCACCGGCAACTCGGCGTACGCCTCGTACGAACCGATCAGCCGGTTGAATTCGCGCAGGTCGTACAGCATCTTCGTCGACGACGGGCTGAGCTGCTCGGCCGCCGGCTCGGCGAACGGGCGGTAGTCGCGGGTCGGGAAGTGGCAGCCCTTGGTGTGGTACGAGATGAAGTCCAGCGGCTCGCCGCGACGCGAGGTGTAGTCCAGGAAACCCTGCAGAAAATTCAATCCGCCGCTGGTGACGGCCGGTCCGCCGACCTTCGCCTCGGGCAGCACGGCGCGGATCGCCTGCACCGTTGCGGTGTAGAGCTCGTTGTACTGATCGAGAGTGCCGCGCCAGTAGTCGATGTCCGGCTCGTTCCACAGCTCCCAGAGCCAGGTCTTCACCTCGGCCTCGCCGTAGCGATCGATGCAGTGCCGAACCGTGGCGCTGATCAGGCCCGCCCACTTCTCGTAGTCCTTGGGTGGATATCCCCAGGCACCTGCCTCGTAGTTCGTGTAGGCGGTCGGGCTCGGTACGACGGTCAGCTCGGCGGCCTCGGGTGGCAGCAGATCGCGCGGAGTGAAGCCGAGCTCGACCAGTAGATGGTGTCCGGCGCCGACAATCGCGTCGTACGCCTGATCCAGCAGGGTGAAGTCGTAATACGGATTGCCGTCGGCGTCTTCGTGGTAGACGTTGCCGGAGCTCCAGTGCGGGATGCCGAATCCGCTGCCGGAGCAGTACATGTAGTGCGGCCGGACGAAGTAACCGGCGCCGGAGAAGTCGGCGAAGGTCTGCAGCAGGCGCTTGCCGGTGGGCATGTACGTCCAGTTGAACTCGTCATACCCGAAGCTCTCCCAGATGCGCGTCAGCGGACTCTCGATCTCCGCGGCGTCGACCTCGATCGTCGCCGCGGTGACGTGCGGTGCGTCGGGATTCCGGGGAGCGGCGGGCGGGAAGGGGCCGAGTGCCCTGCGTCCGGTGTGAACCGAGATGTCTGTGGTCATCGGCGTCGTGACCTCTCTCTGCCTGAGCGGGAGCTTCAGAGTCTGCTCGGCACTTCGTTTACTGTCAATGGGTAATTGTTTACAATCTACAGCGACGCTTCAGAGGGGTTAGAGTGCATCGGATACTGGCGGTAACTGGCTTGAGGAGGTGGTCGGCTTGATCCCCGACGACGTCGTGTCCCCGCTGCCGTCGCAGCGCGCTCTCGGTGATCTGGTGACCGACGTGCTCCGGGAAATGATCACGGGCGGCCGGTTCCAGCCGGGCCAGCATCTCAAGGAGACCGAGCTGGCCGAGGCGCTCAAGGTCAGCCGCGGGCCGATCCGGCAGGCGCTGGCCCGGCTCGAGGAGGAGGGACATGTCGAGCTCCGGCGGCACCGCGGGGCGTTCGTCAGCACCTTGACCAGGACCGATGTGGAGGAGGTGCACACCCTCCGCGGCGCGATCGAGCGACTGGCAGCCGGCCGTGCGTGCACCCGGATGCAGGGCGCGGGATTCGCCCAGATGGACGAGGTCCTGGAGCAGATGAAGAGCGTCGACACCAAGATCGATCCGGAGGACGCCGTACGGCTGGACCTCCAGTTCCACGACATCATCTACGCGTATTGCGACCACTCGCGCGTGCAGCGCGTCTGGGAATCCATCCGCGGGCAGGTGACCGTTTTCCTGCGGGCACGGAACGCGAGTTTCCCGGATTTCCTGGAGGTCGGTTACAGCGAGCACAAGGAGTTGCGCGACGCGCTGGCTCTGGGGGATCCGCAAGCTGCGCAGGACGGAATCGACAAGCACATCCTCGGCGCGTACGAGCGACTGAAGCGACTCAACCTGCCTGACCGCTGACCTCCTCCAGTGAGGTTTGTGGAATGGTTGCAGGATGGTGGATCCACGGGCGCAGCGGACGATCGATACGTTGCTGAGCGCTGCCGAAGAGCTCTTCGCGGCTCGATCCGTCGCCGACGTCACGGTCGAGGAGATCGCGGCCACTGCTGGTGTCGCGGTCGGGTCGGTTTACAACCACTTCGGATCGAAGGCCGGGCTGTACGCCGCCTTGGTCGAGCGGGCCGTTGTCGTGGATCGGCAGTTCATGGACCTCGCGTACGTCGAGGGTCGCGGGCCGGTCGAGCAGTTGTACGCCGCGGCCGACGAGTATCTCGCGTTCTATCTGGCGAATCCGGAGTATTTCCGGATGCTGGCGTTTCCCGCGGAGCCGGGGAGTTACGCCGCGGGACAGGAACTCGCGGATCGGTTGGCGGACTCGGTGGACGAGCAGAACCGGCGGATGGTCGACGCGATCAAGCGCGGTATCAAGGCCGGCACGATCCGCAAGGTCAACGCCCAGGAGGTGGCGACCGTGCTGTGGTCCTCGTGGAACGGGATCATCAGCCTCGGCTGGCGGCAGGACCGCCTGCAACGTAACCCGAGGCAGCTGAAGCGCCTGCTCCGCGCGGCGACGGACGCCTTCGCCCGCGGTCTGCTGGTCGAACGCGACTGAGATTGCGGGCGGCAACGGCCGGTGCTAATGTGCGGACACTTCTTGCAATGATTACAAGAAGGAGGTCGCGGCGTGATGACGGACTCGCGCGATGCGCGGTTGGGTACGGCGTACGAGGTCGAGCTGCCGGCCGGGACGCTGCGGTACCACGCAGTCGGGGACGGTCCGCCGATCGTCTTTGTGCATGGGTATCTGGTGAACGCGAACCTGTGGCGGAAGCTCGTGCCGCTGTTGGCGGGGCAGTTCCGGTGCATCACGCCGGACTGGCCGCTGGGGTCTCATCTGGTGCCGATGAACCGGGACGCCGACCTGTCGCCGCCCGGAATCGCGACGTTGATCGCGGATTTCCTGATCGCGCTCGATCTGCGGGACGTGATCCTGTTCGGCAACGACTCGGGCGGCGCCTACAGTCAGCTCGCTGCGGCGACGTACCCGGAGCGCATCGGACGGCTGGTGCTGGCCTCGTGTGAGACACCGGACTGCACGTGGCCGCCGACACCGGGCGGCTTTCCGCTGCTCAAGCGGACGGCGGTGCATCCGTTGACGTACCGCGCGCTGTATCAGGTGCTGCGATGGCCGGGGAGTTGGCGATGGCGGAACACGTACGGCTGGCTGGCCAAGTACCCGATCGACGACGTGACGATGCGGAGCTACATCGATCCGGTACTGAACGATTCGGCGATTCGGTACGACGGACGGAAGGCGATCGGGTCGGTCGACGAGCGGTACAGCCGGGGTGCCGCCGCCACGCTCGTCGAGGAGTTCGGTAAGCCGGTCGATTTGCTGTGGGCTGGGGAGGATCACGTGTTCCCGACGGCACACGCGACGGCATACGCCGAGCGGCTCGGGACTCGGGTGCACCTGATCCCTGACTCCTTCACGTACGTCGCGGAGGATCGGCCTGAGCTTGTCGCGCGGGAAGGGTTGGCGCGATGGCAGCAATAGGTTCGCCGGACTGGGTGGCGGAGACCAACGGTGCGCTGGGGTTGTGGGACCAGGTGCGGTTCGTCGCTCAGGCGATCGTTCGAGAGCTCGCGCCGCGGCGTCGGGGTGGAGCCGTGCTCGCTGTCGATCGAACTCCGCCGAGCACGGTCGTCGCGCAGCACGTCACCGGCTTCGCTCGGACTGTCCTGCCCGCGCCCTTGCTGCATCACAGCGTGCGCTCTTGGCTGTGGGCTTGCATGCTGGCCGACCTCGATCGGCTCGAGTACGACGGTGAGCGCTTGTACGTCGCTGCGCTGCTGCATGATGTCGCGCTCGTCGATGCGCATCGTCCCGGTCCGGAGGCTGCCTGCTTCGCCGTACATGGGGCGACGGTCGCGCGTGATGTCGTGATCGAGGCGGGTGGGGGTGCTGCGATGGCTGACGGTGTGGCTGATGCGATCGCGGCGCACTTCAACGTCGCCGTACCGCTGTCGTGGGGTGCCGAGGCGCATCTGTTGCACGCGGGCACGCATCTTGACGTGGTTGGGTCGCGGCGGTTGGAGATCGCCCTGAGCAGCGTCGACGAGGTTCACGCGCGAGAGCCTCGGGCTGGGTTCGCCGACCACTTCCTCGCTGTGATGCGTGAGGAGGGGCGGCTTCGGAAATCATCCCGAGCCGGGTTGCTGTGGCGCCTCGGGATGGAGCGCTCGATCCGCCGGGCCGAGCGGACAGTCGCATGACGCATCGCCAGGCGCTGCTTCCTGATCTGGCCGTCGCGCGCGACGTCTGAGCCGAGGATGCTCGATACGTGGCGCAGTTGCAACGGGGCGGGGGTGGAGTCTTCGTCGGGTCGGTGCGACTATCGGCTGATGGAGGTCTTGCGTGTCGAGGAGTTGGCGGCCGTTCACCTGGAGTTGGCTGGGGAGAGTGACAGCGGACGTAGTGCGACAACGTTGTACACCCGGCCCGGCGCCCGGTTGCGGCAGACGTTGATCGCACTGGATGCCGGTCAGATTCTTGGCGAGCATCAAAGCCCCGGAGACGCCTCGCTGATGTGCCTGCAGGGAGACGTCGTCCTGCGGGCAGGTGACGCCGAGGTCGAACTGCGGGCGGGAGATCTCGTGGCGGTGCCTCCACAGCGTCACGACGTACATGCTCGTACTGCGTCTGTTCTGCTGTTGTCAGTCGCTCTGCACTGAGGGGCACCGGGGCGTCGTTCTGCATGCAAACGATTGCGTGAAGCGTCGGGAACGTGTCAAGGTTGGCGCGGACATGCGTCGCGATTGACACGTGAGGAGCGCCCGCATGACGCGTATCGCCTTTCTGCATACCGGGGCTGTGGTCATTCCGACGTTCGCGACGCTTGCAGGCGAGCATCTGCCTGGCGTGGAGGTGCAGAACCTGCTCGACGACAAGATCGTCGCCGATCTGGGTCGGGGCACTGCCGCTGAGCAGATCGCCCAGCGGCTTGCTGATCTCGGTGATGCGGCGGTAGCGGCTGGTGCGGAGGCGGTGATGTTCACCTGCTCCTCGATCTCGCAGTACGCCGGTCCGCTTGCCGATCGTCTCGGCGTCCCGGTTTATCGGGTCGACGAGGCGATGGCGGACGAGGCCGTTCGTGCAGGTGACCGTGTGAGTGTGATCGCGACGCTGCCCACGACCGTGCAGCCGACGGCAGCGCTTCTCCGTGAGCGGGCCGAGCTCCAAGGACGCGACGTGGAGATCGACGAGGTCGTCGTACCGGGTGCGTTCGAAGCGGCCGTCGCGGGAGATCGCGGTCGTCACGACTCGCTGGTGGCGGACGCCATCAAGGCGGCGTCGGGCGACGTGGTCGTCCTCGCGCAAGCGTCGATGGCCTCGGCGGCCGAAGGGCTCGACCTCACCGTCCCGGTCCTCACCAGCCCCGAACGCGGCATCCGCCGCCTGGCCGAACAGCTCAAGTAGCCGCAGCTCAGTCGGCGGGGCGGGATCGCTTGCGGCCGCCGATTGTGCGATCGAGGACGCCGTAACCGGCCAGACCCAGGATCATGACGGCCACCAGGAACAGCACGACCGCGACCGTGATGTTCGCCGCCGCGCAATCAGCCCGGCGACGGCCAGGACCACGCCGATCACTGCGAACGAAATGACCAGGCGTCGGCTCATCGGCTCGTACATCACGACGCCGAGGCTATCCGGCGCACAGCTCACCTCTTGACGTCGGGCGGAGGCCTGCGGCAAGGTTTACAGCGCTGCATTACAGCGCTGTAAACCTCAAGCAGAGAGCAGGTAGATGCGTCCCGACATCGTCATCGTGATGACCGATCAGCAGCGGGTGAGGCTGACCCGGCGGAGCGGGTATCCGGTGGACACCATGCCGTTCGTCGACAGCCTGGCGGACCGCGGAACGGATTTCCGGAACGCGTACACGGCCGCCCCGGCGTGCGTTCCGGCGCGCACCAGCCTGCTCACCGGCCGGTTCCCGAGCGCGCATCACGTCCGGCAGAACAGCAACGCCCAGCACGCACGGTTCGCCCAGGACCTGGTCGACGTACTGCGGGCCGCCGGCTACCAACTGCACTTCGCGGGAAAGCCGCACATGCACCGCGACGCGCAGGACTTCGACACGTACGCCGGTCCGTACTTCCACACCCATGGACCCGAGCGGAACGCCGAGGAAAACGCTTTCGACACCTGGCTCGAGGACCTCGACCACGGCGTCTCCGACGAGCCGACGCCGTACGACGTGAAGAACCAACTGCCCTACCGGATCACCACCGACGCACTGCAGGCAGCGCAACAAGTCGACCCCGATCAGCCAGCGTTGTTCTGGGTCTCCTATCCCGAGCCCCACAACCCGTACCAGGTCCCGCAGCCGTACTTCGACCTGGTCAGCCCCCAGGATGTCCCCGACCGCACAACGGGGCCCGAGGCAACAGAGGTCAAGGGCGGCAGCTACGCCTGGCTGCGCAGGCTCCAGGAGGAGAAGCGACCCGGGTACGACGACAAGTGGCGCCGGTACGCCGCCAACTACCTCGGCATGCTCAATCTCCTCGACGACCAGATCGCTCGCCTGCACGAGGGTCTCGCCCAACGCACGCGTCCGCGCCTCACCATCGTCCTCGCCGACCACGGCGACTACGTCGGCGAGTACGGCCTGCAGCGCAAGGGCGCCGGCCTGTCCGAGTTCCTGATGCGGATCCCGCTGATCATCACCGGCGACGGCGTACACCCTCAGCGGCGCGACGAACCGGTGTCGATCGTCGACGTCCTGCCCACCATCTGCGAGGCCGTCGGCCAACCGATCCCCGACGGCGTCCAGGGCCGCAGCCTCCTGCCACTCACCCGCGGCGAGGACGCACCCGAGGAAGAGTTCGACAGCATCATCGCCGAGCACGGGTACGGCGGTCGCGCGTACGCCGTGACTGCCCGGCCGCCGCTGCACTTCGCGTACGACGGCCCCACTTTCGACGAGCTGAACACCGTCACCCAATCCGGCGCCGCGCGGATGCTCCGCAGCGGCTACTGGAAGCTGATCGTCCATGCCGACCTGCCCGGTGAGCTGTACGACCTGGCACAGGACCCGGCCGAGCTCGACAACCTCTTCGACGACGACGCGCATGTCGCCGTCCGGGCCCGCCTCCTGCATCAGCTCGCCCGCTGGCAGGCACGGCTGACCGACGACCTCCCGAACGGCAACTACACCCCGCTCCGCCTGCCCCACAACTGGCGCTGGGCACCCCAAGGAGATCCAACATGAACACCCTTACCCGCCGGACCCTGCTCGGTCTCGGGGCCGCGACCGCCGCGGCGATCACCGTCCCGGGTTGCTCCGGAAAGTCCGGTCCGATGCGCGTTTCCTGGTACGGCCCGGACCCGGTGACCAAGGCGCTCAACAAGGCCCTCGACGCGTGGAAGTCGAGCGGTGGCGCCGAGTACACCGCGGAAAGCGCTCCCTTCGACGACTACTGGGACAAGCTCGCCACGCAGACCTCCGGCAACAACGCACCCGACGTACTGCGGATGTCGATGAGCTACTTCAGCGACTACGCGGGGCGGAGTGCGCTGAAGGACCTTGGTTCGCTGGGGATCGACACGTCGGGTCTCGACAAGGATGTCGCCGCCAGCGGTGTTGCCGACGGCAAGAACTACGGGATTGGGCAGAGCTCGATCAGCTACTCGATGTATGTCGACGAGGGCGCGATCAAGAAGGCCGGCGGGACGGTACCGGCGCAGGGCTGGACCTGGGACAAGTTCGCCGAGTTCGCGCGCGACTACTCCGGTTCGGTGCAGGGCTCATTCGGGTCGAGCGACCAGGCCGGGAACTTCCAGCTGTTCGAGGTGTACGCGCGTCAGCACGGCACGGAAATGTTTTCTGACGACGGCGGAAAACTGCTGACGACCAAGGAAACTGTCCAGGAATGGTTCCAGTACTGGGCGGACCTGCGCAGCGCGAAGGCGGCGCCGCCGCAGAACGTGAGCGGTGAGACGACGGGGATCGAGAAGTCGTTGATCGCCACCGGCAAGGCTCCGCTGCAGTTCGGCTGGGTCCAGCAGGTCACCTTCTACCAGCCGCTGGTGAAGAGCCCGCTGGCCGTTCTCCCGGTCCCGCAGGGCAAGGCCGGCGATCTGACCGGGCAGTTCGTCAAGGGCCTCGACCTGTGGTGCATCTCGGCCGCGAGCAAGGATCCCGAGGACGCGGCGAAACTGATCGGGTTCCTGCTGAACGACGAGAAGGCGATCAAGGCGATCGGCATCCTCCTCGGCGTACCGCCGTCGAAGAAGGCGCGTGACCTGGTCTCCGCGGACGCCGGTTCGGCCGGCGCGCGGGCGATCAAGTACGTCGAGGATCTGGCCGGCAAGGTCGGTCCGTCGCCGAAGCCGTGGCCGAAAGGATACGGCGAGCTGCTGACCGGGTTCGACCGGATCGCCGAGAACATCGGCTTCGGCAAGAGCAACCCGGCAGCGGGCGCTCAGGAGTTCGTGGACCTGTCCGGAAAGACTCTCGGTCAGTGATTTCCCGATTGAGGCAGAGCGTTCCGGCGTACCTTTTCCTGCTGCCCTGGTTCATCGGCGTACTCGGGCTGACGATCGGCCCGATGCTGCTGTCGCTCTACTACTCGTTCACCGACTACGCGCTGCTCAACACCCCCGAATGGACCGGGCTGCACAACTACACGGCGCTCTTCCAGGACTCGCGGTACGTGCAGTCGCTCAAAGTCACCTTCATATACGTCGGCGTCTCGGTGCCGCTCGAGATGGCGTTCGCGCTCGCCGTCGCCGTACTCCTGAATCGAGGGCTCAAAGGTCTCGCCGTCTACCGAGCGCTGTACTACGTCCCGAGCCTGCTCGGTGGGAGTGTCGCGATCGCCCTGCTGTGGCAGCAGATCTTCGGCAGTGACGGCCTGCTGAACGACGTACTCGGCATCTTCGGAATCCACGGCCGCGGCTGGATCTCCGAGCCGGGTACGGCGCTGTTGACCCTGATCCTGCTCCGGGTCTGGCAGTTCGGCGCCCCGATGGTAATCTTCCTGGCCGGCCTGCGGCAGATCCCGGACGAGGTGCTCGAAGCCGCCGAGGTCGACGGTGCGGGCCGATGGCAACGATTCTGGCGGGTGACGCTGCCGCTGCTGTCGCCGGTGGTTTTCTTCAACCTGGTGCTGCAGATCATCGGCGCGTTCCAGGCGTTCACGCCGGCGTTCGTGATCAGCGGCGGCAAGGGCGGCCCGTCGGACTCGACACTGTTCTACACGCTGTACCTCTACCAGCAGGCGTTCGGAAACTTCCGGATGGGGTACGCCGCCGCGATGGCCTGGGTGCTGCTGCTGATCATCGCGGTCTTCACCGGACTGAACTTCGTCCTCGGCCGCACCTGGGTGTTCTACGGAGACGAAGGGGTACGTCGATGAAGCGCGTACTGGCCCACGCCGGCCTGATCGTGGGCGCACTGGTCATGCTCTACCCACTGCTCTGGATGATCAGCGCCTCGCTGCGGCCGAACAAGGAGATCTTCGACCGTCCCGGGCTGATCCCGGAGCACCCGACGCTCGGGAACTACGCGCTCGGCTGGTCGTCGACCGGGACCAGCTTCGGCATCTACCTCATGAACTCGCTGATCATCTGCGCCGCGGTGGTGATCGGCAACGTGCTGACCTGCTCGCTGACCGCGTACGCGTTCGCGCGGCTCACGTTCGTGGGCCGGAAAACGTTGTTCGCGCTGATGCTGGCGACGATCATGCTGCCCGGTCACGTGACCCTGATCGCGCAGTACTCGATCTTCCGGAAACTGAACTGGATCGACACCTTCTGGCCGATGATCATGCCGAGTTTCCTGGCCACCGACGCGTTCTTCGTGTTCCTGATGGTGCAGTTCATCCGGTCGATCCCGGTCGAGCTGGACGACGCGGCGCGGATCGACGGCTGCGAGGCGTGGGGCATCTACCGGAGGATCATCCTGCCCCTGCTGTCGCCGGCCTTGGTGACGACGGCGATCTTCTCGTTCATCTGGACCTGGAACAACTTCTTCAGCCAGCTGATCTACCTGTCCACGCGGACCCGGCTGACGGTGCCGGTCGCGCTGCGCGGCTTCCTGGACGCCACCGGCAGCTCGGAGTGGGGCGCACTGTTCGCGATGAGCGTGGTCACGCTGGTCCCGGTCGTCGTGGTGTTCGTGATCTTCCAACGCCGCATCCTGGCCGGAATGGCCCACACCGGCCTCAAATGACAGTATCCATCCCATGAGGCCGCGCCTGACCGATGTCGCCGAGGCGGCTGGGGTGTCGATGAAGACGGTTTCGAATGTCGTCAACGGCGCCGAGCATGTCCGCGAGGAGACGCGGCAGCGGGTGCTGGCCGCGATCGACAAGCTCGGGTACCGGCCGAACATCGCGGCCCGGAACCTGGCGCAGGGACGCAGCGGAGTGATCGCGCTCGCTGTGCCGCAGCTCGACCGGCCGTACTTCGCCTCGCTCGCGGCGCGGATGCTCGACGAGGCCGAGGCGTTCGGCTGGATCGTGCAGTTCCACCAGACCGGCGGCCGCCGCGAAGCCGAGCTCGCTCTGCTCACCGAACGGCATCCGGCCCGTCTCGACGGGATCGTGATGAGCCCGCTCGGGCTCACCGCGGAGGATGTGCAGAACCGCGACCCGGCGCTGCCGCTCGTCCTGCTGGGTGAGAAGGCCGGCGCGGAGCACCACGCCGATCACGTCGGGATCGACAACCGCGAGGCAGGCAAGGTAGCGACCGAGCATCTGCTCGAGCTCGGCCGGCGCCACGTGATGGCGCTGGCACCCGGACCACGGATGAACGACGAGCGGATCAACGGGTACCGCGCCGCGCTCGCCGCGGCCGGCCTGCCCGTCGACGAGGACATCGTGCTCGCGACCGGCGGCCTGCGCGGCCAGGACGCCGAGCGGACTCTCGGCGAGTGGCTGGACGAGGGAAACCCGGCGCCGGACGCGGTCTTCGCGGCCACCGACTGGCTGGCGATGGGCGCGATCCGTGCGCTGGTCCTGCGCGGTCTGCGGGTGCCGCAGGACGTGGCCGTGGTGGGGTTCGACGACATCCCGTACGACCTCGCCACCCTCCCGACGCTTACCACGGTCGCGCCCGACCGCGTCGCGATCGCCCGCCTGGCGCTGCAGGCCCTCCGCGACCAGCGCCCGGGCGGCGAGCCCCAGCGCCTGCAAGCCCCCTTCAGCCTCGTAGTCCGCGAGAGCACCACCGGCATCGGCTAGGGGGCTGACGGTTCCACGAGCCACCCCCATGCACTGGCGCACCGCCGGGTCGGCGGTTGAGACTGGCGGCATGGGTGGGGGAATTGGGGGGCCGGTACCTGGAGGCGCTGGAAGATCACCGGCGGATCCTGCGGGCGGTCTGGACGGCGTATGGCGGGACCGAGATGGGCACCGAGGGCGACAGTTTCTTCGTCGTGTTCGGGACGGCCGGCGAGGCGGTCCGGGCGGCCGTCGACGGGCAGCGGCGACTGGAAGAGCACCGCTGGCCCGACGACGAGCGGTTGCGGGTGCGGATGGGGATTCATACCGGTACGCCGGGTGTGTACGACGGCGACTACTGGGGCATGGACGTCCATCTCGCGGCACGGATCGGGGCCGCCGCACACGGTGGGCAGATCGTGGTGTCCGCCGCCACCGGTGAGCTGACGCAACTGCCCGACGGGGTCACGCTGCGCGATCTCGGCACGCACCACCTCAAGGACATCCCGGAGCCCGAGCACCTGCTCCAAGTCACTGTCGACGGGCTGAAGGCCGAGTTCCCGCCACCACGCACTCTCGGTACGTCAACCAGCCTGCCGGCACCTGCGACCCCGCTACTAGGGCGCGAACAGGATCTCGACCGCGTCACCGGTCTGCTCGCGCGCCCCGACGTACGGCTCGTCACCCTGACCGGACCAGGCGGGTCGGGGAAGACCCGCCTGGGGATCGGCGTCGCGCGGAGTTGACCACGAAGTTCCCGGGCGGGGTGTACTTCGTTCCGCTCGCGGCGGTCACGTCCGCGCGGGTGCTGTGGACGACGATCGCCGAAGTCCTCGACATCCCGCCGCGGGAGCGCGGCCGGATCGTCGCCTACCTGGCGCAGCGGACCCTGTTGCTCGTGCTCGACAACCTCGAGCAGCTCCCGGACGCCGGCAAGGTCGTCCACGAGATCATCGAAGGCGCGCCGCACGTGAAACTGGTCGCCACCTCCAGGCGCGCGCTCGGCCTCACCGGCGAGTGGCAGCACCCGGTGCTGCCACTCTCGATCACAGATGCCGCCGTACAACTTTTCGTGCAGCGCGCCCAGGCCGTCCGGCCGGCGTTCGATCTGACTCCCGAGAACTCGGCCGACGTGGTCGCGATCTGCCGCCGCCTCGACGGACTCCCGCTCGCGATCGAACTGTGCGCGCCGCGGGTGCGGCTGCTCAGCGTCAATGAGCTGCTCGCCCGGATCGATCAACCGCTCGACATCGCGTCCACCAGCACGGCGACCCCGGAACGTCAGCGGACGCTGCGGGACACGATCGCCTGGTCGTACGAACTGCTCGGCCCCGAACACCGCCGTACCTTCCGGTGCCTCGCCGTCTTCGCCGGCGGCGCCGACCTGGCTGCGGTCGAGAAAGTTGCTACCGGCATCGATCCGATCGACGCCCTCGCCGAGCTGCACGACGCCAACCTGATCACGCTGTCCGACGGACCGGACGGCACCCGCGTCCGGCTCCTGGAGACCATCCGCCGATACGCCGCCGACGAGCTGCAGCTGACCGCCGAAGCCGAGGCGGTCCACCGCGAACACGCGACGTACTACGCCGACCTCGCCGGCCACCTCGAGGCCTTCAAGAAGACGATGTCCGAGCCGCCTGTCGAGAGGGCCGAGGCGGACCTCGACAACTTCCGCGCCGCACTGACCTGGGCGACCGAAAACGACATCAGGACGGCGTTGCGCCTGTGCTCGGCGCTCGCCTGGGTCTGGCTGTTCGGCGGCTACATCGGTGAGAGTCGCGCCTGGCACGAGCAGGTGATCGCGGCCGCCGGTACGAGGTCGTCGCCGGAGCTGGCCGCCTGCCTGCGCGGGTTGAGCAACCTCCTGCTCCTGCAGGGCGAGACGGAACGTGCCCACGAGTTGGCGACGCGCAGCCTGGAGATGGCCCGGGAGCTCGATGACCCGGTCGGCATCGCGTTCGGGATGCCCATGCTCGCGTCGGTGGAACGGCAGCAGGGCGATCTCGAGGCGGCGCGGGCGACGCTCACCGGGGCGGTCGAACGACTCCGTACCCTCGACAACGACTGGCTCCTGGCGCGGGCGCTCAGCCACCTCGCCGGCATCGAGGAGGACCTCGGAAACCTGGAGCGCGCCGAGGACCTGCTCCGCGAGTCCCTCACGATCACCGAGTCGATCGGGGACGCGCACGAGATCGCCACACACGGGCAGAACCTCGCGTATCTGCTGATCCTCGCGGGCCGGATCCACGAGGCCGCCGAGCTCGCCCGCGGGCTGATGCCGACCGTGCTGGCGCTCGGCAGCCCGATTCTCACGATGGCGTTCTCGAACACCGTTATGAACCTGCTGATCCGGCGCGGCGATCCGGTCGGCGCCGCCCACCTGTTCGGCGCGGAGGAGGCGATGGGCGAACGGCTCGAGATCTCCAACCCGTACCTGGACGAGGAACTCGCGGAAGCCCTCGAACTCGTCGGCGACACGCTGTCCCGCGAGGACTGGGAACGTCACCGTCACACGGGCCGTACCGAACGCGTCGAGGAGCTGCTCGACCGGCTGTCACTCTGAACGTATGCCGCGTGCAGGATCGTGGTCGCGGCGAGGACGGCGTACGCCTTCCCGAGAAGCAGGCCGAAGCCGTGCAGGTGGTACTCGCGGTCGTCGTGATTCGGTGCCAGCCAAGGGAATCCGAAGACCGTGACCACCGCCCACAACATCGCGAGCGCCGAGCGACGGCGTCCGCCCGAGCAGATCCGCGAGCAGGAGAACGAGCAGGATCAGGTT
This sequence comes from Kribbella sp. VKM Ac-2571, assembly GCF_004362255.1. NCBI lineage: Bacteria > Bacillati > Actinomycetota > Actinomycetes > Propionibacteriales > Kribbellaceae > Kribbella > Kribbella sp. VKM Ac-2571. The sequence goes on from NZ_SNWS01000004.1 coordinate 135,438, forward strand.
GACCTGCCCGAGGGCGAACGTCGACCGCATCGGCTCCAGTGTCAGTCCCAGTGCACCGACCCCGAATCCCAACGCCAGAACGCGTTCTCGCGACCACGTGGGGCGGAGCGCACACGTCATCAGTACGCCGATCGCCAGTAGGCACGAGGCGTTGACGGCTCGGCCGGCCACAACCACCGGCAGAACCCCAGAAACGCGACGGCCGCGACGACCAGGAGCGCCGTACGGACTAGTCCTTGCTCACTGCAACGGCTGAGCCGGAGGCGCCCGGGATCAATCGAAAGAGTGACACCCCGCCGCAAGGAAAAGTCGAGTGGGTGTTTCAAGTGGTTGACCACGGACAGTGGCAACTACATACTGCTTGGACCGCCGTCGGCGGGCCGTGGGGGCGGTTGACTGGGGTTCATGGGGAATGGGGGCTTGCTATGCATGCCTGGAAGTCGGTTCGTGCTGCGCTGGTGACGGCCGTCGCCGGCGCGACTTTGGTGGCGGTCCCAATGACCGCCCATGCGGTACCACCGTCCAGTGCGATCGAGGTGGGGGCGACCTCGGTGGCTCGTGGGCAGACCTTCACGGTCACGCAGACGGTGTACAACGACCGTGACTTCACGATCGTCGGAGGGAAAGCCGGCTTGTACGCCAAGGAGACATCGCTGCCCGCGATGGTCGACTTGGTGTCCTGTCCCGGTGCGTACGCCTGCGACACGCTCGGCGTCAGCGTCCGGGGCGGCGTCCACGACGTACCGCCGGGCGAGTCCCGGACCGTGACGTTCACGTTCCGGGTGAAGGACGACGCTCCGCTCGGGACGATCACGTTGCAGCATCAGTTCATCGGGGAGAACTATGCGTTCGAGATCCTTGACGGGCCGGCGCTCACGATCACCGACGTACCGCAGATCGCCGATGTCGCGGTGTCGATGACTGCTTCGGTGCGGACCGTGGTCACCGCACGGATCACGTACACCGTCACGGTGAAGAACAACGGGCCGGCCGACGCGACCGGAGTTCGGGTGGTCGGCACCTACCCGGCGGGGCTCGTGTACGCCGGCAGTACCTGTACGCGCGTGGGGACGACGAGATCGGTGAACTGCGACATCGCGTCACTGGCCAGCGGAGCTAGTGCGACCCGGACCTTCAGTGCTGACACGGGTCTGCTGACCGTCGGATCTCTGACCGCGAGTGCCCAACGTACGGCGAGTTCGCCGGACGATCCGGTGGCGACGAACGACAAGGCGACGCGGAGCTGCACCGCGGTCACCGGGCTGATCGTGCGCTGCTGAGACGTTACTGAAGTACCTACGACGGCCGGCGGCCGCGGGATCTCGAGTCCTGCGGCCGCCGGTTTTGTGTGTTGGCGCCTTGCATCGAGGGGCTGGTCAGGTTTACGGTCCGGGTTAACGTTTAAGTGAGTGTTAGTGAGCACTTCTTCGAAACTTGGAGCAACTATGATCAGTCGGCGACGGTTCCTGCAGGTGACCGGTGCGGCGATTGCCACCTCCACGCTGGCGGCCTGCGGCGACGGCGGGGCGGCAGGAGGCGGCGCCAAGGCGTCGGGCGACCTCAAGCTGCCGACGTACAAACCGTTCGAGGGGCTGCACCCGGACTTCCCGGGGGCCGAGTCCGGCCTCGAGCCCGGGTTCCTGAGGTTCCCGGCGGACGCGGTCGCCAGCGTGAAGGCGCCGCCGCTGAAGAGTGCGGTCACCGCGCTGACCGAGACGTTCGCGACGCCTCCGCCGCCGATGGGCAGCAACCCGATGTGGCAGGCGCTGAACTCCGCGCTCGGCGGTGAGCTCCGGCTGACCATCGGCACCGACCCGGGCTACCCGGAGAAGTTTGCGACGCTGCTGGCCAGCGACTCGCTGCCGGACCTGATGTGGCTGCCGCCGAACCAGGGCATCCCGAACATCGGACCGATGCTCGAGGCGAAGTTCCAGGACCTGACCAAGTACCTGTCCGGCGACGCCGTGCTGGAGTACCCGAACCTGGCCGCGCTGAAGCCGGCCTCCTGGCGGACCGCCGTGGTGAACGGGAAGATCTGGGGCGCCCCGATCCCGTCGACGCCGTTCGGCCAGGTGATGATGGGCAACCCGAAGACCTGGGCGAAGGTCGGCGGCCTGCAGTGCGCCACCGCGGACGAGTTCTTCGCCAAGTGCAAGGAGCTCACCAACGGTACGAACTACGCGCTCGAGCCGGCGATCATCAACATGCTGCACATGTTCGGCGAGTGGTTCGGCGCCCCGACCAGCTGGCGGGTGAATCAGGACCGCTCGCTCACGCACATGTACGAGACCGACAACTACAAGGCCGCCGTCGAGTACGCCGCCAAGCTCTGGGCGGCCAAGGTGTTCTACCCGGACCTGAACCTGGCCGACGCCACCCCGAAGACCGTGAACGGCCAGATCGCCGCGCAGGTCACGGTCGGCCCACGGGCGACCGCCGACTTCCGGAACCTGGACCCGACGTTGTTCGTGGACACGATGATCCCGTTCGGCCACGACGGCAAGGCGAAGCCGGTCTACGACATGGGCTACGGCACGGTCGGTTTCACGCCGTTCAAGAAGACCGACGAGGGCCGGATCCGCGAGCTGCTCGCGCTGATGGACTACCTGTCGGCGCCGTTCGGCACCAAGGAGTACCTGGTGAAGAACTTCGGCGTGGAGGGGCAGCAGTACCAGCTGGACGCGAACATGAACCCGGTGCTGACGAAGGCCGGTCAGCAGCAGGCGCCCGGTCTGGTCAGCGCGCTGCAGATCATGAACTCCCCGGAGAGCGTGATCTTCAACCCGGCGTACCCGGACGACACCAAGAAGATCTACGAGACCGAGCAGCAGCTGCTGAAGTTCGCGATGCGGAACCCGACGGCCGGCACGTACTCCGACACGTCGAGCAAGGTCGGCCCGAAGCTGACCGCGGCGTTCCGGGACACGATCGTCGACATCGTCACCGGCCGGCAGAAGATGGATGCGTACGACGCGGCGCTGAAGCGCTGGAAGTCCGGCGGCGGTGACAAGATGCGCGACGAGTTCGCGGCCGTGCTTCCGGCGAGCGTTCCGGTCACCGGGTCCTGATCGATGCTGAAGGCGAACTCGGACAAGCGGCGGGCCAAGAACGGCCTGCCGCTGAAGGCGAAGTGGCGCCGGGACTGGCAGATGGTCCTGCTGATGATTCCCGGCGTCGTCTTCCTGCTGGTGTTCTTCTACCTGCCGGTGATCGGCAACGTGGTCGCGTTCCAGGACTTCCAGCCGTTCCTCGGCATCATGCACAGCGAGTGGAACGGCCTGCAGAACTTCGTCAACCTGTACGCGAACCCGGACTTCTGGGACGCGTTGCGGAACACGTTGTTGCTGGCCGCCGTCCAGTTGCTGCTGTTCTTCCCGGTGCCGATCGGGCTGGCGCTGATCGTCGATTCGCTGGTCAGCAACCGCTTCCGGCGCTGGTTCCAGACGATCGCGTACCTGCCGCACTTCCTGTCCTGGGTGCTGGTCGTGACGCTGTTCCAGCAGTCGCTCGGCGGGGCGGGGTTCGTCAACAACCTGCTCCGGCAGGCGGGACTGGACCCGATCCCGTTCATGACGAATCCGGACACCTTCCCGCTGCTCGTCGTCGCGCAGCTGATCTGGAAGGACGCCGGCTGGGCGATGATCATCTTCCTCGCGGCGCTCACCACCGTGGACGTCTCGCTCTACGAGGCGGCCGCGGCGGACGGCGCCGGGCGCTGGCGGCGGCTGTGGCACATCACGCTGCCGGCGCTGCGGACGGTCATCGTGCTCCTGCTGATCCTGCGGATCGGCGACATCCTCAGCGTCGGGTTCGAGCAGTTCATCCTGCAACGCGACTCGGTCGGTCCAGGTGCTGCCGAAGTACTGGACACGTTCACGTACTACGCCGGTGTGGTCGGCGGGGACTGGAGCAGCGGTGCCGCGGCCGGCCTGGCCAAGGGTGTGGTCGGTGCGTTGCTGCTCTGGGGTGCCAACTCACTCGCTCACCGGCTCGGCGAGCCGGGAATCTTCCAGAGGCGTTCATGAGACCTGTGTGGAAAGAGAATCCGTCGCCGGGCTACCAGGCGATCAAGGCGGTGATCCTGGGCGGGTTCGCGCTGGTGATCGTCGTACCGATCCTGGTCGTGATCTCGACGTCGCTGGCCAGTGACAAGGACATCATCGACGCGGGCGGGTATGTGCTGTGGCCGTCGCATCCGACGGTGAAGGCGTACCAGACGTTGTTCAGCGGCGGTCTGATGGGCCGGGCGATCATGGTCAGCGTGTTCGTGACGCTCGTCGGTACGGCGATTGCGCTGGCCGTCACGATCGCGCTCGCGTACGCGACGTCGCGGCCGGTGCTGTTCGGGCGGCCGGTGTTGTTGATGGTGCTGTTCACGTTGCTGTTCGCGCCAGGCATCATCCCGATGTTCCTGGTGGTGAAGCAGCTCGGGCTGCTCGACAGCCTGTGGTCGCTGATCCTTCCCGGTGCGTTGGGGGCCTTCAACTTCGTCGTACTGCGCACGTTCTTCATGAACGTGCCGGGCGAGTTGCTGGAGAGCGCCCGGATCGACGGCGCGAGCGACTTCACGATCCTGCGCCGGATCATCATGCCGCTGTCGAAGGCGGTGATCGCGGTCGTCGGGCTGTTCTACGCGGTCGGCTTCTGGAACGCGTTCTTCAACGCGCTGCTGTACCTGAACGATACGTCGAAGTGGCCGGTCCAGGTGATCCTGCGGACCTACGTCCTGCAGGGCAAGTCGCTGTCCGCCGACCAGCTCGGTGTCCACCCGCCGCCGCAGCCCCAGTCCCTGCAGATGGCCGTCGTCGTGGTCGCGCTGGTGCCGATCGCCATGGTGTACCCATTCCTCCAACGGCACTTCACCAAGGGCGTTATTACGGGTGCGGTCAAAGGCTGATCTGCAAGAATCGATATATGTCCTCACCTTTGGCTGAGCGGCCGACGCTGCGGATGGTGGCGAAGGAGGCCGGTGTCTCGGTCGCGACCGTGTCCTACGTGCTGTCCGGACGGCACCGCAGCCACACGATCAAGGACTCGACCGCGGACCGGGTCCGCGAGGCCGCGTCGCGCCTGGGGTATCGGCGCAACGACGCGGCCCGCGCGATCCGGACCGGCAAGTCCGATCTCGTCCTGCTGTCGCTGAACGTCCTCGCGGACCCGTGGTCGCAGGCCGTGGCGGCCACGGTCAGTACGGCGGTGTCGCCGCTCGGGAAGACCGCGCTGATCGTCGCGGACGGCGACTGGCGGACCGTGCTGTCCAACCGGACACCGGACGTGATCTTCATCGACAGCATCAAGCCCGACCCGGAGCAGATCGCCGAGCTCGAGGCGTTCGCGGCGCAGGGCGTGCAGATCGTGGCGTTCAGCGAAACCCTGGAACCGCAGGGTTTCGACGTGATCCGCTCCGGCGCCGAGCCGCGCTGCCACCTCGCCGTGGAGCACCTGCTGGAGCACCACGACCGGGTCGGCGCGCTCACCTCGCGGACCACCGGGTTCGCGCGCTTCGATGCGTACGTCAACACGTTGCGCGCGGCCGGCAAGCCGATCAGCAGCGACGACATCGAGGTCTTCGAGCAGCATCCGGAGGGCGCGTACCGGGCCGCGATGGCGCTGCTGTCCAAGCCCGATCGGCCGACCGGTCTCTACTGCACCACCGACTTCGCCGCGATCGCCGCCGTCCGGGCGGCGCACCGGCTGCGCATCGACGTACCGGGGGATCTGGCGATCGTGGGGGTCGGCAACACGCCCGAAGGCGAGCACCTGGACCCGTCGCTGTCCACCGTCGGACCTGTCGGGTTCAACGAGGCGCTCGCCCGGATCATCGTGAGCAGACTGACGGACCGGGAGGGTGCACCCGGCGAAGTGTTCGACTTCCCCTGGCAACTCATCGTCCGGGAGTCTTCTTGAGTCGACATCAGGTGACCGCGATCCTCAACCACACCAGGGAACACGTTGCACGCGCCGCCGGCTGACGACTGGGAGCCGGTCGACATCGGCGAGTCCAACACGTCGGTCTATCGCCGAGGCAACACTTTCGCCAAGTGCTGCGGCCCGTCCGGCATCGCCGAGCTGGCAGCCGAACGCGACCGCATCACGTGGCTCGCTGGGACCGGCTTCCCCGGCGCGACGGTGGTGGACTGGCTCGAGCTGACCTCGCCCCAGCCTGACGGTCTCGGGTCGGGGGTCGGGTCGTCCTCGGGTGGCGCGTGTCTGGTGACCTCTGCGGTGCCGGGGGTTCCCGGCGACACCCTCCCGCCGGCGTCGCACGATCGTGCCATGCGGAACCTCGGGACGACTCTTCGCGACCTGCATTCGCTGACCGACTGCCCGTTCGAGCGGCCGCTGGCGGAGGTGATCGCGACGGCGACCGACGTCGTACGGCGTGATGCCGTGAACCCGGCGTACCTCACCGACGAATGGCGCCGCCTGCAGCCGTCCGAGCTGCTCGCCCAGGTGGTTGCCGAGCGCCCCTACATCGAGAGCGTTCTGGAGCCGGTGGTCTGTCACGGCGACGCCTGCCTGCCGAACATCTTCTTCGACCCCGAGACCCTCGAAGTCACCGGCCTGATCGATCTCGGACGGCTCGGGATCGCCGACCGGTACTCCGACCTCGCCCTCACCACGATCCAGCTCCACGACGAGTGGTCCGCCGACCCGGCGCCGTTCCTCGAGGCGTACGGCGTACCGGACCCGGACGCGCGCCGCCTGTACTTCTTCCGTCTCCTCGATCCGCTCACCTGGGGCTGAATCATGAGAGTAGAACTCGTTGCCTTCGTCGTCTCCCGCGAGCACGCCTTCGAAGGACGCCCGCAGGACGGCCCGCGCCCCGACCCCGAACCGGTCGCGCGTACCGAGATCGAGGTCCGCGCCGACCTCGGCGTCGTCGGCGACCGCTACTACGCCCAAGCAATCCACACGAACGCGGCCGTCACGCTGATCGACGCCGCCTCCCTCGACGAGGTCGAGCGGGTCCTCAACCTGGACGCACCACTCGACCCGCACCTCACCCGGCGCAACATCACCCTGCGTGGCTTCCCGATCGACGAGCTCGCCGCACACCGCGCCGCGGACGGCACCCGCGTACCCGGCCGGCGCTTCACGCTGGGGTCGATCACCTTCCAGGCGAACCGCCCGGCCAACCCGTGCGCGTGGATGGACGAGGTCCTCGCACCCGGCGCGATGCAGGCGCTGCGCAGCCACGGCGGCATCCGCGCAACCCCACTCACCTCCGGCACACTCCGCCTCGGCCCAACCGACCTCACCGTCCTGGACTGAGGCTTTCGCTCGACGTTGGTCTCGCGGCGTACGGAACCTGCGGGTCGTCGCCTACACGGGTACCGCCGACGACCGGCCAGGCACCCGGATCCAGAACCGCGGTGTGGCCGCCAGCCCGATCTCGTTCCGCAAGTCCGCAACCCCACCACCCGGATGTGGGAACAGGCCCCGGGCCCGTGAGACAGGCAATTTCCTGTTCCCAGACACCGGCGCGGCGTCCCAGACGCGGGATACCCCAACCAGACGCCACCGATGGATTGGTCTGCACCCACCACGTCTTGTCGCCCGCCATGCACCATTCCTGTCGCCCGTACCACTGAACGCGCACGACGTACGGCGCGCGCCCCGTCGGCCGATGGTGTGCAAGCTCGACAGGTAGAGCACCAGCGAGACACCGTACGCACGGCCACGTTCACGCTCAGGTGCACTACCCCTCGGCTGACATGTCCTGTCGAGACTGCGCCCCCTGACCTCGCGGCGGGAAGTGGGGACAGGCGCTAGGGGCAGGCAATAGTGCCAGCGGTTGGGGTCGGAGGGTTACTTACGGCCGAATTTCCACCATTTCGGCTTGTTCATCTTGATCTCGTCGGCGGTCATCGGGGGCGGGACCGGCGGCCGGGACTCCTCGGTGAGGAAGTTGCCCGATTCGGTGTCGTACGGCGTGACGCCGAGGCGGCGGCTGATCTCCATCACGATCGGGATCGACCGCGGGCCGTCGTTCAGGTAGAAGGTGATGTCACGGACCTCGACGCCCTTGCCGATCGTCATCTCGACGTCGTACTCCGGACTTCGCAGCGCCAGCCAGGACGGTTTGCTCGTGTCGACGTCCGGCACCACCTCCCGGACCTTGGCCACCACGTCGGTCGCCAGACCGACGGCCGGTGGCTCGTAGTCGACCGGAATGTCGTCGAGGCGCCGTACGCCTCCTGGCCCGCGCATCGCGTAAACAGCCCAGCTCATGCCCCCAGCATGCCAGGCGGCTCACTGCTTGCGGGCGACGAGCCGCAGGGTAGTGGGAGCAAAACGGGATGTGCCTGGAATTTTCGTCCAGGACAGTGGGGGAATGACTGAACTTGATCCGGTGATTCGCTCCTTCTATCGGGACCGGTACGTCGAGGACGATCGGCTGATCGTCCGCGGGCACGGCCGGCTCGAGTTCCTGCGTACCCAGGAGTTGCTGCGGCGGTGGCTCCCGCCCGCGTCCGTCGTACTGGATGTCGGTGGTGCGACCGGCGTCCACGCGCGATGGCTTGCGGCGGACGGGCATCAGGTCACGCTGGTCGACCCCGTTCCGGAGCATGTGGAGCAGGCGGCGACGATCGGGACCTTCGCGGCGGAGGAAGGCGATGCGCGGGCGCTCCGGCAGGGGGATGCGAGCGTGGACGTGACGCTGCTCCTCGGTCCGCTCTACCACCTGGTCGACGCGGCGGATCGTGCGCGGGCGTTGGCCGAAGCGGTACGGGTGACGCGTCCCGGTGGGGTAGTCGTCGCCGCGGGCATCAATCGGTACGGCGGCCTGCTCGAGGCCGGCAGCAACGGCACGCTCACGGAGGAGCGACTGCCGCTGTTCCTCGACGCGTTCGCGTCCGGCAGCATCGACGGCACCAACGGTTTCACCGTCGCCTACTTCCACCACGCCGAAGAACTCGCCACCGAGCTCACCGCAGCCGGCCTCACCGGCGTAGAGGTCCTCGGCATAGAAGGTCCCGCCGGCAACATCCTCCAGAACGCCGCCCCGGACGCCATAGAAACCCTCCTCCCCGCCGCGGTCCTCCTCGCCCGCCAGGTCGAATCCGACCCCAAACTCCAAGCCGCCAGCCCCCACTTCCTCGCCCACGGCCGCGTAGCCGACTGAATGCGGTCCGTAGGCGGCAGTCGGCGGGTGGTCGCGGAATGATGTCAATAGGTGCAATGCGGTTCTCGGGGTGGCGGTCCAGGCCGTAATATCGTGCGGCGGCCGGCACTGGGGGTGTTCCGGCTTTTCTGATGCATCGGGTGGGACCGGCGGACGGCCGGTACTGGGGAGAAGCGGGAAGTTATGGCGGACAAGCCGGCACCCAAGCCTGGGCACTTCCTGCCAGGCGGCGACGGTGACCAGATCGCGGGCGACGACCGGAAACCGGGGGTTTCCGCCCCGTCGAATGCCCCGTCGCAGGCACCGTCGAACGCCTCGTCGACCGCGCCGTTGAAGGCACCGTCGGGGGCGCCGTTGGCGGCACCCACGCCGCGGCTCGGCGGGGAAGCGCCGCCGACGCCCCCGCAGTTGAGCGGGTCCCGGATCGACTCCCGCCGTACGACGCTTTCCGGCAGCCGGCTCGGCCCGCCGCTGGACGGTCGCGCGGCGGCGGCGTACCGGGAGGTGTTCCACCCGGAGCCGGTGCCGTTCGTCCCCAAGCAGCGGTCCAAGGGGCTCATCGCGCTGATGGTCGTCGCGGTGCTGGTGTTCCTCGGCGGCGGCGCGACGTTCGCGGTCAAGGTGCTCTCCTCGCCCAACTTCAACCTCCCGAACCCGAACGGCACGCCGTCCGCGACGTCGAGCGGCGCGCCGACGACCAAGGGCCCGATCGGCAAGGGGACGCCGGACACCGACATCGTCGGCAAGAACCCGATCTACGCCGCCGGGGCGCTGGCCGCGGCGAAATGCCCGGAACCCGCGTTCCGGCCGACGTCGATGGAGAACGTCCGCTCGTACTACCAGGCGCTGACCGCGTGCATGGACAAGGCCTGGGAACCGATCGTCACCAAGGCCGGGTTCGGGTTCCGGTCGCCGAACCTGGTCATCTTCTCCGACGGCGACGAGACCGCGTGCGGCGTACAGCACGACCTCGCCCTGTACTGCCAGGACGAGCACGGCGGCAGCGCGACGATGCCGTGGCAGGAGCTCGTCGAGGAGTATCCGAAGAACAAGGCCGAGGTACGCGCCGAGATGGCCCAGTCCTTCGGTTTCGTGTACGGCGTACACCTGCAGAACCTGACCGGGATGGCCGACGCCTCCGACAACCTCGCCGACACCGCGGCGAGCAAGGCCGCGCAGCTGGAGATGAACCGGCGCGCCGCGCTCCAGGCGTACTGCTTCGGCGCGGTGTTCTTCGGTGCGGCCAAGACGAGCTTCCCGCTGCGCGGCGAACTGCTCCGGCAATGGAACGGACTCATCCAGCGACGCGGCGACGAGCACACCAAGGACAAGGTCCGCGACCACGGTTCCAGCAAGAGCCTCGCGCTGTGGATGAACCAGGGCCTGGCGACAACCAACCCCGGGTCCTGCAACACTTTCGTCGCAGCATCCGCCAAGGTCAGCTGAGCGAGATAGGAACGATCGATGCCTGACTCCGAGGAAGGTGTGCCGGGGCCCGGGCACTTCGCGTCCGGTGAACCGGCGGCCGGCACACGCCCGCTGACCCTGAAGAGCACACAGCCCGGCGGCCTGGGCCGAGCCCGCTCGGTGTCGCTCGACGACGCCGCGGTACGCCGTAAGGCGCGTCCGCTGCCGACAGAACCGGGTACGGCGAGTGAGTACAGCGGCCCGCCCGTCGCGCCGCAGACCGGCGTACCGCTCACCCCGCTGACCGGCACCCGCCGCGTCGGCGGCCCACGCCCGACCGGCTGGCACTCGAACCCGTCCCGCTCCGGCGCCCAGTTCACCACCGAGCCACCACCCGCCGCCCCGCCACGCCAGTACTCGCGGCCGGTCGTCGTCGGCCTGTCGATCCTCGTCATCCTGATGCTCACCGGCGCCACCATCGCCGGCTTCCGCCTCGTCGACTCCTACGGCAACGTGGAAAACCCGCTCGCCCAACCCTCGGTGCGAAAGTCCCAGGCCCCACTCCCCATCCCACCGAACCCGACGGTCACCGTCACCAAACAAGGAATCCCGGACGTCGTCCGGCTGCAGCAGAACAAGATCTATGCGTCCGGCAAGGTCGCCGCCGTGAGCTGCAAGGAGCCGGCGATCAAGCCGGACTCCCAGTCGGCGATCCTGCGGTACTACAGGGCTCTCGCGCCCTGCCTGGACAAGGCCTGGGCGCCGGCGCTGCAAAGGTCCGGCTACCCGTTCCGTCCACCGAAGGTGGTGCTGCAGACGAGCCAGAACACCTCGGCGAGCTGCACCGGCGAGGGGGACGTCGCGTTCTACTGTCCGGCTGACGAGAGCATCTACGTCAGCTGGAAGGAAGACGCCAAGTTCTACAAGGCGGATCCGCTCGCGGCGCGGGTGTGGATGATGGACACGATGGCGCACGAGTACGGCCACCACGTGCAGAAGCTCACCGAGATGCTCACCGCCGCCGACTCGCGTGGCGGTTGGGCGAAGACGAAGGCCGAGGAACTCGAGTGGAGCCGGCGTACCGAGCTGCAGGCGAGCTGCTTCGGCGCGGCCTTCCTCGGCGCGAACAAGAAGGCTCTTGGCCTGTCCGGCCGCAAGCTGAAGCTCTGGGAATGGGAGACCCAGCACAGCGGTGACGAGTACAACCCGAAGAAGATCCGCGACCACGGCTCCCGCAAGAACTACTGGCTCTGGTCCGAACCCGCCTTCAAATCCGCCGACCCCAAACTCTGCAACACCTTCACCGCCCCCGCGGCCAAGGTGAGCTGAGCGTGCGCCGAGCGGCCTTGGTGGGAGTCGCCGGGTTGCTCGTGGTGACTGTCGCCGGGTGCGACCTCGCGGATCGAGCATTCCCGGCGACGCCTGGTTCGAGCGCGGTACATGAACCGACGTCGAGTACGACGCCGAGGCCGAGGGTTGCACCGAGTCCGGTGGCGGCGACCCCGCCGTACCGAAAGCAGGAGGAGATCTACCTGCTCCACAACGAGATCTACTCGGTGGGACAGGTTCCGGCGGTGGCGTGCAGGTTGCCGGATGTCGCAGTGCGGTCGCAACAGGCGGTGCACCAGTACGCGAGCGCGGTCTTGGACTGTCTCCAGCGGGCGTGGAAGCCGCTGGTGGTGGGTGCGCACGTCAAGTTCGTGCCTGCGGTCATCTATGCCGTCAACCAGGGTTCGAAGACCGCCTGCGGGACCTTCGGCAAGGAGGACTACGGGTACTACTGCAGAGCGAACTCGGGAATCTATCTCGACTGGGACCAGCTCGTCGAGGATGAAAAGACCGGGCCCGTGGCGGCCCGGACAACCGTCCAGTTCCTGATGGCGCACGAGTACGGGCACCACGTGCAGAAGCTCGTAAGGATCTCGACGTACTACGACGATCGCTGGGACCGTACGGCCGGCGCGACTCGCCTCGAGCAGATGCGCCGCCAGGAGCTCCAGGCGTCCTGCTTCGGGTCCGCCTTCCTCGGCGCCAACCAGGCACCCCTGAACCTGTACGACGACAGGTTGAACGCGTACCGCTGGGCTGCGCACGGGGGCGACGACGACCAGCCGGATGGTGTCCGGGACCACGGATCGCAGGCGAGCAACACCTCGTGGACCGACGGTGCGTTCGCGGCCAGGTCCCCGGCGGCCTGTAACACGTGGGCCGCACCTGCGACCTGGGTCAGCTGAGTTTGAGTTTGAAGCCTTCGTGGGTGTTGGCGAAGCCCAGGTTTGTGTAGAAGCGGTGGGCGTCGGTGCGGGACTTGTCCGACGTGAGCTGGACGAGGGTGCAGCCGCGGGTGCGGGACTCTTCGACGGCCCATTGGACGAGCATGGCGCCGAGGCCGGAGCCGCGGGCGGGGGCGGCGACGCGGACGGCCTCGATCAGGCCGCGGGTGGAGCCGCGGCGGGACAGCCCGGGGATGATCGTCAGCTGGAGCGTGCCGATCACCTCGTCGTTGCGATCAGCAACCATCAGCAGTTGGTTGGGGTCGGCGTCGATCTGCTCGAACGCCGCCAGGTACGGCGTCAGGTCGTCGAGCGACTCGCGGGTGGCGCCGAGCTGGTCGTCGGCGATCATCGCGACGATCGCGGCGACGTCGGAAGCGGTGGCGCGGCGGATGACGACATCGTTCATAGGTACAGGATCGCAAACGCCTGAAGCGGTTCAGTCGGCAGGGTAAGCAGCGAAGTGCGGCGATGGTAATTGCCTTATGCAAGCACTTTTCGTTGCCCGGCGCGCCTGGAACGCTGTTTGCCCAAGGCATCGAAGGGTACGAGTGATACTGGACACCACTGCATCCGCCCGTGCCGGGGTTGGGGCAGTTATGCGCCGACAGCGGATGCGGGCCAGTCCTGAAAGGTTCATCCGATGTCAGCGTTAGCAATTGACTTCACCCAGCCGTTCGAGGACGCGTTCAGCAAGCTGCTGTCGTTCATCCCGAACCTGCTGGGCGGCCTGGTCATCCTGGTCGTCGGCTACTTCGTGGCCAAGATCCTCGGCAATCTCGTCGGCAAGTTGCTCGGCCGCGTCGGCTTCGACGGCTGGATGGAACGGGCCGGCGTCTCCGGTGTGCTGCAACGGTCGGGCACGGGGCTGACCGCTTCGGCGATGCTGGGCAAGGTCGTGTTCTGGTTCGTCTTCCTGATCAGCTTCACGATGTTCGCCTCCGCACTCGGCGTGCCGGAGATCTCGAACTTCATGAGCGACATGCTCGGCTACATCCCGCGGATCTTCGCCGCGATCGTGATCGTCTGCCTGGCGGCGCTGTTCGCCAACTTCCTGGCCGCGGTCATCCGCGGTGCGACCGCCAACGAGACCCTGGCCAAGGTGGCCCGGTACGCCGTCCTGGTGTACGCCGCGTTCGCCGCGCTGACCCAGCTCGGTGTCGCGGTCCAGCTCACCGGCAACACGCTGCTGATCGTCCTCGCGGGCGCCGCGCTGGCTCTCGGTCTCGCTTTCGGCCTCGGGGGCCGCGAGATGGCCGGCCGCGCACTGAGCAACCTGTTCGACAAGGACAAGATGGTCAAGCCGGCCGCGCAGAACGGGATGGACGGTACGACGGAGTACCCGCAGCAGGGCAACTACCAGGGCCAGGGCAACTACGAAGGCGGCTACCAGCAGCCCACCCAGCCCACCCAGCCCACCCAGCACCCGGCCCACAGCGCCGCCCCGGGTAACTGGTCAGACGGAACCCCGTCGAACGGCACCTGGCAACAGGGTCAGTAACCAAGCGCTCTTCAAGAGAGCTGTAGAGGCTAGGCAGTTCACCTCAGGCGGGCGGCAATCCAACCGGGTTGCCGCCCGTCGCCTGCCGATCGCCGAGCCGGACCCTGGGTGGGACAGCCTCATGCCGGCCCGCCGGCGCGGCACCAGTCGCGGGGCACTTGCTCCCTGCAAACCCCACGTAGGTAGGCATCGTTAGTTGTTGTCGGGGCCGGCTTTGCGGACCTCTTCTACCTTTGTCATGGCTTCGCGGAGGTCGGCCAGCCAGGTTTCGCTGTGCTGGGCGACGAGTTTGACGCACCAGCCGAGGGCGTCGCTACGGGAGCGGGCCACGCCGGCGTCGACGAGGGTGTCGAGGACCTGGCGTTCGGGCTGGCGGAGGCGGGTCATCACCGGCGCGGACAGTGAGGTGAAGACGGTGCGGGTGTCGCCGCAGCGCAGACCCCACGCGACCTTCCGCCGGGTGGCGTGCTCGAGTTCGCGGGCGATCTCGATCCGGCGCTCGCGGGTGTCCTCGCGGAACTGCTTGATCCGGCCGTCCTCGGCGGCGGAGCGCTCGGCCGCGCTCACGTCCTTGTTCTGCTCGGGTGCGGGGATCCGGCCGACGATCAGGATCTCGTCCCGGTCGATCTCCAGTTCGAGGTCACCCTCGAACCAGTCGCCCGGCAACCGTCCGGTCAGCCAGCCCCGCACCTTCTCCTGCTCGGTCTGTGTACTCATGTAATCATGATTACACCTAAGCAGATCGAGCTCAAGTAGTCACCAGTACGTCACCGTGTACGCCGCATGCGCGTCCCCGTCCGACAGTGCGACATGCGAGATGCCGATCCGCAGCATCCGCCCGGTGACGTCGTTCCTGTACGTCGTGTACGTCGTACCCGCCGCACCCTCGGCCGAGATCCGGCGCCAGTGCGATCCGCCCGTCGCGGAGATGCTGTGCAACTGCCGGACGACCTTCGGCGTCGCGTAGTAGGCCGTCCACTTCGCGTCGCCGCGTCCCCAGGCCCGGACGAGGTTGTCCGACCACTGGACCGCGTTCCAGGCCTTCGGCTCGCCGGCGAACTTGGCGGTGTACGCCGCGTGCCAGCCGTCCGCCGCGCGCAGACCGACGTTCTGGACGCCGATCGTGAGATTCCCGCCGCGGGCGTCGTCGTGGTACGTCACGTAGATCGTGCCCGCGGCACCCTCGGTGGAGACGCGCCGCCAGTGGATCCCGCCGCGCGTCGTCTGTGCGTAAAGGGTGCGTGCTGCCGCTGTGGATGTGTAGCAGTTGGTCGCCGCGGTGTCGCCCCGACCCCAGGCGCGAACGAGTCGGTCGGCGTACGACACCGCCGAGATGCTCTTGGCGGACGCCAGTTGGCTGCAGCTGGTGGTGGCCGCAGTGGCCGGTGCGGCGCCGGTGAGAAGCAGCGGTGCGGTGACCGCGAGTGCTGTAGTGCTACCTAGACCAATGATCCTGCGAATCATCATCGACCTCCCGAGTGGATGTGGTCTTACTGGTGGGACGCCACACCGCACTCGGGAGTTTGCATCGGATTCGAATGAAACAGGCCTGCAACATCAAGCGGCCGGCGGCGGCCCGAACGCGGCACGTAACCGTTCCTGAGCGCTCGCTCCGGCGGCCGTGTGGTCAAGACCGAGCAGCGCCGCACCGACCACCGGCGGTACGTCGACCACGCGCGGGATCGCCTTCGGGGCAACGTCGGCGAGCAGCTTCGTGACCCGGTCGAGAAGGATCGAGTGGCCTGCCGTCAGCACACCGCCGCCGAGGACCACGGTGACCCGCTCGCCGAGCAGGTCGAGCCGCCGCAACGCGCTCGACGCCATCGCGACGATCTCCTCGGCCTGCTGCTGAATGATGCCCAGGGCAACAACATCACCGGCGGCCGCGACCTGGAACAGCACCGGCGCGGCCTCCAACTGCCGGTCGGCCGGCAGCTCACCGAAGTGGAACGCTTCGATCACCGCGGCAAGGGACGCCATCCCGTAGTGCAGCGGCAATGCGGTGAGCAGTGCGGTGGCGGGCCCGCGACCGTCGTCGGCCCGTGACGCGGACCAGAACGCTTCCTCGGCCAGCTGTGCTCCGCCGCCCCAGTCGCCGGTCAGCTTGCCCAGGGCGGGGAACCGCGCGGTCCGCCCGTCCGGCAGCATTCCGGAGCAGTTGATGCCCGCGCCGCAGACAACCGCGACACCACGCGGCTCGTCCACCCCGGAGCGCAGCAGCGCGAAGGTGTCGTTGGTGACGTACACCGACTCGGCCCAGCCGCGGTCCTCGAAGACGGCGGTCAGTCGCTCGACCTCTATCGGCAGGTCGGCGTTGGCCAGGCACGCCGAGATCTGCTGGACCAGTGGTACGTCGCCGACCCGCAGCCCGGCTGCAGCCGCAGCAGCCCGGGCCAGTGGCTCCAGGCTGTCCACAGCGGCCGCGGCGCCGATCCGCTGCGGTTCGAACCCGCCGCCACGCGCCGTACCGAGCACTGTCCCGTCGGCTGCGACGAGAGCGACATCGGTCTTGCTGTTGCCTGCGTCGAAGGCGAGAACACCGCCTGGGACTAGCGCGCCCACGGGAGGTAGTCCTTGTTGTGTGCCAGCAGCCTGTCCCTGAGCTCCTGTGCGATGGAGATCTGCCCGACCAGTGGATGCGCCAGCAGAGCTTGGAACACTCGCTCGGATCCGCCCTTCACAGCAGCCTCAAGCGCCAGGTCCTCGTACGCCGTCACGTGGGCGACCAGTCCGGCGTACAAGGGCTCCAGTGGGGACACCGGCTCCGGCCGGGTGCCCTGTGCGTTCACCGTGGCCGGTACTTCGATGACAGCGTCATCGGGCAAGAACGGGAAGGTGCCGTTGTTGAGAGTGTTGACGACCTGCACGTCGCCGGTGTCGTTCAGCAGGGAAGAGGCTAGTGCGACAGCCGCCTCGGAGTAGTACGCGCCGCCGCGCTTCTCGAGCAGTGCGGGCTTCTCGTCGAGCTGCGGGTCGGCGTACATGTCGAGCAGCTCCTTCTCGAGTGCAGCGACCTCCGCGGCTCGGGACGGCTTTGTCAGCAGCTCCTGCACCACGGCGTCGTGCGCGTAGTAGTAGCGCAGGTAGTACGACGGCACGACGCCCAGCTGTCGCACCAGGTCCAGTGGGAGGTGCAGGTCATCCGAGATCTCGGACAGGTGTTCCTCTAGAAGCTGCGGCAGTACATCCGAACCGTTGACGCGGACCGCGCGCTCCCACGTGAGGTGGTTGAGCCCGACGTGGTCGAGCGACACCTCCTCCGGTGTGACCCCCAGCATCGCGGCGAACCGGCGCTGGAACCCGATGGCGACGTTGCACAGCCCGACTGCCTTGTGTCCGTGGGACAGCAGGGCCCGCGTCACGATCCCGACCGGGTTGGTGAAGTCGATGATCCACGCGTCCGGGTTGGTACGCCGTACTCGGTCGGCAATGTCCAGCACGACAGGTACCGTCCGCAGCGCCTTCGCGAGACCGCCAGCACCTGTGGTCTCCTGACCGACGCAGCCACACTCCAGCGGCCACGTCTCGTCCTCGTTGCGCGCAGCCTGTCCACCGACTCGCAGCTGCAGCAGTACGGCGTCCGCACCGTCGATCCCCGCGTCCAGGTCGGACGTGGTGATCACCCGGCCGGCATGTCCTTGTTTGGCGAAGATGCGCCGCGCCAGACCGCCGACCAGCTCAAGCCGGTCGGCCGCCGGGTCGACGAGCACAAGCTCCGACACCGGCAACGTGTCCCGCAGTCGGGCGAAGCCATCAACGAGCTCAGGCGTGTAAGTGGATCCGCCACCAACGACTGCGAGTTTCATCGGTTGACTCCTAGGTGATGGGTGGTCCCGCCGTGTCGAAGACCTCGTCGCGGGTGGTGCTCAAGGCGGACTGCAGGGCTCCGGAGAGCACGGGGTCGGTGCTGATCGCGGTCATCAACAGCTGCGGCCGCGGTACGGCGAGATCGGCGAGCTCATCCTGGACCAGCCCGCGCAGGCGTTCGCCGCCTGCGGTGATGACGCCACCGGCCAGCACGATCAGCTCGGGGTCGACGACCGCGACGATCGCGGCGAGACCGACCGCGAGCCGGTGCGCGAACTCATTCAGTACGGCGTCGCCCGCGCCCTCGGTCTGTAGTGCGGCCGCGATCGCGGCTTCCGGCGTACGGGCTTTCAGGCCGTGCTCACGGGCGAGCTCCAGGACCGGTTCGCCGCCGGCGAGTTCCTGGAAACCGCCGGCGTTGTTGCGGCCGACGTTGCGGACCAACGGCGTACCCGGAAGCGGCAGGAACGCCACCTCGCCAGCGCCGCCGGTCGCGCCGCGGTGCAGGCGGCCGTTGATGACGATCGCGGCGCCGATGCCTTCCTCGCCCCAGAGCAGCACGAAGTTGTCGTGCTCCTGGGCATGGCCGACGCGCTGCTCCGCGATCGCGGCCAGGTTGACGTCGTTCTCGACCTCCAGCGGTACGGCGATCGCCGCGGCCAGCTCCTCGAGCAGGTGCGGGGCGTGCCAACCGGGCAGATGCGTCGCGTACCGCAGCCGGCCGGTCGTCGGGTCGAAACCGCCAGGCGTGCCGATCGAGACCCGGTGGAGGCGCTCACGGCTCAGGCCTGCCTCGCCGGCCGCGCCCTCGATCGCCTTGACGACCCGGTCGACCGTGCCCTTGGCGCTGCGACCCGGGGTGGCCAGCTCGTAGCGGCCGACTACCATGCCGGTCAGGTCCGCGACGGCGGCACGGATGCGGGCCGGTGTGACGTCCAGCCCCGCGACGTACGCGATCTCGCCGTTGATCTCGTACAGCTGCGCGTTCGGTCCCGGACGGCCCGCGGTGGTGCCGCTCGGGCGCACCAGGTGCGCCGCCTCCAGCCGCGCGAGCAGCTGGGAGGCGGTCGGCTTGGACAGCCCGGTCAGGTTGCCCAGCGTGGTACGGGAGAGCGGGCCCTGGCTGAGCAGCAGGTCCAGGGCGGCGCGGTCGTTCATCGCGCGCAGTAGGCGCGGCGTTCCGGGTGTTGTTGCCATGTGCCAACCCTGCCGCCCTTCGCCGCCCGCGGGTACTCGCCGCGCTGATCATCCGAACTGTTAGGAAAGTTTCCTATTAGCCCGAGACCGTACGGCGGACTGCGGCCGGGTCAATCACCCGGAGGGGATCAGGGAGCTACGCCTGGTCAGCGAGGAGGGCGAACGACACCAGCCAGTGCGTCGACATGAAGTCCCCGTCGGTGACCGTCGGCAGCACCGCATCGACCTGACGGTCCGCAGCAGCCCGCAGTACGTCGGCCACATCCGGCAGCGCCGGCGCGAGCGCCCGCAGCTGCCACGCTCGCGACAACGCCAGCCCGGACAAGTGCGCCAACTGCCCGTCACCGGAGTCATCCGTCACCGGCACCTCGAGCAGGTGCTGGTGCGCGTCGCCACCCAGCCCCGGCAGGAACGCGGACAGCCAGCCGGCGAACTCGGCGTCCGGCAGCACCCGCCGCATCAACTCCGCCTCGGACAGCGCCGGCGACAAGAAGTCAGTTCCCGAGGGCTCGAATCGGGTGTCGTACGCCGTGTCGCTGCCGAACCACTGCAGTGCGCGAGCGCGGATCGCTTCGGCCACATCAGCGCGATCCAACTCGCCGTATGCCTCGTGCAGCAGCGCGAGAGCGAACGCGGAGTTGAGGTGTACGCCGTGCCGCACCGGGTACGCCTGCTTCGGCATCCAGGCGAGGACGAGGTCCGCGATGACATCGCCGAGCGGAGTGAGCGCGTCTGCCCACTGAGTCTTGCGGGTGGCAGCGACCAGCATCGCGGCCCAGGCCCAGCCGTACGGGCGTTCGTACGACGGACGCTCCCGTAGGTACGCGGCCTCGGTGGCGATCGCGTCGGGCGTCAGGCGCCGGTCGAGGACCTCGATGGGGCGGCGGCCGACCTGGTCCGGCGCCAACGTGAGCAACCGGACCAGGGACCACTGCATGTGTGCGCTGGAGTGCCAGTCGTAGGATCCGTGGAACGCCGGGTGCAAGCGATCCGGGGTCACGTCGACGTCGTCCGGGCCCCGCGACGCGTGGGCAGTGCCGTACGGGTACGGCGTCTCGAGCACCTCGCAGGCGATGTCTGCCCAGGCGGCGGCGTACTTCATGAAACCCCTTAAAATGCGAAGAAATACATGATCAGGATGTTGCAGCCCAGCAGCGGGATCGCGGTCGGGATCTGCGCCTTGATCGGCCCGTACTGGTCCTTCATTTCGAGCAACGCCGCCGGGACCAGGTTGAAGTTGGCCGCCATCGGCGTACACAACGTGCCGCAGAAGCCGGCCAGCATGCCGACCGCGAAGATGATCGCGGGCGTGCCATGGAACTGCTCGTGCAGCAGCGGCCAGCCGACCGCGGCCGTCATGACCGGGAACGCTGCGAACGCGTTGCCCATGATGATCGTGAAGACCGCCATACCGACGCAGTACAAGGCCACCGCGGCGATCAGCGAGCCCTTCGGGACCAGGTGGTCGGTGACCCGTCCGACCGCCTTGCCGACGCCGGACGTGTTGAACAGTAGGCCTAGCGTGGCCAGCATCTGCGGCAGGATCGCCGCCCAGCCGATGTGCTCGAGCAGACGGCGCCCCTCGTGCACCGGCACGGCCGGGGACTTCGGCCGGAGCAGCACCATGCCGACGATCAGCGCCAGGATCGACGCGACCCCCAGGCCGATGATGGTGGCGGAGCCGGTCTGCAGCAGCAACTTGCCGTCGCCGAGCTTCACCTTCGCGAGCCAGGCCCCGAAGATCGCCGCGACGACCGGGATCACCAGCGCGGGCAGGAACAACTTGTTGCCGAACCGGTCGGCGAAGTGCACGCGCTCGGCGGGGGTCGTCGTACGCTCCTCGCCCTTGCCCGGGAAGCCCGAGCCGGCCAGCACCGCGAGGCCGATCACCGCGATACCGAGCAGCCAGGACGGCGCCTGCTTGTTAACCACGAACGTTCCGTAGCCGAACGAGAGGCCGAGGATGCCCCAGAACGCCGCGCTGCCGACCCGCTTCGGGTTGGTGCGGTCGTTGAGCACCTGCAGCGCGATCAGGACGAAGAAGATCCCGCACAGCCAGTAGAACCACTCGACCTTGATCATCGCGCGGCCTCCTTCGTCGCGGCCTTGTCCCCGGCCGCGAGCTTGTCCAGCTGGCGATCGAGGAGCAGCAGGCGCGTGCCGTGGATGAGCAGGGCGCAGATCCCGGTCGGGATCGCCCAGAGCGCGATGTCGATCGCTTCCAGGTGCAGGCCGTACGTCGTGTCGACGAAGCCGGTGATCAGCAGGATCGAACCGATCGCGACGAAGATGTCCTCACCGAAGAACAACCCGACCGTGTCGGCGCTGGCCGCGAAGCCCTTGATCTTCTCCTGGAGTTTCTCCGGGAGCTTGCCGTAGCGCCGTTCCGCGGCGCCGGCGGCCATCGGGTGGATGAGCGGCCGGACCGCCTGCGCGGGACCGCCGATGCTGGTCAGGCCGAGGGCTGCGGTGCCCTGCCGGATCAGTAGGTAGATGGCCAGCAAGCGGCCGGTCGTGAGGACCTTGAGCTTGCCGATCAGCTTGCGGGCCTGGTGCTGCAGGCCGTAGCGCTCGATCAGCCCGATGACGGGCAGCGTGACGATGAAGACGGTGACGGACCGGCTGCCGGCGAAGCCGTCGCCGAACGCGTTCAGGATCTTGACCGGAGACAGTCCGCCGATCAGGCCGGCCACGATGCCGGCCGCTGTGACGACCAGCATCGAGTTGATTCCGACGGCGAACCCGACGACTACTACCGCGATGGCGAGCAGAACCCACATGGTTCCTCCCGGAGGGACAGGGCGATTCCGCTCACCATAGGAGATTGTTGAACGATCCTGCAATGCATCATTCGAACAAATCTTTCCGAAACACGACAACGCGCCGTGACCCTGAGGCCCCGGCGCGTCGTCGTACCGCTGGAAGAGGGTCTTGTGACGCATGTGTGGGTGGTCGGGCAGGGTTGGCCGACCGGGGTGCGGTGGCGGGGGAATCTGGTGGCGTGAGACAGGAACTCGTGGCGTGAGACCACCGGCCGGACCGGTAGGCACGGACCGGCTCGCGCATCGCGCAACAGCAATGGATAACCCCCCTCGTATATCAGCAGAGAACCCCACACACGAAGGGATCTCCCCTCGTCTTCTGGCGGACATCCGGCTCGTTGGCAGCGGCGCGGCAGCGGGGACTGGGGACAGGAAATGGCGGCAGCAGACAGGCAATACCAGGTCCCCACCCACCATTGCCTGTCTCACGACCGGATGGGGGCAACCATCACCCACACATCGGAAAAGGCGGTTAGGGGAGGCGCCAGTCGATCGGGTCGGCGCCCTGTTCGGCGAGGAGGGCGTTGACGCGGCTGAACGGGCGGGAGCCGAAGAAGCCGCGGTCGGCGGACATCGGGCTCGGGTGCGCGCTCTCGACGTACGGTGTGCTGCCCAGCATCGGCTTGAGGGTCTGGGCGTCGCGTCCCCAGAGGATCGCGACCAGCGGGCCGCCGCGGTCGACCAGCGCGTGGATCGCCTGCTCGGTGACGCTCTCCCAGCCCTTGCCGCGGTGTGCACCGGACTTGCCCGGTTGCACGGTCAGGACTCTGTTGAGCATCAGTACGCCCTGGTCGGCCCAGGGGGTGAGGTCACCGTTGGACGGCGCCGGTACGCCGACGTCCGCCATCAGTTCGCGGTAGATGTTCGCGAGGCTGCGTGGAATCGGCCGTACGTCGGGAGCCACCGAGAAGCTGAGTCCGACCGGGTGGCCAGGGGTCGGATACGGGTCCTGCCCGACAATGAGCACCTTCACCTGTTGCAGCGGCCGGTGGAACGCGCGCAGCACGTTCTCCCCGGCCGGCAGATAGGCCCGCCCCGCGGCGAGTTCGCTGCGGAGGAACTCACCCATCCGCGCCACAGTCTCTTCGACCGGAGCCAACGCCTCAGCCCAGTCCGGCGCCACCAGATCCGACAACGTCTTAGGACTCACCCGCCACAGTCTCGCAGTACTGCGGCTCCCAGTGCACCTCGGGTTGTCGCCTGTTGTTCGCGTGTCGCTCAAACGCCGGTGTGGCTGCAGACGGTACAAAGGTCGCGGCCCCGCGGAGGTATGAGCTCGCGGGGCCTTTGCATGCCTCAGGTAGCTAACCGGCGTAGGGCTGCGGCGTAGCGGGTTGCGGCATAGCGCTGGGCCCTGCGGGTGATGGGACCGGCCAGGTGGGTGTACCAGGTGGCAGGGCGGCTGTAGGCGCGGATAGTGGCGTACACGCCGTCCTGGTCGCGGGTGACGAGAAAGGACTCCTCGCCCGCCTCGGGGTGGCCTGCCAAGGTGCCGTACGCGAAGCCGATGCGGTCCGGTTCGTTGACGACCCGGACGACCCGGCACGGCACTGGCAGACCTAGTTGGGTCTGTGTTCGGAGGCGACGGATCAACATGCCGGGTCCTAGGCGGCCCAGCGAGTCGGTGCCGACCTGCGGTGGTGTGGCGGTCGCGGTCACGGGTATGCCGGCCGCGCGGTGCATGCGCCATGTCAGCAACGCGTCTGCAGCCCGCTGGAACACCTCGTCCCCGTCGCCGATCCGCTGCCGATACTCCAGTCGGTGGAAGCCCTCGGGTGTCTCGTCGTACTGCGTGCACCCCACCTCGTCGTACGTGAACCGCAACCCCGCCAGGTCTTCCAGCTTCATCGGGCTCCTTCCCGTCGCATTGCCAGTACGCCGCACAGCGCAAAGCCAACCGCATTCGCCACACCGTGCGTGGCAACCATCCACTCCAACGGCAGGTACGGCGTGTCCACCACATGTCCCAGTGCCCAACTGATTGCGAGCAGCATCGTCAGCACGAGCACGGAGCCGGACACTGTCAACAGGATCGCTGTAGTCCGGTCCACACGTTGCGACCGCTTCCACAGGTTCCAGCCGACCAGCCACATGCCTGTGGTCAGTACGACGGCTCCAACGAGCTCCACCGGGTCGCCGAGGAAGAACCCGAGCAGAACGATCGCAGTACCCAGTGGAACACTCACTGCCGCCAGACCGTCCGCAGCGAGGTAGGCCATCAGCGCGGCCGCGAAGCCGGCGAAATGGAAGTGCGCGACCGTCAGCGACAGCACGGTCAGGTTGAAGCCGAACAGCTCGTACGACGAACGCTCGGCGACCAGTGCGAGCGCTGCGATCGACGGCGTGGCAAGGGCCGTGTAGAGCGCCACCTGTCGCGTGCTGACGGTCCTGGCGTGGAAGAAGTGCCGTGCGGCCAGTGCGATGAGCACGAGCGTCCCGACGAAGTAGACCGACGCCAGCACGATCGACACCGCACCACGTGGCAGCCACAGAGCCACCGCACCAGGAACCGCGAACGCGAACCACCAACGAGTGCTGATGGTTAGGGGGTGCCTCCCTAGCGTCGGCAGGAGAGTCAGTCCGAGGGGTACGACGATGAGCATCCCCAGGCTCACCACCGCGTGGACGAGGACGATCAACTGCTCTTCAGGCCGCTGGTGTTGTCTTCCTTGAGCGCGTTGAAGAGCGCCTTCGCCTTGGCGGTGTCCCACTTCACCGCGTCGCCCCGGTTGCAGCACAGCCGGAAGTTGTCGTCGCTGGTCGGCACGCTCAGCGCGACGCCGCCGCTGCCGGAGATCGCCTGCATACCGCGGGCGAACCGGACGAAGTCGAACAGGCTCATGTCCTTGTCGACCGTCAGTGCGTCGACGCCCTTGGTCGCGACGTTGTAGTACCGCACCGGGTTCAGGAACGTCGACGGCGAGGCGGCCTTCTTCGCGACCGCGCCGACCATCTGCCGCTGCCGCTCGGTCCGGCCGAAGTCGTTCTTGCCGTCGGCGTGTCGCGAGCGCACGTACCCGAGAGCCTTCACGCCGTCCAGTTCCTGGCAGCCGGCCGGCAGGTTGATGTGCGCCTTGTCGTCGTTCATTGCCTTCGGCAAACACATTCTGATGCCGCCGACGCTGTCGATCACCGACGCGAAACCGCCGAAGCCGACCTCCACGTAGTGGTCGATCCGCAGCCCGGTGTTGTTCTCGATCGTCTGGATCAGCGCCGCCGGACCCTTGTTGAAGGCGGCGTTGATCTTCTGCTTGCCCTCGACGCCGGGGATGTTCACCGCGCTGTCGCGCGGGATGCTGATCAGCACCGTCGGGCCGGACTTCGGGACGTGCATCAGCATGATCGAGTCGGTCCGCGGCGGGCCGGCGTCCCCGCCGGTGTGCAGCCGGGCACGCTCGGCCCGGCTGAGGTCCTCGCGGGCGTCCGATCCGACCATCAGGTACGTCGTACCGGGGGTCTCGGCCGGCCGCTCGCCGGTGGGCATCGCGTCGAGCTTGTCGATCCGGCTCCAGGCGTAGAGCGGGACGGCGATCAGCATCACAACGAACAGCAGGACGATCAGTCCGACGGTCCGGAGGAACCAGTTGCGGCGCTTCTTCGGGCGTCGCGCCGGGTTCGCCTGTCGCGGGTCGATGGGCTGCGTATCACTCATAGCCATGACCGTATCGGTGACCGGCCCTCGACCACGTCACCCCAGTGAATGGTTTTACACGTCGGAAAGTCGATGGCGCCTCCTTCAAAGGGAGGAAATCCGCCCGGAGATCGAACCGGACCGCCGGAACGCGACCGGCGACATCCCAACCCTGGCGGCGAACAGGCGGCTGAAGTACGCCGGATCGTCGTACCCGACCCGCCGCGCGACGGCCGCGACCGACAGGTCCTCCTCGGCGAGCAAAACCTTTGCAGAGCTGAGTCTGGTGCTCAGAACGAGCTCATGCGGGGTTGAACCTGTCGTACGGCGTACTGCGTCGCGCAACTCGTTCACGGTGAGTCCTAGCTCACTGGCGTAGTCCTGAATGCTCATTGGCGTACACGCGAGCTCAGCGAGCCGTGCGGCGACTCCGTCACCAGAACTCGTTCCAGCCAGACCGATCAGGTCGTAGAGCGCTCCCGTCAGCTGTACGGCGTTGTGCTGCGTGCTGACGCGGAGGAGGCGGGTGAACGCGCGGTCGATCGGACGCGGGTCGCCGTACCGGCGGACTGGTTGGCCGGGATCGAGGTGGCCGAGTGAGGTGAGTGCGGCGGTCGCAGATCCGCTGAACAGGGTCCAGGCCTGACGCCAGCGTGTCGCGGGGCGGTAGCCGTGCAGAACACCAGGGAAGAGCCAGAGCATCGCAGGA
Source organism: Kribbella sp. VKM Ac-2571 (assembly GCF_004362255.1). NCBI lineage: Bacteria > Bacillati > Actinomycetota > Actinomycetes > Propionibacteriales > Kribbellaceae > Kribbella > Kribbella sp. VKM Ac-2571. The sequence goes on from NZ_SNWS01000004.1 coordinate 161,915, forward strand.
GCGCGTATCTCGTGCAGTTGGCGGTCAGGGCCATGCAGCAGGTGGCCGCGGCCTTCTCTCAGCCAGACCAGGGCGTGACAGCCGAGCGCACGGTCCGGTGCGGGCTCGGCGCCGTGCGTCTGTTCGCCGGCGCCAAGACAGGAGAGTCCAAGTTGGCTCTCGACAGCGCTTGGTGTCAGGTAGATCGACCAGTTCTGCACGGCTACAAGAGTCCAAGAAGCCGGGGCGGGTGTCCATTCCGCTGAGCGCCGTACGCCGGTGGAATGGAGCTGTGCTGACGTCTAACGGATATGTGCTCGATGAGCAACGGTTGGGTGAGCTGGTGGCGGTGCCTGAGGAGGAGCGGGGCGATCGGCCGCAGCTACGCGCACGATTGCAGCGGGACGGGTACCTGTTCCTGACCGGTCTGCTGGACCCTGCGGTGGTGCTGGCGTTCCGGGAGTACTACTTCGGGTTGACGGGGGCTGTTGCGGACAGAGCGTCGTACCGGAAGGTGCTGTTCGAGGAGATCGTGCCGGGGCCTGAGTACGCGGCCTTCTGTGCGCAGCCGGCGTTGAAGGGCTGGTTCGAGTGGTTCCTTGGTGGTGAGCCGTTCCTGCACCGGCGGAAGATCATCCGGCAGACAGCGCCGGGTGAGAACGGCATCGGTACGGCGACCCAGGCGCACTACGACCTCGTATACCTGCGTGGCGGCAGTGACCAGGTGCTGTCCGCGTGGATCCCACTCGGCGACTGTCCGGTCAGTCGCGGCGGGCTGACCTACCTGGAGGGCAGCCACCACAGAGTGCTCGAGGAAGAGGCAGCCGGCCGGCTCAAGCGCCCGGCTGCGTCCATCACCGCGGACCTGCCCGCTCTGGCTACGCAGTACGACGCCAACTGGCTGGTCGCGGACTACGCCGCCGGAGATGTCGTCGTACACACCGCACACAGCGTCCACGCGGCCCTCGACAACGTGTCGACGGAGCTCCGCCTGTCGACCGACATCCGCTACCAGCGCGCCGACGACGCGATCGACAACCGCTGGCAGAACCACTGGCACGACCAAGACGGCCTGTAATCACGAAGGCTTCTCGCTAATGACAATCATTGCGGTTAAGGTGTTGCTCGGAAGTGTGAACCGAGTCTGAGGAGAGCCGTGAACCGGAACGAACTGATCGCCGGCGTGGCGCAGAAGGCGGGTATCCCGCGCGGCCAGGCCGAAAACGTCATCGACGCGCTGGGCGACGTCGTCACCGAGGCTGTGCAGCGCGGCGACAAGGTGTCGCTGACCGGCCTGCTCAGCATCGAGCGGGTCATGCGCGCCCCGCGCACCGGCCGCAACCCGCAGACCGGCGAGCCGCTGAACATCCCGGCCGGCTACTCCGTGCGCCTGTCGTGCGGAAGCCGCCTCAAGGCCGCGGCCCGAGGCGACCTCCGCACCGTCCGCTGACCCTCAGCGGCGGACAGCCGTGGCCCAGTAGGGCGTCGTAGCCGTCGGCGGAGTGCTGAACCGGGCGTTCACCAGGTACAGCCGGGACCCGAACGCGGCAGCGGTCGTCGGGATGTCGAAGCTCGCATCGGTAATGGTCCGGATCTGCCGGCCCGTCGTCCCGGCCCGGTCGAGGCGCACCACCGCGACCTGGTTGGAGAAGTTCTGCACGACGTACAGCAACCGTCCGAGCAGCAGCATCCCGTCACCGTTCGTCATCAGCGTGCCGCCGAGGTTCACGCGCTTGGTGACGCCGGTCCGCGGATCGACCCGGAACAGGAATCCGGTCGACGACTGCACGATGATCAGCGCCCGGCCGTCCGGCGTCAGCGTGATGCCGTTGCCGTTGAAGCCGGTCGGATCGTGCACGTAGTCGCCGCTCAGCGGAACGGTCCGCACCTTGTTCAAGAGCCGGCCGTGCCGGCCGATCGGCACCTGGTAGACGACGGGACGACTGGAGTCCGTGAACCAGGCGCTGGTCCTGCTGAGCACCACGTCGTTCACGAACGTCGCCGTCTGGGTGGTCAACGTGTAGCTCTTCAGGATCTTGCCGGTGCGGATGTCGACCACGCGGGCGTTCCCTGCCGATCCGCCGGCGATCCACAGTCGTCCGCGGTTGTCCGCCTTCAGTCCGACCGACGGCGTACCGGGTCCCTGGCTGATCACCTTTCCGCGCCCGGTGCGCAGCGTGGCGGCGTAGATGTCGCCGTCGACGAGCGATCCGAAGTACGCCGTACCGCGGCTGATCGCGATGCCTTCCGGCTGGAATCCGTCCGGTAGGGCGATCCGGGTCGGGAAAACCCTGGACTGCCGGGATGTCTGCCGGGATGTCCGCTGGTCGCCGAAGCGGATCCGGTCACAAGGCGAGTCGTAGACCGAGTGCTTGACGACGGCCGGCCCCGGCGCGGGTGCACCGGTGGCGGCCGCCGACGTGGAGACGAGGCCCATCAGCAGGACGGGCAGGCCGAGAGCGGCCATCACGTGACGTTTGTGCATGATTCCTCCCCTTCGTCACACCGTAGGACGGCCGGCGCCGATCGGGAACGGCTCACCGGTCGAGGCGCGGGAAACCGAACCGGCGGATTCGCGAACCGGGTATGTTCGCTGGCAGCAACTCGACTTGGGACAAGGGGTCAGGGATGACAGCAGAACTCGACGACTCGGTGGCGGTTCGCCCGCAGGACGATCTGTACCGCTACGTGAACGGTGCGTGGCTGGCGGAGCACGAGATTCCCGCGGACAAAGCGATCCACGGCGCGTTCCACGCGCTCCGGGACACCGCCGAGCAGGACGTCCGCGAGATCGTCGAGAAGGCCGTCGCCGCCGGGCACCCGGAAGGCAGCGAGCCGCGGAAGATCGCCGACCTCTACAGCAGCTTCATGGACACCGAGAGGATCGAGCGGCTGGGCGCCGAGCCGATCGCCGAGCAGCTCGCCCTGGTCCAGGGCGTGACCGACGTGACCGGGCTCGTGTCCGTCCTCGGACAGCTCGAGCTGCAGGGCGTGCCCGGGGTCCTTCACTACTGGGTCGACGCCGACGCGAAGAAGTCCGACGAGAACATCGTCCACCTGACCCAGGGCGGCATCAGCCTGCCCGACGAGTCCTACTACCGCGAGGACAGCTTCGCCGAGATCCGGACGGCGTACGTCGACCACGTGGCGACGATGCTGGAGCTCGCCGGGCTGTCGGACGCGACCGCCGCCGCCGAGCGGATCATGGAGCTGGAGACCCGGGTCGCCGGCGCGCACTGGGACCGGGTGAAGGAGCGCGACGTCCAGCTCACCTACAACAAGCTCGACCGGGCCGGGCTCGAGGAGCTGACGCCCGGATTCGACTGGGCGACGTGGCTGGCCGGTGCCGGCGTGCCGGAGAGCGCGTTCGCGGAGGTCGTCGTCCGCGAGCCGGACTTCCTGACCGCGGCCGCGGCGGCGCTGCAGGAGATCGACGTCGATCGGTGGAAGGAGTGGCTGGCCTGGCGGGTCGTGCACAGCGCCGCGCCGCTGCTGAGCCAGGCGTTCGTCAACGAGAACTTCGCGTTCTACGGCAAGACCCTGACCGGTGCGCCCGAGCTGCGCGAGCGCTGGAAGCGCGCTGTCGGCGCGGTCGAGCAGGCTCTCGGTGAGGCCCTCGGCAAGCTGTACGTCGCCGAGCACTTCCCGCCCGACGCCAAGGCCCGGATGGTCGAGCTCGTGGAGAACCTGGTGGCCGCCTACCGGCAGCGGATCGAGGCGCTGGACTGGATGGGCCCGGACACCCGGCAGCGGGCGCTCGACAAGCTCGGCACCTTCATCCCGAAGATCGGGTACCCGGACGAGTGGAAGGACTACTCGGCGCTCGAGATCGACCCGGCCGACCTGTTCGGCAACATCCGCCGCTCGGTCGCCGTGGAGACCGCGCGGGACCTCGCCAAACTCGGCAAGCCGGTCGACCGGAACGAGTGGCGGATGACGCCGCAGACCGTCAACGCGTACTACAACCCGCGGATGAACGAGATCGTCTTCCCGGCCGGCATCCTGCAGCCGCCGTTCTTCGACCTGGTCGCCGACGACGCCACCAACTACGGCGCGATCGGCGCGGTGATCGGTCACGAGATCGGCCACGGCTTCGACGACCAGGGCTCACGCTACGACGGCGACGGCAACCTGAACGACTGGTGGACCGACGCGGACCGCGCCGCCTTCGAGCAGCGCACCGACAAACTCGTCGCGCAGTACGACGTTTTGGAGCCGGCCGAGACCCCCGGCCAGAAGGTCAACGGCAAACTCACCCTCGGCGAGAACATCGGCGACCTCGGCGGCCTGTCCATCGCGTACGTCGCCTACCAACTGTCCCTGGACGGCACCGAGACCGAGGAGGAGTTGCAGGCCGGTGCCGAGCGCTTCTTCGCCGCGTGGGCGTACGCCTGGGCCACCAAGACCCGCCCCGAAGAAGCCGCCCGCCGCCTCACTATCGACCCCCACTCACCCCCGGAATTCCGCTGCAACGCGGTGGTGAAGAACATCGACGAATTCCACAACACCTACAAAACAACCCCCTCCGACGCCATGTGGCTCGCCCCCGAGGACCGCGTCCGCATCTGGTAACGCCACGACCGACCCCCGAGTCGTGGGGATTGGCTGGTGAGGACCGGCCATCCTCCACGACTCGAGGGTTCCGGGGTGAGCCGATTGCCACGACTCGGCGGCGCGGGAGGGTTACGAGGACATCCAGGTCTGGATGTCGTCGACCGTGCGGGGCATGGCTTCGGAGAGGTTTTCGGGCCCGTTGTCGGTGATGAGGATGTCGTCCTCGATGCGGATGCCGATGCCGCGGAGGTCCTCGGGGACGGTGAGGTCGTCGGACTGGAAGTAGAGGCCGGGCTCGACGGTGAGGACGTAGCCGGGCTGGACGGGGCCCTTGCGATAGTTCTCGTCGCGGGCCGACGCGCAGTCGTGGACGTCGAGGCCGAGCATGTGGCTGACGCCGTGCAGGGTGTAGCGCTGGTACAGGCGGCTCTCGGGATCGAGCGCCTCCTCGGCAGACACCGGCAGCAGCTCCATCGCGTCCAGGCCGCGGACGATGACCTCCATCGCCGCCTCGTGCCCGGCGCGGAACGTCGCACCCGGGGTGAGCGCGGCGATCCCGGCGTTCTGCGCGTCCAGCACCAGCTGGTACAGGTCCCGCTGGCGCGGCGTGAACTCACCGCTCACGGGCAGCGTCCGCGTGATGTCCGCGGTGTACAGCTGCCGGTTCTCGACGCCCATGTCGAGCAGCATCAGCGTACCGTCGTTCACCGGGCCGTCGTTCTCGATCCAGTGCAGCGTGGTCGCGTGCGGACCGGCCGCGGCGATCGACGTGTACCCGACGTCATTGCCCTCGGCACGGGCCCGGCGCCAGAACGTGCCCTCGATCCAACGTTCGCCGTACTGCCGGACCTTGTCCATCTCGGCGAGTACGTCGGAGAAACCGCGGTGCGTGATGGCGACGGCGTCCCGCAGCTGCTCGAGCTCGTACGCGTCCTTGACCAGCCGCAGCTCGGACAGTGTCGCCGCGAACTCCCCGTCCTTGAGCTGCTCCGTCCGGGCACCGCTCAGCAGCGAAGCGATCGACTCGTCCTCGCCCCGACGTACCCGCGTCGGTACGTCGCTCTTCAGCGCGTCGGCCAACTGGTCCACGTGCCGCGTCTCGATCCCGAACTCCTTGGCGGTCTCGGTCAGCGACGGGCGCCGGCCGGCCCACAGCTCGCCGTACATCCGGTCGCGCCAGAACTCCTCGCCCTGCGAGCGGTCGGCGCGCGGGCGGAAGTACAGCACCGAGTCATGGCCGGTGGTGCCGTTCGGCTCCAGGACCAGGACCGCGTCGGAGGTCTGGTTGCCGGTCAGCCACACGTAGTCGGTGTGCGGGCGGAAGACGTAGTCGGTGTCGTTCGAGCGGACCTTGTAGGTGCCGGCCGGGATCACGAGCCGCTCGCCCGGGAACGCCTGCGACAGCGCGTCCCGGCGCTTCGCGGCCCACACGCCGACATCGCTCAGTGACAGATCGTGCCGCTCGGAGTCCGCCCAGCCGGAGTTCATGAACGCGCGCAGCTTCGGGCTCGGCTCGTTGTCGTGGGAGGCGGTCTTCGGCGCGGCGGCTTCGGTGGCGGGGTCGGCGGTCTCGGTCGGGTCAGTCATCGTCGACCAGTCCTCATCTCGGCGGCGGTGGCGCCGGTCGTGGCTACGGATGCAGTTGGTCCCCGCGAAGCGTGCCGCTGTCGGGAAGCGCCTCGGCGGGGTCGGAACCGATGCGGGTGATCGCATTGTGCTCGTCCACGAAGACTACGCTCGGCTCGAAGATCTTCGCCTCGGCGGTGTCGAACATCCCGTAGGCGATCAGGATCACCAGGTCACCCGGGTGGATCAGGTGCGCCGCGGCCCCGTTGATCCCGACGATCCCGGACCCGCGCGGCCCTTCGATCAGGTACGTCGACAGCCGCTCACCGTTGGTGATGTCGACGATGTCCACCTTCTCACCGGGCAACAGGTCGGCCGCCTCCATCAACGCGGCGTCCAGCGTGCACGATCCGACATAGTCCAGATCGGCCTGCGTCACCGTCGCCCGGTGCACCTTCGACTTCATGATCTCCCGCCACATGGCGGCCATGATCCGGGCGAATCCGGTTCCTGTCAGTGGCCGCAATCACCCAACCGGTTCAGTTTCCCGTTCGACCGCCGGCCGGCGGCGGAGGGAGTCGCCTTCGACGTCGACGTTCGGGAGAAGCCGGTTCAGCCAGGCGGGAAGGTACCAGGCGTGCCGGCCGAGGAGTGCCATGACCGCAGGTACGACGGTCATCCGTACGACGAACGCGTCGAGCGCGACCGCGAGGGCCAGCCCGAAGCCCATCTCACGGATCAGTGTCTCCCCGGACAGGATGAACCCGGAGAAGACCGCGGTCATGATCACCGCCGCCGCGGTCACCACCCGCGCCCCGTGCGCGAACCCGTCGACCACCGCCACCCGCGGCGCGGCGCCGTGGACGTGTTCCTCGCGCATCCGCGTCACCAGGAAGATCTGGTAGTCCATCGCGAGCCCGAACACCACCCCGATCAGGAAGATCGGCAGCATGCTGATCACCGGCCCGGTCTGTCCCGAGATGCCGAACAGCCCGGCCAGCCAGCCCCACTGGAAGACCGCGACCAAGGCACCGAACGTGGCCACGACGGTGAGCAGGAACCCGAGCGTCGCCTTCAGCGGGACCAGGATCGAGCGGAACACCAGCATCAGCAGCAGGAACGCGAGCCCGATGATCAGCGACAGGTACGGCAGGAGCGCGCCGCCGAGCTTGTCCGAGATGTCGATGCTGACCGCGGTCGCCCCGGTGACCGCCACCTCGGCGCGATCCTGGTCGGGCATCGACCGGATCGCCTCGACCAGGTCCTTGGTCTGCTGCGTACTCGGACCGCTCGACGGGATCACGGTCAGCAACGCCGTGTTCCCAGCCGGGTTGAAGACCGGTGGCGTCACCATCGTCACGTCCGGCAGCCCGCGTACGGCGGCTGCCGTCGCGGTGGCCGCCGTACGCGGATCGGTCGACGCGCCGGCCTCGACGACCACCATCAGCGGGCCGTTGAACCCAGGACCGAAGCCCTCGGAGAGCAGCTCGTACGCCTTGCGCTGGGTCGAGTCGGGCGCCGCGGTGCTGTCGTCGGGCAGCCCCAGCTCGAGATCGGTCGCCGGGATCGCGAGCGTGCCGAGACCGATCACGGTCACCACCAACACCGCCAATGGACGCCGGGTGACGAAGCCTGCCCACCGGCGGCCGATCGTCGTCCGTCCGGCCGCTTCCGGATCGCCGCCGCGCAGACCGGGGATGCGACCGCCGAGCACCCGCCGTCCCGCGAACCCGAGCAGCGCGGGCAGCAGCGTGAGCGCGATCGCGACCGCGATGACCACGGTGAAGGCGGCGGCCAGGCCCATCTGGGTGAGGAACGGGATGTCGACCACGAACAGTCCGGCCAGCGCGATCACCACGGTCAGACCGGCGAAGACCACGGCAGAGCCGGCCGTGCCGACCGCTCGGCCCACCGCCTCCTCCGGCTCCAGTCCGGTGCTCAGCTCATGCCGGTACCTGGACATGATGAAGAGCGCATAGTCGATCGAGACCGCGAGGCCGATCATGAGCGCAAGGATCGGCGTACCGGATCCGATGTCGACGAAACCGCTGATCGTCGAGATCGCGGTCACTCCGAGTCCTACCCCGATGATTGCCGACAGCAACGGCAGTCCGGCGGCGATCAACGAGCCGAAGGTGATCAGCAGTACGACGGCAGCCACGCCGATACCGATCACCTCGGTGAGCTGCTGCCCGCCCTGCGGTTGCATCGCGTCGCCGCCGTACTCGACCGTGAGTCCGGACGCGCGGGCCGGTCCGACCGCGGCGGCGACGGCGGCCTGCGCCTCCGGCGTGATCTCCTGCGCGGGGACCTTGTAGGTGACCTGCGCGTACCCGGTGCGGCCGTCGGCGGAGATCGCCTTGGCACTGAACGGGTCGACGACACGGGCGACCTGCGGTGCGGTCGCGAGCTTGTCCAGGGTCTGCTGGACCTGTGGCGTGTCGGTGAGCTTCTGGCCGGCGGGTGCCTGGAACACGATCCGGGCGGTCGCGGCGTCGGCGCCCGCCTGCGGGAAGCGTTCGTTGAGCAGGTCCGCGGCGCGCTGCGACTCGGTGCCGGGGATCGAGAAGCCGTTGGCGGTCGGGCCGGAGAGTGTGCCGGCGCCGACTGCTCCGGCAGCCAGCAGTCCCAGCCATACCAGGAGCACGAACCGGCGGCGGCGGAACGCGAATCGGCCGAGCCGGTAGAGGTACGTAGCCATGCGGCCGATGCTTCCGGCATGCGGCCGTCGTCCGCGTCTGCTGCCGGTGGGCTTCTCGCCGTACCGCGTTCGCCGTACCCGCTACTGCGTCTGCGGTACGCCGGGACGCACGAGGCCGGTCTGGTACGCCAGTACGACGAGCTGCGCGCGGTCGCGGCAGTCGAGTTTCACCATCGCCCGGTTCACGTGGGTCTTGGCCGTCGACGGGGAGAGCACGAGGCGTTCGGCGATCTCGTCGTTGGACAGGCCGAGGGCGACCAGGCCGACGATCTCGCGTTCGCGGTCGGTGAGGACGTCGAGGACCGTGGGTCCGACCTGGTGGCCGGGGGTGGGTTCGGCGAGGAAGCGGTTGATCAGGCCGCGGACGGCCTTCGGGGACAGCAGGGCGTCGCCGCGGGCGACCACGCGGATGGCGTCGATCAGTTCGGCCGGTTCGACGCTCTTGCCGAGGAAGCCGCTGGCGCCGGCGCGGATCGCGTCGAACACGTACTCGTCCACCTCGAACGTGGTCAGGATCAGCACCTTCACGCCCGCGAGCGCCTCGTCCGCGGTGATCACCCGGGTCGCCGCGAGGCCGTCGACCTCGGGCATCCGGATGTCCATCAGCACCACGTCGGCCCGCTCGGACCGCGCCAGCTCGACGGCTTCCCGCCCGTTCGACGCCTCAGCAACGACCTCCAGATCGGGTACTGAACTCACCAGCACCCGGAACCCGCTCCGGATCAACGTCTGATCGTCGGCCAGCAGCACTCTGATCGTCACCCAGATCTCCCGTCTCCAGAGGAAGCACAGCATGTACGGCGAACCCGCCACCAGCCGCAGGCCCCGCCCGTAGCTCCCCACCGACCGCGCTCACGCGCTCCCGCATCCCCACCAACCCATGCCCACCTCTTGCTTCTGACGTGCTGGCTGGAGCAGGTCCGTTCGTGACGGTGATCTCCAACGCGCTGGATCGGTGAATCAGCTGAACCTCAGCCGCCGCGCCGGGGGCGTGTTTGAGGACGTTGGTGAGGGACTCCTGGACGATGCGGTACGCCGTGAGCTCTATGACGTCCGGGAGTGCGCCTAGCGAGGCAGGCGGCGTCCAGTCGACCTCTACACCGGCTGCTGTGAACGAGCGGATGAGGGCGTCCAGCTCGTGCAGGGACGGCGTAGGCGCCGTGGGAAGCGGTGAGCCGGAGCGACGCAGGACCCCGAGGAGCACGGTGAGTTCTTGGAGGACAGTGCGACCACCGGAGCGGACCAGTGAGAGGGCGCGTTCCGCCTCGTCCGGTTGAGTGCGGAGGATATGTGCCGCGACACCCGACTGCACGTTCATCAAGGCGATGTGGTGAGCGATCACGTCGTGCAGCTCGTGCGCGATTCGTAACCGTTCTTCGATCACCCGCCGTTGAGCCTCTTCGTCCCGCGACTGCTCGGCCCGTACGGCGCGTTCCTCCAGCTCCAGCAGGTATGCGCGCCGGTATCGCACCGCTTCTCCGATCGCGCCCGAGAACAGCACGAAGAAGGTCAGACCGAGGTTGTCGAGGACGTCCCCGCCGACGAACAACGCCTCGGCGGTCAAGCTGACCAGCGCCGTGGCCACGACCGCGATCGAGCGTGTCGGCCGGTCCTTCGACAGGACGACGGTGTACGCCGCGACGCCCATGTAGATGACGATCGGGCTCTTGCCCTGCTCGGCGATCACGAACGTCGTGGTGATCATGGTCGTGATCGCCAGCACGAGCAGGGGCGCCCGGCGCCTGAACGTGATCACGACCGCGCCGGCGATCGCGAGCAGCACCACCGTCTGGTTCAGCTGGATGCGCTCACCGACGTGCCGTCCACCCGGCACCACCAGGTTGATCAGCAGGATCACGAGGGCAACAGCAAGGTCCAGCGCCAACGGATGCCGCGCCAAGGCACGACAGAACCGGGTGAGCCGTTCCATCCCTTCACAGTACGTGTCCGCCCGTCGGACCACCTCGTCCAGCGGCAGTATCCCCGCCGTACCGCATCCGCGGTACTAGATCGACGACGCCTGTACGGCCAGCTCCCGCAACGCACCGTAGCGGGGGCGGAGGTCGGCGACGCGGGAGACCTCGTCCGGGACCGGGGTCAGGTGCTCGCCACCCGGGTCGGGGGACAGGCCGAGAGCTACGGCGGCCGCCCCGCGGGCGCCGACCTCGGCCTCGGCGCAGACCGTGGTCGGGCGGGCGAAGGTGGCGGTCAGGCAGCGGCGCCACCACTCGGAGGCGTCGATCCCGCCGCCGCCGAGGACGACCTCCAGCTCCTGCCCGAACAACGAGTCGAGGATCCGCAGTCCGCGGTCGATCTCCAGTGACGCTCCTTGGAGTGCTGCCGCGAGCAGTTCGGCCGGGCTGTCGTCGAACGACAGGCCGAAGTACACGCCGGATCCGCCGGGCACCACCGCGGGTGGCCTGGTGCCGGCCATGAACGGGATCGCGATCGCGCCCGTCGCCCCGATCTCGACGCCGTTCGGCTCATCGGACTCCAGCCGCAGTACGCCGGTCAGCCACGCGTGCAGGTTGCCGGCGGCCGAGAACGCCATCCCGGTCACGGCCCGCTTGTCGTCGACCCGGTACCGCCACAGCTCCCACGGGAGCTCGGGCGCGTTCTCGATCGGGTGCACGACGCGTACGGCGGCCGACGTACCAACGGTCACCGCTGCGACGCCGGCGTCGTACCCGCCCGTCCCGACGTTCGACGCGGCGCCGTCGCCGGTCGGCGGATGCACGCGTACGCCGACCAGACCGGGCCAGCGGCGTTCGTACTCCTTGGACAACGTGCCCGTCCAGCCTGTGGGCACGATCGGCGGCAACCGGTCGGCCGTCACGCCGGCGATCTCCAGCGCCTCGTCGTCGTACGCGCCGGTCGCGAGGTCCAGCGTGCCGGTCCCGGATGCGATCGAGACGGACGTGACGCGTTCGCCGGTCAGCCGCTCGAGCACCAGGTCCGGCAGGCCGGCGAAGGCAGCCGGGGCGTCGTCGGCCAGGAGCCACGGGATCCGGCGGGTCCAGTACAGCCGGTGCAGCCACGCACCGGTGCGCGCGTGGAACGCTCGCTCGTCGAACGACGTACCGAGACCGAGGTCGACCGAGCGCGTGTCGGCCCACGTGATCACCGGTGTACGCGCGACACCTTTGTTGTCGAGCGCAACGATCGAGTGCCATTGCGAGGACAGCACGATCGCGCCGATGCCGTCCAGGTGACCGTTCTGCTCGAGCTCGTCCAGGCACCCGAGCAGGCCCTCGACGTACTCGTGCAGGTCGAGCGTCGCCGAGCCGTCATGGCCGTACGTCGGGGAGATCTTGTGTCGCGCCAGCGCACCGGGGATCGGCGCGGCGTCTTCTGACGAGAGGACCAGTGCCCGCGCCGACGACGTACCCAGATCGAGTGCGAGCACGCGGTGTCCTTGCTGCCCCACCCCACCGCCCCGGTCGGCCTCAGTCTTCGTCATGCAACGCCTTCAGGAAGGTCTGGGCCCAGAGGTTCACGTCGTGCGCCGCGAGGTGCTTGCGCATCGCCTTCATCCGCCGGCCGAGCTGCCGGTCGTCGGTGTTCATCGCGTCGACGATCGTGTCCTTCATCCCGTTGATGTCGTGCGGGTTCACCAGGAACGCCTGCCGGAACTCGTCCGCCGCGCCGGCGAACTCGCTCAGCACCAGCGCGCCGGTGTCGTCGTACCGCGTCGACACGTACTCCTTGGCGACCAGGTTCATACCGTCCCGCAACGGCGTCACCACCGCAACGTCAGCGGCTCGCAGCAGCGCGGCCATCTCGGTCCGCGAGTACGTCGTGTGCAGGTAGTTGATCGCCGGCGTACCGATCCGGCCGTGCTCGCCGTTGATCCGCCCGACCAGCAGCTCGATCTCGTCGCGCAGCACGCGGTACTGTTCGACGCGCTCCCGGGACGGTGTCGCGACCTGGATGAACACCGCGTCGTCGACCGAGATCCGCTTCTCGTCCAGCAGTTCGCCGAACGCCCGCAGCCGTTGCCGGATGCCCTTGGTGTAGTCGAGCCGGTCGACGCCGAGCAGGATGTGCGTCGGGTTGCCGACCTCCTGGCGCAGCTCGGCCGCGCGGGCGGTCGTCTCCGGCTGCCGGGCGAGGCTCTCCAGTTCGTCGACGTCGATCGAGATCGGGAACGCCTTCGCGCGGACGATCCGGTCGTCGGGCAGGTGGATCCGGTCGCCGCGGGTCCGCAGGCCCATCCGGTTGCGGGCCAGCCGGGCGAAGTTGGACGCCGCGCCGGGGCGCTGGAAACCGACCAGGTCCGCGCCCATCAGCCCGTCCAGGATCTGCCGCCGCCACGGCATCTGCGCGAACAGCTCGGTCGGCGGGAACGGGATGTGCAGGAAGAACCCGATGCGTACGTCGGGACGCAGCCGGCGCAGCATCGCGGGGACGAGCTGCAGCTGGTAGTCGTGCACCCACACGTCGGCGTTGTCGTCGGCGGCCTCCGCGGCGGCCTCCGCGAACCGCCGGTTCACCGCGACGTACGACTCCCACCACTCGCGATGGAACTCCGGCGCCACGATCACGTCGTGGTACAGCGGCCAGAGCGTGGCGTTGGAGAAGCCCTCGTAGTACAGCTGGACGTCCTCGGCGCTGAGCATCACCGGGACCAGGTGCATCCCGTTGTCGTCGAACGGGTCCAGCTTCTCGTCCGGGCTGCCCGTCCAGCCGATCCAGGCGCCGTGGTGGCCCTGCATCACCGGCGCCAGCGCGGTCACGAGACCGCCGGGACTTCGGCGCCACGCCGTACTGCCGTCGGGCATCTCGATCCGGTCGACCGGCAGCCGGTTGGCCACCACTACGAAGGAACTCCTACCGTTCGGCATATTCAGTTCATCCACTCAAATCGTCGTCGTCACCGGGGTAGCGGACCCCGATCTGTCTCCTGGTTTCGTCGAGCAGGTCGAGAATCTCGAGGGTGGCGGCGTGGGGGAGGGCCGGCACTTCGATCAGCCCTTCGCGCAGCGCTTGCATGACTGCGGTTGCCTCATAGTGGTACCCACGACCATGCGTCGGTACGTCGATGCGCTCCGCTCCGGAAGCGGTCGTGCGCACGTAGTACTCGGGGTGGTGGAAACGGTGCGGGACCTGCAGGTTCCCGTCCGGGCCGCTGATCGACGCGACCCACGGGTTCTGCGAGCGCAGGCCGCACGTCAGCGCGGCGACCGCGCCGGAGTCGTACCGCCACGCCATCGCGACGTTCACGTCGATGCCGTCGTCGTTCAGCGAACCGACTGCCTTCACCTCCGCCGGACGGCCGAGCGCCAGGAAGGCGAACGTCATCGGGTAGATGCCGCCGTCCATCAGCGAGCCTCCCCCGAGCGCCGGGTCGAGCAGGCGAACCGGCAAGGAAGACTTGTGGAACGCGAAGTCCGCGACCACCTGCTGCGGCTCGCCGATCACGCCGCTGTCCAGGTCCTCGAAGAGTGCCCGGATCACCGGGTTCGTGCGCATCCACATCGCCTCGGCGAACAGCGTGTTGTGCTCTTTGGCGACCGTGATCAGGTCCCGGGCCTGCGTGGCGGTCAGCGTGACGGGCTTCTCGCACAGTACGGCGACGCCGGCCTGCAACGCCGTACGGGCGACGGCGTAGTGCTGCGGATGCGGCGTACCGATGTAGAGCACGTCGACCTCGCCGGAGTCGATCAGCCGGCGGTAGTCGTCGTACGCGTGCGGGATGCCGAACTCGGCGGCGAACCTGTTCGCGCTGTCCTGGGAGCGGGAGGCGACCGCGGTCGCGACGGCGTCGTCACCGAGCAGCGCGAGATCGTGCGTGAACTGGGTCGAAATGTTGCCGGTCGCAACGATGCCCCACCTGACGCGATCTATACCCACTGTCTGAACTCCGGGGTCGGGAACGGTCCGTCTGCAGCGATTCTCGCGGTTTCCAAGGCGTGCGCCAAGCGAATGAGCGTGACCTCACTTCGCGCCGTACCGCTGATCGTGAGTCCGACCGGCAGTCCGGACACTACTCCGGACGGGACCGAGAGCAGTGGATAACCGGCCAGGGCCGCGTGCGACGAGGAGCTGCCGAGCACGTGATCGCCGTTCACCAGGTCGATGGTCCAGGCCGGTGAGTACGCCGGGGATACCAGCGCGTCGAGCTGGTTGTCTCGGAGCAGGTTGTCGATGCCGTCCCGGCCCGCGCGCAGTGCAGTGAGGCGAGCGGCGACGTACACGGGGGAGCTGAGGCCCTCCGTGGCAGCAGCACGTTCGAACAGCTCCTGGCCGAACCACCGCAGCTCCTGGTCCGCATGCTTCTTGTTGAACGCTATGAGGTCGTCCAGCGTCTGCGGGCCGCCAGGAACACGGGTAGCGAGGTACGACGCCATGTCGACCTTCAGCTCGTGCGCCAGCACCTGCAACTGGTCCTCGTCACCACCTGGTGTCGGCAACGACAGGTTGTCTACCAGCGTGGCTCCACACTGGCTGAGGAGCTCCAGCGCCCGCTCGGTCACCTGGTCCAGGCCGTTCGAGTAGCCCCACAGGGGACCGCGCGGTACGCCGATGCGCACGTTGCTGAGGTCCGTGCCGCGGCAGGCCTCGGTGTAGTCCGTCTGACCGCCGGTCAGAACGGAGAGCAGCGCTGCCGCCTGGGTGACCGTCCTGGCCATCGGCCCGGCGGTGTCCTGCGAGTGCGAGATCGGGACGATGCCCTGCTGGGGGACCAGGCCGACCGTGGGCTTCAGGCCGACGACTCCGTTCAACGCGGCCGGGCAAACGATTGAGCCGTTGGTCTCGGTGCCGATCGCATAGTCCGCCAGGCCCGCCGCGACCGCGGCGCCCGAGCCGGACGAGGAGCCGCCGGCCGAGCGGTTCAGCGCGTACGGGTTGCGGGTCAGGCCGCCGTACGCACTCCAGCCGGACGAGGACGCGGAGCCGCGGAAGTTCGCCCACTCGCTCAGGTTGGTCTTCCCGAGGATCACGCAGCCCGCTTCGCGCAACCGCCGTACCAACGGCGCGTCTTGCGGCGGCGGTGGCTGGTCGGCCAGCGCCAGCGAGCCGGCCGTGGTCGGCAGGTCCGCGGTGTCGATGTTGTCCTTGACCAGCACCGGTACGCCGTGCAGCGGCCCACGGACCCGTCCCTCGTCACGCTCGGTGTCGAGTCGGGCAGCTTCGGTGAGCGCGGCGGGGTTAGAGGTGCAGACGGCGTTGACCAGCGGGTCGACCTCACGAATCCGCCCCTGCAACTCCTCCACCAGCGCCACGCTGGACGGAGTTGAGCTCACCCCCAAGATCCTGCCAGAGTTGCCGAGATCAGGTTGTCCTGTCAGCGACACGCCTCGTGTCGTCCGAGCGGTGAATGACATCGCTGTTGTTCAGCACGTAGAGTGGCAGGCGGACGGACGATCACCGACCGCACAGGAGTCAGCTGCACATGGACAGCGCCAACGCCAGCTCTTCCGGCCCCGCCGAAGCTGCGCCGCCGGCCGTTGCCGGGCTCTCTGAGAGGGACGGCCAGATCCTTGCTTTTGAGCGGCACTGGTGGAAGTACGCCGGAGCGAAGGAACAGGCGATCCGGGACCAGTTCCAGATGTCGGCGACCCGGTACTACCAGGTCCTGAACGCGCTCATCGACCGGCCCGAGGCCCTCGCGCACGACCCGCTACTGGTCAAGCGCCTGCGCCGTCTCCGTGCGGCCCGCCAGCGCGCCCGCTCCGCACGCCGACTGGGCATCGAGGTCTGACCATGTCCCGCCTTCGGGCGTGCCGAGCGGTCCCACGCCTGCGGGGCGAGCAGGGGCAGGTGCTGTCTTCCCTTGTCGCGGTGGCTGCCGTGGTGGCGATCGTGGCCGGACTGCTGGTGCTGTTCGGGACGCGAGGACACGACAGCAAGGCCGACGAGAAGCCGGCCGGCGTGAGTACGCCGAAGCCCACCTCCGGGCCGTCGACCGTCGGCGCCAGCGTGCCGCGACCGTCCACGAAGCCGACCCCCGAGCCGACTGGTGCGCCGAGTAGCGAGCCGGCGTCGACCGCGCCGACTCAGCCGACCGAGACGACGCAGCCGTCGGAGACCTCGCAGCCGTCGGAGACCTCGCAGCCGCCCGAGACTACGCCGTCGACTCAGCCGACCCAGCCGGCGGTGACGATCCCGGCCGAGGAACGGCCGGCGATCGAGGTGTACAACAACACCGCGCGCAAGGGTCTGGCCGACAGCGTCGCGAACCGCGCCCGGCAGGCCGGCTGGACCGTGGCCGGGTCGCCGGACAACTGGCACGGCAAGATCGCCGAGAGCACGGTCTACTACCCGCCGGGCATGCTCGACGCCGCCAACCAACTCGCCCACGACCTAGGCATCGGCCGGTCCAAGGGCGCACTGGACAACATGAAGAAGGATCGCCTGACCGTGATCCTGACCTCGGACTACAGCGGATGAGTACTCCGGTCATCGAGACCGACTCGGGACGAGAGGGCTGGGAGGCCATCGTCTCGGACCCGGCGACCGCGGTGATCTCGTCCGACTTCGACGGCGTACTGTCGCCGCTCGTCGAGGACCCGGCGCGATCCCGGCCGGTCGAAGGCGCCCTGGACGCACTGGCCCGGCTCGCCCGGACCGTGAACCAGGTCGCGATCGTCACCGGCCGGCCCGCACTGGTCGCCACCGAACTGTCCGGTGTGAGCGGTCACCCGGGGCTGGGCAGTCTCGTCGTACTCGGGCACTACGGGCTGGAGCGCTGGGACGCGGCGACCGGCAAGGTGACGAGCGACCCGGTGCCGGAGGGTGTCGCGACGGCGCGGGACCGGTTGCCGGGGCTCCTGCGCGAGGTCGGCGTACCGGATGCGTTTGTGGAGGACAAGGACAGCTCGCTGGCTGTGCACACGCGTCGGCTGGAGGATCCGGTCCGCGCACTCGAACTGCTGCGGGCGCCGCTGACCGCGCTGGCTCAGGAGACCGGGCTGCGGTTGGAGCCGGGCAACCTCGTGCTCGAGCTGCGGCCGCCCGGCATCGACAAGGGCGTCGCGCTCCGCCGCCTGATCGAGTCGACCGGCGCGCGGTCGATCCTGTACGCCGGGGACGACCTGGGCGACCTCGCGGCGTACCGGGCGATCCAGGAGCAGCGGGAGACCGGACTACGTGGCGTACTGCTCGCCACGCGGTCCTCGAACGCGACCGAGCTGATCGAGGCCGCGGACATCGTCGTCGACGACCCGAGCGGTGTGGTGACCGTCCTCACGGCCCTTTCGGACGCGATCTCAGCCCGCTGAACGCCTGCGTCACGGTCTTGCCGATCGGCTGGATCGGGCGCTCGACGTACCCGCCCTCTCTCAGATCGGCGAGCCGTTCGAACGGGTTGCGCGACGCCGGGTCACCGGTGAGCAGGAACGAGACGACCACGCCCACGACGTACAGCGGGAGCATCGGCAGGCCGATCAGGCAGAAGTACTGCCACGAATGCCGCTCCTCGTGCCGGACGAGCGCCGGGTTGTCGAAGTACGCCCGCCCGTGCTTGCTCAGCACGACATTCCCGATCGTGAACGCCCCCGCGACCGGAAACCCGAGCTTGTATCCGTTCGCGAAGAACAACCCCCGAGGCCCCCGACTGAACGAAGCCCGCCCGATCACCCCGACCATCAGCCCGGCCACAGTGGTCAGATTGAGAAAGTTCCCCACCAACTTCACCCTCTGCCAGGCGGTCATGCGGCCCAGTATGCGGTTGTGTCGGTGGCGTGGGTAAGACTTGGCGAGTGAGTTCGGTGGTGCGGGTTTGGCGTCCTGGGCGGGTGGTGGACCCGCATTCGGTGATCGGGGGGTTGCGTAAGGGGCCTGGGGATCCGGCGTACGTGTTCGACGCGGCGCGGCGGACGGTGTGGCGGGCGACGCGGACTCCGGACGGGGCGGTGTTGTTGCGGTTGACGCCGTACGCCGGGTTTGTCGAGGCGGAGGCTTGGGGGCCGGGGTCGGAGTGGGCGCTCGACGGGGTGCCGGAGTTGCTGGGGGAGCGGGACAGCTGGGACGGGTTCGAGCCGCTGCCGGAGCATCGGGCGCTGGTGGACGCGGCGCGGCGGTTCCCGGATGTGCGTGTGCCGCGGACGCGGGCGGTGTTCGAGGCGATGGCGGCGGCCGGGATCGAGCAGGTGGTGACCGGCAAGGAGGCGTTCCGGGCGTGGCGGTTGCTGCTGCGTGAGTACGGCGAGCCTGCGCCGGGGCCGACCCCTCCGGACGGACGGGAGATGATGGTGCCGCCGGCGCCCGAGGAGTGGCGGCAGATCCCGTCGTGGCAGTGGCTGCGGGCGGGTGTCGAGGGCCGGCGGTCGCGGGTTGTCATCACAGCGGCGACGCGGGCGAAGGCGCTGGAGCGGACGCTCGACCTGAGCGACTCCGACGAGATCGAGCGGCGGCTGCGGTCACTGCCCGGGGTCGGGGTGTGGACGGCGGCCGAGGTACGGCAGCGGGCTCACGGGGACGCCGATGCGTTCTCGTTCGCGGACTACCACGTATCGCGGAACGTGTCGTACGCGCTGATCGGCGAGGAACTCGACGACGACGGCTGCGCCGAGCTGATCGAGCCGTACCGCGGCCACCGCTTCCGCGTCCAGCGCCTCCTCGAGCTCGCCGGCATCGGCCACCCGCGCTACGGCCCCCGCAAGGCGCTGCCCACTCACACCCCGGGAGCAACGCATCGCTTGAGGTGACACTGGGCACCGGATCGGCACAATGACGATCGACGGGGACGGCCTGTACCTGGTGGCGGGCCTGGCGTTGCTCCTCGGCGCCGTTCTTCCACGCCTCTTACGCCGGTACGCCGTATCCGCGCCGATCGCGTTCGTCGGCGCCGGGATGCTGCTCGGGCTGGCCGTGGATCGCACCCACCTGAGCCCGATCGCCGAGCCCACGCTGACCAAGCATCTGGCGGCGCTGACCGTGATCGTCGCGCTGATGGGCGTCGGCCTGGCGATCGACCGGCCGATCAATCTCTTCACCTGGACGGTGACGTGGCGGTTGCTGTTCGTCGCGATGCCGGCGGGGATCGCCGCACTGACCGGAGTCGGATGGTTGCTCGGGCTGGCTCCGGCTACCGCGCTCCTCGTAGCAGCGGTCCTGGCGCCGACAGACCCGGTGCTCGCGTCCGACGTACAGGTGGACGGGCCGACGACCGGTGAGGACGCCGAGCTCGACGAGGACGACGAGGTGCGGTTCGCGCTCACGTCCGAGGCGGGGCTGAACGACGGGCTCGCGGCGCCCTTCGTCTACCTGGCGGTGTTCATTGCGACCAAGAGCCTCTCGCCGTGGCAGTGGATCGCCTGGGACGTGGTCGGGAAGGCCGTGATCGGTGTCGCCATCGGGGTCGGTGCCGGCTGGTTGCTCGGGCGGATGACCTTCTCGGCCCCCTCTCGGAGCTTGCGGCTGTCCGAGTCGCGGGAGCCGGTGCTCGCGCTGGCCATGACGCTCGGCGTCTACGGACTCACGCAGGTGCTGCACGGCTACGGGTTCATCGCGGCGTTCGTCGCGGCACTCACTCTGCGGTCGGTGGAGAGCAAGCACGAGTTCCACGGGGAGCTGCACGACTTCATCGGCGAGCTCGAGCACATCCTCACGTGGGGAGTCCTGCTCCTGCTCGGTGCCGCGGTCACGGCGGGGCTCCTGGAGCCGCTCACGTCCACCGGCGCGGCGGTCGGCGTACTGCTGGTTGTGGTGGTTCGTCCGCTGCTCGGGTGGCTGTCGCTCGCGCGATCGGAGTTGCGCCGGTCCGAGCGCTGGGCGATCTCGGCGTTCGGCGTCCGGGGTGTGTCGTCGGTCTACTACCTCGCCGCGACCGGAGCGCAGTTCCGGGACGAGCTGCCGTGGCTGTGGGCGACACTGGGGTTCACGATGATCCTGAGCGTGGTCGTGCACGGGATCGCGGCGACGCCGGTGATGCGCTTCCTGGAGCGCCGCAGCTGAGATCACGTGTCTCAGATGGTGGGATCACAAGACACAATATGGACCCGATTGGGTAATCTCGGGGGAGCTCATCCAGAGGGACTGAGGGAAACGGCCCGTTGAAGTCCCGGCAACCCTCCCCGTCGAGCCCCCGCCCGGGGCGTCTCGCGGTGGAACGGTGCCAAATCCGTCCCGCCGCCGAGATCCGGTGTTCGCGGGGAAGATGAGAGGGGAACCTCACTCATGAGCCTGACCGCCGCCACCCACACGATCCGTGAAGGTGCCTTCGGCAACGGTACGCACCTGAGCTGTCGCGCCTGTGGGGCGAAGTCGCCGCTCGGCCCGTTCTACGCATGTATGGAGTGCTTCGGTCCGCTCGAGGTCGGCTACGAGTACCCGACGATCACCCGTGAGCAGATCGAGGCCGGACCCAAGAACATCTGGCGGTACCAGCCGCTGCTGCCCGTCCCCGTGGACGTGGCCAGCTTCCCGAACACCGAGCCCGGCTACACCCGGCTCGTCGACGCGCAGAACCTGGCCCGCGAGCTCGGGCTCAGGAAGCTCTGGGTGAAGGACGACTCCGGCAACCCGACCCACTCCTTCAAGGACCGGGTGGTTGCATCAGCGTTGAGCGCCACCCGCGAGCTCGGCATGAAGGTCTTCGCCTGCCCCTCCACCGGCAACCTGGCCAACGCGGTCGCTGCGGCCGCGGCCCGGGCCGGCATCCGCTCGGTCGTGTTCATCCCGCACGACCTCGAGCGCCCGAAGGTGATCACCACCGCCGTGTACGGCGGGACGCTGGTCGCCGTCGAGGGCAACTACGACGACGTGAACAAGCTGGCCTCCGAGATCGCCGGTGAGGAGGAAGGCTGGGCGTTCGTGAACGTGAACGTCCGCCCGTACTACTCCGAAGGCTCCAAGACCCTCGCCTTCGAGATCGCCGAGCAGCTCGGCTGGCGGATCCCGCAGCAGGTCGTGATCCCGGTCGCGTCCGGTTCGCAGCTGACCAAGATCGACAAGGGCTTCACCGAGCTCGGCAAGCTCGGCCTCGTCGACGCTACTGACTACAAGATCTACGGCGCCCAGGCGACCGGCTGCTCGCCCGTCGCGCAGGCGTTCCGCGACGGCCACGACGTGGTCAAGCCGGTGAAGCCGGACACGATCGCGAAGTCGCTGGCGATCGGCAACCCGGCCGACGGGCCCTATGTCCTGGACGTCGCCCGCCGTACCGGTGGCGCGATCGAGGACGTCAGCGACGACGAGGTCGTCGAGGGCATCCAGTTGCTGGCCCGGACCGAGGGCATCTTCGCCGAGACCGCGGGCGGGGTGACCGTCGCGACGCTGAAGAAGCTGATCGCGACCGGGCAGCTCGACCCCGAGGCCGAGACCGTCATCATCAACTCCGGCGACGGGCTGAAGACGCTCGACGCCGTGGCCGACCGGGTCGGCCCCAAGGTGACCATCCCCGCGTCGTACGACGCCTTCGTGAAGGCAGGCCTGCAGTGAGTGTGAGCGTTCGCGTCCCGACCATCCTGCGGCCCTACACCCAGGGCGTGTCCGAGGTGTCCGCGGAGGGCGCGACCCTAACCGAGGTGCTCGACTCGCTCGACGCGTCGTACCCGGGGATCAAGGGCCGCGTGCTGGACGACTCGGGCGAGCTCCGCCGGTTCGTGAACGTGTACGTCGACGACGACGACGTACGCTTCGCCGACGGCCTCCAGACCACGATCAAGGACGGCGGCCAGGTCTCCATCATCCCAGCGGTCGCAGGCGGCTGATGAAGCCGCTCTGATGCGTGCGGTTGTCATCTCGGAGTACGGCGTACTGCCTGAGATTCGTGAGGTTGCGGAGCCTGAGGTTGCGGACGGCTCGGTGGTTTTGAAGGTTGAGGCTACCGGGCTGTGTCGTAGTGACTGGCATGGGTGGATGGGGCATGACTCCGACATCGTGCTGCCGCATGTGCCGGGGCATGAGCTTGCCGGGACGATCGCCGCGGTCGGGGCGGGTGTGAGCGGGTGGGCGGTCGGGGATCGGGTCACGACGCCGTTCATCTGCGCGTGCGGTGCGTGCGAGCAGTGCCTCGAGGGCAACCAGCAGGTGTGCCCCAACCAGCTGCAGCCTGGGTTCAACTACTGGGGTTCGTTCGCCGAGTACGTCGCTGTGCCGTACGCCGCTGTGAACCTGGTGCGACTGCCCGACGACATGGATTTCGCGACCGCCGCGGGCCTGGGCTGCCGATTTGCCACGTCGTTCCGCGCCGTCCACCAGGTAGGACAGGTCGTCGCGGGTGAACGCGTGGCCGTCTTCGGGTGTGGTGGCGTCGGCCTGTCCGCGGTCATGATCGCGTCGGCTCTCGGCGCCGAGGTCATCGCCATCGACACCAACCCCGACGCGCTGCAGTTGGCCCGCGAGTACGGCGCCGTACACACAATCCACGCGTCTGCAGACACCGTTGCGCAGATCCATGACCTGGGCGGTGCTCATGTCACGATCGATGCGCTCGGCTCCAACGACGTCGTTCAGCAAGCCCTGCAAGCTCTCCGTCCACGAGGTCGTCACGTCCAGATCGGCCTCCTGCCCCAGGGCGTGCAGCTGGAGGTCGGCCGCCTGATCGGCCAGGAACTCGCCTGGCTCGGCAGCCACGGCATGCCCGCCCACGCCTACCCCGAGTTGCTCGACCTAGTTGCCACCGGCAACCTCAACCCTCAGCAACTCGTCACCCGCACCATCACCCTCGACCAAACCCCCGCCGCCCTGGCAGCCCTCACCAACGGCACCCCCGCCGGCGTCACGATCATCACTCCCTAGCCGGTCGCTCTGGACCTCGTCATCGCCCGGGTACGACGATCGGATCCCCGGCCGAGGAGGCGATGGACCTGATGTCTGCTGCGCGATCCGAGCTCACCCACCTCGCAGATGTCCGCTACGCCCGCCCGGACGGCCTCGACCTCTGCCTCGACGTACTAGGTCCGGCACCGCTGCCCACCACCCCGCTCCCGACCGTCGTACGGATCGACGGATGCCCAGGCTGGGGACCTGGTGATCGCTCGTCCGCACTGCTGCCGTTCGCGAACCCCGCGCTGGTCCGAGCAGGCTTCCTGACCGTTGCCATCTCCGTCCGTCACAGCGGGCAGGCGATCTTCCCCGCGCAACTGCACGACGTACAGGCCGCCCTGGACTGGCTGCACCGCAATCCGCTCGGCCTCCCGATCGATCCTGATCGCATCGGCATCTGGGGACAGTCCGCCGGGGGCCACCTTGCAGCGCTCGCCGGCCTCACGTCTCGCCGTACGGCGGTTGCGAACGTCCATGCGGTGGTGACGATCAGCGGTCCGAGCGATCTCCTCCGTCCCGGCGGCGCCCTGCGGATCGACCGCCCTTCGCCGGTCACCGCGTTGGTCGGCGGCGACGTGTCCACGCATCGCGAACAGTTGCGCGCGGCAAGTCCGATCGCGCATGTCAGCGCCGGCGCACCGCCGTTCCTGATCGTCCACGGGACTGCCGACGAGACGGTTCCGTACGAGCAGGCCGAGCGACTCCATTACGCGCTGCTCGCAGTCGGCGCGCCGTCGCGTCTGTTGGCGATCGATGGCGGGCGTCATGACCTTCGCGGTGATTGGTACGCCGTGGCGAATGAAGCCGCGCGCTTCTTTGCGGAACATTTTCGGCAGTAGGTGCAAACTTCTTTCCGCAAAGCCCGGCCGCTACAGGCGGATGAGATAGACGGTGGGTGGGCGGCCGGTTCGGCCGTGTTGTTGGGTGCCGGTGGGGGCGGCCAGGCCGGCTCGTTCCAGGCGTTTCAGGACTCGGCGGGCGGTGCGGAGCTGGACGGCCAGGTGGTCAGCTACGTCTTGGGTGGTGAGGCCGTTGGGGAGGGTGGCGGTGAGTTCGCGCATCCGGGCGAGGGTCTGGGTGTTGAGGCCAACCCGGCGGGCCAGCAGGGGGAGACTTTCGGTGCCGCGGGCGCCGGACGGCTGGTCGCCGGAGGGCTCGATGACGATCTCGACGTCGTCGGACATCGAGACGACACCGGCGACGGAGCCGATCGAGGCGGCGCGGCCCACGGCGCGACGGGCGAGCGCCTCGGCTTCAGCCGCCGTACGGCCGACGCCGAAACCGACGTACGCCGTGCTGTGCCGGGCTGCCAGGTGGTCGAGCAGGGGCATCCGGGAGAACTGTTCGGTCGCCTGCTCCAGGAGCCCGCGGGTGGTGACGACGAGATGCCGGCCGTCGGGGAGGGCGGCGAGGCTGCCGCCGAGCGTGATCAGGTCCGCGGCGAGCGCGTCGTCCGGTTCGGGCAGGTCGATGACGCCGAGCGCGACCTGGGCGTCGCCGACGTGCTGGCCGGTCGTGGTGAGGATCAGGGCCTGCAGCGTGGAGCGGATCGAGTACCGCGACGGCGCGAGCCGGACCGACGGCATCTCGTTCTCGATCAGGTGGAACGCCGAACCCAGGCAGCTGATCGCGACCTTCGTGTCGTGCTTCTCGCGGGCCGTGCGGTGGAACGCGACGATGTCGTCCGAGGTCAGGCCCGGCCGGTACGGCAGCACCTGGATCTGGTCGGTCGGCAGCTTCGCCTCGATCAGCGTCTCCAGCACCTCCGACCGCCGCAGCGTGTCGATGGAGAACTGGGTGACGTTGTGCCCGAGGCGCAGGAGCTCCACGAGGGCGCGCAGCAGGGTCGCCCCGTCGTACGAGACGTACATCGCCGGCCGGTCGATCACCCCGGCCTCGGTGGCGATCGTGTACGGGACGACGCCGGTGAACAGGAAGGCGTCGACGTCCGAGTGCGAGTGCTCGACGAGTTCGACGGCCTCGGTCTCGTGCCGGTACGCCAGCGGCACGAGCACGGTCCCGCTCGGGGCGCCGACCACCGTCACCCGCTGGACCAGGTCCTCGGGCCCGACCACGCCGACCGCAAGTGCCATCAGTCAACCCCGCCGACAGCTGAGCAGATCCTCACGCAGTCCTCCGACGACTTCTGGTCTGGCCCTCAAGTCGCAGAATAGCGCAGCGGGCTCCGAGATCTTGACGTTCCGGGCTTGCTCTCCTAGTTTCGGTCAAGACCACAATTACCGCCACCCCTGAGGCGGTTCCAGGGAGCGTCGGTGTGGTGGAGCGAAGGAGGGAGCGCGCCACCTCACTGCCCCACTTAGCGGTGCAGTTCCTCCAGGCAGCGGACGACCAGCTCGCGCTCGCCCGGCGGCAGATCCGGCCCGTACGGATCGTGTGCGGCCGTCGCCGAGATCAGGCCTTCCCACTCGGCGGCCCAGAGCATCCGCTGTACGTAGCCCTCGATCGGCGCGTAGAACGTCGCTGCCGCGAACCGGTCCAGCCGTTCCGACGCGGTCAGGAACTCCGAGTGCTCGCCGGCCGTCCAGGCCCGCAGTACGGCGGCCGACAACTCGACCTGCGCCGACGCGATCCCGACGAGTGCCGTGTCCGCGCCCCACATGAACGACGGCCCGTACATCCGGTCCTCGCCGGTGATGAGCAGCTTCCCGCTGTCGCGCCCGGCCCAGATCGCGTCCTGGCACCCGATCGCGTGGTCCAGCGTCGCCGTTTTCACGCCGAGCATCGCGTCCAGCGAGAGCAAGTCGCGGATCAATGAGGGTGAGTACGGGTACCCGCCGGCCTCGCCGTGCAGGTAGAAGCCGACCAGCGGCAGCCCGCTCTCGGTCGCGACCCGCTCGTGCAACGCGACCGCCTGCGCGTGCCCGTCCGGCAGTTCGCCTAGCGCTGCTAGCGGATAGACCATGACCGCATCGGCCCCACCGGCCGCGGCGGCCCGCGCCATCTCCACGGTCGCGTCCGCCGCCTGCTCCAACGTTTGCGCAGCCGAGGACCTCGGTACGCCGACACCCGCGACGATCGGTACGTCGGTGGCGGACCGCCACGTCTCGAGCACCTTCACGCGATCGCCCGGGGACAGGTAGAGCCCGCGCCCGGTGTGCGCCCACACCGCGACGCCGCCGACAGCGTGCTTCGTGAGCGAGACGGCGTACGCGGACAAAGCGTCGTACGCGACGACGCCGTCGGAGTCCATCGGGGTGACGACCGCGGGGAGCAGCGTGCCGCGGAGCCGTTCGACGAGTGGATGCATGATGACCTCTCAGACCCTGTTAAACGTCGTGCCCGAGACCGGGGCGCTTCGGTACGTCGATCCAGCCGTCGCAGTCGGCGAACACGGTCGGCGCCAGCGGGTCCTCGTCGACCATCAACGGCCCCACCAGGTCCGCCGCGACGGTCGCTCCGGGTACGGCGGCGGCCAGGTGTACGGCGGCCAGCGTCGCGACACCCAGCTCTGGCATCGACCCTACCTTCACCGCCAGCCCCGCGGCCTCGGCCACGGCAGCGATCTGCAGCGCGCGATGGAGCCCGCCGACCTTGAGGATCTTGATGTTCAGTACGTCGGCCGCACCGCGCCGCGCGATCTCCAGAGCGTCGTGCAGCGAGTGCATGCTCTCGTCGACCATCACGCGGACGTCGAGGCGGTCCCGAAGCCGTACGAGCCCGGTCAGGTCCCAGCGCGGAAGGGGCTGCTCGAGGAGGGTGAGGCCCGCCGCGCTCATCTTGGTGAGGTACGGGAGGGCCGTGGTTGCGTCGTACCCCTCGTTGGCGTCCAGGCACAGCTCCGCGTCGGCGGGGATCGCGGCGCGGACGGCCCGGATCAGTTCGAGGTCCTTCGCCGGGTCGTGACCGCCCTTGACCTTCAGGTGCATGAACCCGCGGTCGGCGTACTCCGCGGCCTCGGCGGCCATCTCGTCCAGGGTGCCGAGGCCGACCACCCACGTGGTCTGCACCCGGTCGCGGACGCTGCCGCCGAGCAGGGCGTGGACCGGCCAGCCGCTGATCCGTCCGGCGAGGTCGAACAGGGCGATGTCGAGGCCGGCCTTGGCGACCTGCTGGCCGCGCAGTACGCCGTCCATCGTGACGTGGGCGCCCGCGCGGTCGAGCGGGTCGCGGCCGATCAGGGCCGGCGCGAGGTGCTCCTCGATCGCCGCCTGGACACCGGCCAGCGTCTCGCCGGTGTACGCCGTCATCGGCGAGGTCTCGCCGATCCCGACGTCGCCGTCGGCGGTGTGCACCTCGACGACCAGGCTGATCAGCTCGTTGCTCACCCCGCTGCTGATCTGGAACGGCCGGCGGTACGGCGCGCTCACCACGCGGGTCTTGATCGCACTGATCGCGGCTCCGGAAGGCTCCGATCCCCCACCCGGCAACCCGGCCGGTTCTGCTGCAAGACTCATAACCGGCTCCTAGGGTCGCAATCTGGGCGGAAAGCATTTACGGTCAAGACCGTAAATACCCTGAGCGCTCCCTGTCAACGGAAGGTGGCACCCCGATGCGGCTGGGTCTCTATCTGAACCTCTACGGCACCCCGGACGAGCGGCCCCAACTGGCCGACGCCGTCGAGCAGGCGCGGCTGGCCGAGCAGGCCGGATTCGAGTGGGTCGTGCTGGGTGAGCGGCACCTGCACCGGCCCGGGTACCACGAGATCCTGACGTCGATGACCTGGCTGGCCGCACATACGTCCCGGATCGGGATCGCGACCGCCGGGATCGTGGCCCCGCTGTACGACCCCGTCGTACTCGCCGAGACGCTCGCGCACATCGACGTACTGTCGGGTGGGCGGCTGACCGCGGGGTTCGTGCTCGGGTACCGGCCGGAGGAGTTCGCGCTGTACGGCGTGACGCAGGCGGAGCGGGTCGCACGGTTCGAGGAAGGGCTGGAGATCCTCACCCGGTTGTGGACGTCCGACGACGTCACGTACGACGGCAAGTTCACGTCCATCCAGGAGGCGTACCTGTCGCCCCGACCGGTGCAGACGCCGCGGCCGCGGTTGTGGAACGGCGGACGGGTGTCGGCAGTGCTGGAGCGTACGGCGCGGATGTGTGACGGGTGGACGACGTCGTTCAACGAACTCGACACGGACCTGCCGGCGAAGATCGCCGAGTACTTGTCCTACCCCCAAGGCGCCGGATCGCTGGGCCAGGAGGTCATCCTCTGCCGTGAGGGCTACTGCGCCCCCACGACCCAGGACGCGCGGCAGGCCCTTGAGGAGCCGCTACGCGACCTGTACGACGCCTACACCGGCTGGAAGCGTACGTCGACGGACGCAGCCCGCTACACCCAAGGCTGGGACGAGATCGCCGACCGCAGCGTCATCGGCTCCCCGGCCCAATGCGCCGACCGCCTCGCCCACTACGAGTCCATGGGCGCCGACGGCATCATCCTCCGCATCCAACCCCCCAACATGCCCCAATCCGAAGCCCTGAAGGCCATCGAAGCCTTCGGCGATCTCTCGTGATCGGTTCTTGAACTGGACGCCTGATCACCCCGCTTTGTCGTCCAGCAGGGCGATGGCGCGGGATGCGGCGGCGATGGGTTCGTCCAGCCACTCCGGGATCGGCCCGCCGATGAGGCTGCGGACCATTCCGTACGGCGTGTCACGGCAAGCCAGGGCCACGAGCTCACGACCGCGCTGGGTGACGCGTCCGTACCGCCTGCGGGTGAGTGCCGCGATGTGGTCGGCGACCGGATCGTTGAGCCCCTCGAGCTCTGCCGCGAGGTCCGCGGGCGGGTCCGCCATCAGGACCGAGTAGCGGAACAGCGTCAGCGTCCGCGCCTCGGCCGGATGTTCGCGGCAGAACCGGGGGATCTGCAGGCCGGTAGCGACGATCGCGTCCACCGGGTCGCCGGTGACGAGGTGCGCGAAGGTGCTGTGGAACTGCCGGACGCAGCGCATCCAGGCCGAGACGAAAAGCGAGTGCCTGGAAGGGAAGCGGTGGTAGATCGACCCCGACGGCGCCTTCAGCACCGCCGTCACATCGGCGACGGTAGCCGAGTGCCCCCGCTCGTGGACCGCCTGGACGGTGGCGTCGAGGATCTCGTCCCGCGAGTACAGCGCACGCTTCGCCACTCGGCCACCCTAGTCGGCACCCCGGGCCGGGATTTGACCCAGGTCTACCAGCTCTCCCATATTAGACATCGTTCTCTAGATGAGCATCTCTACTGAGTGGAGTCGTCGTGATGTCCCCCCTGCGCCTGCTGTTGCGGCGGGTAGCCCTCCTGGTCGCCTGCCTGGCCCCGGTGCCGTATGTGGTCCTGAAGCTGCTGTGGCTGAGCGGCTCGACGCTCGGTACGACGAGCGACGCCGGAGTCAGCGAGATGCACGAGACGAGGTTCGTCGTCGGCAACGCGATCACCGTTCTGCTGATGCTCGTGGCCGTCGCCTTCGCGATCGCCCTGACCCGGTCGTGGGCTCGGAGCGTGCCTGCCTGGCTCGTGTTCGTCCTCGGCGCGGGGGCCACCGGTTTGCTGGCGCCGATCCTGCTCGGGCTGCCACTCGGCGTGGTGATCCAGCTCGTCGCCAACGGAGCTGTGAAGCCGGCCGACGACACCGGTCTGGCGCCGTGGGTGTTCGGCACCGTCTACACCGGGTTCGGCCTGCTCGGCATCGCGATCGCCGTCCTGCTGGCGGAGTACGTCGTGGCGCGGTGGGACGATCTCATCAGCGCGCCACCGCAGCCGCCGTCGACTGTGCTGACTGTCGCCGGTGCTGTCGGTCTGCTGCCGTTCGGCGCGGCCAACCTGTACTGGGGCATCTTCGGCCCGGGCTCCAGTGGTCCTCAGGGCATGGACCTCCCGGCGCAGCGGACGGTCCTGGTCGTCACAGGGATTCTGTGTCTGGCCGCCTTCGTCCAGCCGTTCTCGTTCAAGCGCACACGACGCCCTCGGATCGCCTGGCTGGTGACCTGGAGCGGGTGCTGCGTAGCGGCGTTCCAGGGACCCACGCAGGTCCTGCTCGCCGAAGGTGGCGACGTCCAGCCGATGATCGCCGTCCTCGCGCTGCTCGGCACTCCCGGCAGTTGCCTCTACGGCCTCGGCGTACTGCGTCGGCGCACCAACGCGACGCTCGCAGCTGCCCCGTCTGCACAGCGCGGATGAGCGCGCAGCGACGCCAGCGGTCCGTGGCGTAGATCACCGCTCGTGGCTGTCACGGGCATGGGGCGGGCGGCATCTCGTGATCGAAACCGCCAACCACAGAAGGAAGACAGCAATGAGCAAGGTCTGGTTCATCACGGGTTCGAGTCGCGGTCTGGGGCGCGAGTTCGTGGAGGCCGCGCTGTCGCGCGGGGACAAGGTCGCCGCGACGGCCCGCAGCGCCGCGAGCCTCGACGATTTCGTCACCAAGTACGGCGACGCCGTGCTCCCACTCGCGCTGGACGTCACCGACAAGGCTGCCGTCTTCGCGTCCGTCAACCGCGCCAAGGAACACTTCGGCCGCCTCGACGTCATCGTCAACAACGCCGGCTACGCACAGATCGGCGCCGTCGAGGAACTGTCCGAGCAGCAGTTGCGCGACCAGATGGAGACCAACTTCTTCGGGGCGTTCTGGGTCGTGCAGGCCGCGCTCCCGCACCTGCGTGCGCAGGGCTCCGACACTCAGGAGATCTCCCGTCGGGCGCAGGGCGATTTCTAGGCTTTGAGGCCGGACATGGCGATGCTGTCGGTTAGGTAGCGCTGGAGGAGGCCGAAGACCAGGAGGCTGGGGACTACCGTGATGGTGGCGCCGGCCATGAGTTGGTTGATGGGGACGGCTTGGCCTTGGAGGGTGGCCAGGCCGACGGTGAGGGTCTGCATCTTGCCGGACTGGCCGATGACGAGCGGCCACAGGAAGTCGTTCCAGTGCCAGAGGAAGACGAAGATCCCTAGCGTCGCCAGCACCGGGCGGACCAGGGGCAGGACGATCATCGTGAAGATCCGCCACTCGGGCGCACCGTCGATCTCGGCGGCCTCGAACAGCTCGTCGGGGAGTTGCATGATGAACTGGCGCATCAGGAACACCGCCTGCGAGTTCGCCAGCGTCGGCACGATCAGGCCCCAGTAGCTGTCCACCCAGTCCAGCTTCGCGACCAGGATGTACGACGGGATCAGCGTCGCCTGGAACGGGACCATCAGGGTGGCGAGGAACGCCCAGAACATGATCTCCCGGCCGGGGAACTTCTTCTTCGCGAACGCGTATCCGGCCATCGACGCGAACAGCAGCACGCACGCCACGGACACCAGCGAGTAGAGCAGCGAGTTCACCGTCCACCGCGGGATGTCCGAGCTGGACAGCACCTTCGAGAAGTTCTCCAGCGTGAAGTTCGCCGGGTTCAGCGCGTCCGGGAACGTCCGCCCGCTCGGCGGCGCGAAGGCGACCAGCACCATCGCCGCGAACGGCACGACGGTCACGATCGCCGTCAGCGCCAGCAAGGTCGGCAACGTCAGCCGGCCCGCCGTACGCCGTCCTGCCGCCGGTGCCTCCACTACCGGCCGGACCGGCGGGCGGTCGAGTATCTGAGCCATCTAGTCGTCCCTCCCGACGAGCCGGCGCTGTACGAGCGAGACGATCAGCACGATCAGGAACAGCACCAGACCGATCGCGCTGGCGTAACCGAAGTCGAAGTACTTGAAACCGCTGTCGTACAGGAAGTACACGAGCGAGTAGCTGGACCGCACCGGTCCGCCGCCGGTCATCACGTACATCGCGTCGAAGACCTGGAACGCCCCGATGGTCTCGATCACCAGCACGAAGAACAGCACCGGCCGCAGCTGCGGCAGTGTCACGTACCGGAACCGCTGCCAGGTGCTCGCCCCGTCGATCATCGCCGCCTCGAGGTACGACTTCGGCACCGCCTGCAGACCCGCGAGCAGGATCAGCATCGAGTACCCGAAGCCCTTCCACGCCGACGTGACCGCGATCGACGGCAGCACGGTGCCTGACTGACTGAGGAAGTCGATCGGACCGATGCTCACCAGTCCGAGTACGGCGTTCAGCAGCCCGTCCTGGGCGTCGTAGATCCACTTCCAGATCACCGCGGCCAGCACGATGCTGGTCACGTACGGCAGGAAGAACACGCCGCGGAAGAAACCGCGTTTCCACACCACCTGGTGGAGCAGTACGGCGGTTCCGAGCGACAGCAGGACCGTCAGCGGGACGAAGATCACCGTGTAGGTGATCGTCACCAGCAGCGCCTCGTGGAACACCTTGTCCGACAACAGCCGGGTGTAGTTGTCGAGCGCGATGAAGTCCCACTTGCCGCTGATCCGGTAGTCGGTCAGCGAGAGGAAGAAGGCCCCGATCGCGGGCAGGAACCGGAACAGCAGGAACAGCACCAGCATGGGGGCGACGAACAGCAGACCCACCCAGGGTCTGCGCCGCGGCCCACCTCGACGACGGCCGGCCGCGGGTCCCGCCCGACCCGCGACCGTGTCGGTTGTGTCGGTCAACGCTGCCTCGAGAGCAGGTCGTTGGCCTGCTTGGCGGCGTCGTCCAGCGCCTGTTGCGGCTGCTTCTTGCCGGTCAGCACGGCCTGGATCTCGGTGCTCAGGAACGACATGATCTGCCGCGCCGCCGGGTTCGGCTCACCCGGTACGGCGTATTGCAGCGCGTCGTGGAACTTCGCCGCCATCGGGTCGGTCGACTCGGACTTGGCATCGTTGCGCGGCGAGTAGAACCCGGACGCCTTGCTGAGCGCGTCCAGTTGCGCCGGCTGCATCATGAACGACAGGAACTTCTTGGCCCCGTCGGTGTTCTCGGAGGCCGCGTTCACGACCAGACCGCCCGGCAGGCCGAAGCCGACCTGCTTCTTGCCGGTCAGCGGCGTACCGATCTCGACGTTCGCCGCGCCCCACGTCTTCGCCACCGTGGCGGCGTCGGCCGGCACGCTGGTCATCGCCATCGCGACCTGACCCTTGCCGAACGGCGAGTCGGCGACCACGTTGCCCGCGGTGAGCGCGGTCTTCGGGATCGCGCCCTGGTCCCACAGCGACTTCAGGAAGGTCAGCGCCTCCAGGCCGGGGGCCTGGTTGAAGGTGACGCTCTTGCCGTCGTCGGCGAACACTTTCCCGCCGGCCTGCCACAGCAGCGGGTAGAAGTTCAGGTTCAGCGTCGCCTCCGGCGAGGCCGAGTAGTCCAGCGTGGAGAACCCGGCGGCCTTGAGCTTCGGCGCGGCCGCCTTGATCTCGTCCCAGGTCTCCGGCGGCTTGCTGATCCCGGCCTTGGCCAGGACGGTCTTGTTGTACATCGTCGTCGTGACCGTGTGGTAGATCGGGGCGCCGTACACCTTGCCCTCGACGCTCAGGCCGGGGATCGCGGCCGGCAGGAACTTGTCCTTCTCCGGGGTGACCACGTCGTCGACCGGCTCCAGCGAGCCGCTCTTCACGTACTGCGGGATCTGGTCCGGGATCATCAGCAGGACGTCCGGACCCTTCCCGCCGGAGAACGCGGCCGCGACCTTCTCCTCCCGGCCCTTCCACGGCTGGTTCTCCAGTTTCAGGTCGATGCCGGAGTTGGCCGCCTCGAAGTCGGTCTCGACCTTCTTCCAGTAGGCGTCGCTGGCCGCCTGGTCGGCGATCACCGGGTACATCCAGAGCGTGACGCTCTTCTTCGAGTCCGAGGAGCCAGAGTCACCTCCGCCGCACGAACTGAGCGCGGCAGCGAGAACGAGTGCCGTGAGTGGTGCCGCGATGCGGCGGACGGTGGAAATCATCGCACCCCCAGGGTGTCCGGAAGTCAGGGCCGGAAAGTGTGGAACCGAATAACGGTCAGGACCGAAAGTAGCTGGGGTGAATTTCGGCTGTCAACGGCTGATATCAATCCGGAACAGCTCGGAGCCGCTCGTCATCAGCAGTTGGTGATCTCCGCGGACGCCGAGCCGCCGGTGGGCGTGCGCGACGAACAGCGTCGGGACGGCCTTCGCCCCCGGCGCGATCCGGTAGATCTTGTTCAGGTCGATGCTCACGTAAACGGCCTCCGGCGTGGCGACGATGTCGCCGCTGGAGGTCGTCGTCCCGAGCGTGAAGGACTTCTTCAGCTTGCCGCTGTCCGGTGCCAGGGCGAACACGGTCTTCCCGGCCACGCCCCACAGCAGGCCGTCCGGCCCGATCGTGACCGAGGACACCGTCGCGGCCTTCGGCACCGGCACGGTCTCCCAGAGTTTCTTCTTGCCGGCCACGTCCCACGCGAACACTGTGCCCGCTTCCCGGGTCGGCGGCGTGGTGGCCAGGCCGCCGGCGATCGACGTACCGCCGTACACGATGCCGTCGCGGGAGGTGAGGCCGAAGACGCACTCGTCCTGGACGACGTTGCGGTACTTCTCCGCGGTGTTCGTCACCGGGTCGTAGATGACCAGGGCGCCGCCGAGCCGGTCGCCGTCGGGGACGGTGCCGACCGCGATCTTGCCGTTCACCTCGGTCAGTGCGCGGGCGCGGGTCTGCAGGAGATCGGGCTTCAGGTTGAGCAGCTGCTTGGGGTTGTCCGGCGTACCAGGCGGTCCGGGGGAGTACTCCGGGCTGCTCCAGGGTTTCGTGGTGTCGTAGGAGTAGAGGCGGGCCTCCGGATAGGCGCCGATCCAGACGGTGCCGTCCGAGCCCTCCATCAGGGCCTCGACCTGGGAGAACCGGTTGAACTTCGCTTCACCCGTGGTCGGGTTGACCACGGACACGCCGCCGTTCAGGAAGCCGCCGGCGTAGATGTTGTTCTTGCCGCCCGCGACGGACAGGATCTCGATCGGCTCCCGCCGGACCTTGGTGGTGAAGATCTCGGACTTGCCGGTCTGCGGGTTGTACCGGAACTCCTCGCCGCGCCACAGGGTGCCGACGACGCTGGTGCCCGGGTAGTCGGGGAGGTTCAGGTCGGCGTACCCGATGGAGCGGGCGTTCTGGATCCGGCCCGTGAACATCAGGCCGGTGCCGGTCAGGGTCTTGGTGGCCGGGTCGTACTTCTTCAGTTCGCTGCTCTGGATCAGGTACAGCGAGCCGTCCGCGCCGATCGGGGAGATGTCCAGGCCGTGCGCGTTCGGGATCTCGTCGACCCAGGTCCGCGAGGCGATGTCCCAGACGTACAGCGGGCCGGGGAACGCCGTGCTGATCCGCACGTAGACGCGGCCGCCGCGGGCGTTCAGGTCGTAGACGACCTTGTCGGACGGGTCGCCGAGCCCGGGTGGCGACGGGAGTTCGGTGATCGCTCCGCTGGTGGCGTCCACCTCCATGATGTGCGCGTCGGGCATCGTGCCGGCGTACACCTTGCCGCCCGCGTAGTCGATGCTCTTGACGTACGTCTGACCCGCGAGGACGGTGCCGTAGTCGCGGATCGCGCCGGTCTTGTCGTCGTACCGGAACACCTTGCCGTTCGGGTACGTGCCGCCGTACACGTTGCCCTGCTCGTCGGTGGTGATCCGCCAGATGATGGACTCGGACGCGATCGGCCGGCCGAGGTCCTCCACGCTGCCGCCCGGCCGCAGCCGGTACAGGTGGCCGTTGTTGTAGGTGCCGACGTAGATCGTGCCGTCCGGCGTCGCGGCGACCGCGTAGCTGCCGTCCGCGCCGGGCAGCGCGGCGGAGAGCAGGCTGTCGCCGCTGGCCGGGTCGATGGCGTTCAGGTACGCAGGACTTCCGGTGGACACGTTCCAGATCGCGGTCCTGCCGTTCGGGCCGGGCGCGACGGTGCCGCCGATGAGCAGTACGTCGGACAGCGGCGTACCGAGTGAGGTGACCGTGCCGACCGGTGGTCGGTGACCGGCCTGCGCCGGAGCGGTCAGGGTTGTGCCGAGCAGAGCGACGATGGCCAGTGCGAGAAGGGAGCGGACTGATCGCATGCGAATTGCCTCCGG
Organism: Kribbella sp. VKM Ac-2571; assembly: GCF_004362255.1. Lineage (NCBI taxonomy): Bacteria > Bacillati > Actinomycetota > Actinomycetes > Propionibacteriales > Kribbellaceae > Kribbella > Kribbella sp. VKM Ac-2571. The sequence continues at coordinate 198,257 of NZ_SNWS01000004.1, forward strand.
GGTGCCGTATTTACGGTCCTGTCCGAAAGTGAAGCTCTCGCGGCGTGGCGAAGTCAACGGCTCGGCACAATTTGCAGCTACTGACAGGAACGGGCCCGGTTACGGCCTCGGCCGTTAAAGCTGCGTCATAGTTGGGGCAGCGCGTCGAGCAGCTTCTGCAGCTTCTCGCGAGTGCGCGCGAAGTAGCTGTTCTCGCGGTGCAGCGCACGGTGGAACGCGGCCAGCTCGGCCGCGGAGATGGTGTTCGAGAACGTGCTGATCTCGGTCAGGTCGAGCCGCCGGTTGAACAGGTGCACGGTGTCCCGCCAGCGGTGCATCAGGCCGACGAGCTCGGCGTCGCGGTGCAGGCCGAGCGCGCCGGACACCAGCGCGAGATCGACCGCGGACACCACCAGCCGCGGGTACACCTGCCGGGTGGTCGGGGCGTCGGGCGAGAACCGCTCGTCGTTCAGCAGCCTGGTGTTCTCGTGCAGCTCGTTCGCGACGGCTCGCAGGACCTCGGTACGGCGTTCCGCCTCGGCCGTCAGCCGCTCGACGAAGATGCCGGTCAGTCCGGCGACCAGGGTGAGTGAGTTGACCGCCGGCTCCCAGCGCGAGCCCTGCGGCCAGAAGAACCACAGGACGCCGAGCACGAAGGCCAGTGCGAGCAGACCGTACGTCACCGCACTGACGACGGTCCGCGTCATGTGGACCAGATGTCGTCGGCGAGGCTGCGTGCCGTCTCGCCGGCCCCTTCCGGCGCGAGCAGCAGCAGTTCCAGGCCGAACGGGTTCGGGCGGCGGGCGTAGCGGAACTGGGACTGGATCGCCTCGACCGGCGTCAGCTGACAGGCCTCGGTGAGCCGCTTCAGCCGGGTCGTGGAGTACTTGCGGGTCGTGTAGAGCCGGATCGTGTCGCCGATCGGCAGCACCGCCTCGGTGTGGTCCGGCAGCTCCATCCGGATCTCTTCGCCGGTGTCGTTCTGCCAGAAGATCTTCACCAGCAGCGCGTCCTCGTCCTCGACCTCGCCGACGAACTTGACCTGGTCGTTGTTGATCTTGAGGTCGGTGTTGTACCGCAGGGTGCTGGTGACGAACTCCGCGAACGCGCGGGTCTGGTGGTACTCGTCCGCGGCCGCGTCGGCGGACTCCTGGTCGAGTCGCGTCGTACTGGCCACCTCGAGCAGCAGCCGGTCCTGCGGCCGCAGCACCCGGGTGAGCGTCTCGAGCAGTTCCTCGTCGCTCTCGAAGTTGGCCAGTGTGTTGCCGGTCAGGGCGAACAGGATCGGCTCGTCGTCGACCAGCCGGGCCAGCATCTGCCCGAGCTCCTCCATGTTGTCGGCGATCGAGAAGTCGAGCTGCACCGGGAGTATCTGGGAGACCGGGAAGCGGGCGCCGCGGACCGGCTCCAGGGTGCCCATCCGGAGCATCTCCGAGCTCATGTCGACCGGGATGTAGTACATGTCGGGGTTGTGCCGGCGCATGTCGCTGAGGATCGTGCGGTCCTTGACGCCGGTGCCGACACCGAGGCTGACCAGGTGGAAGCCGCCGTTCTCGACGTGCGGGCGGAGCTTGCGCCAGTGGCGCAGGAACGACTCCGCGCCGGCCTTCATGACAAGGTAGAACGGGTCGTTGGTGGCGTTCGCCCAGGCGATCGTCGGGCCGATTCCCCAGTAGGAGAAGCCCGAGGTGATCTGCTTGCCGTCACCGGAGGTCGAGAACGGTCCGCGCAGATCGCCGGTCAGGGTCGCGAGCTTGTCCGTCTGGTCCTCGCCGACCAGCACCAGCGACCACGCGAAGTCGTCGTCGGCCAGCGCATGCTCGAGCTTCCGGATCACGGGTACCGGCTCTGTCACGTCTCACCCCTCACACGATGAGACGTCAGGTTACCGGTTACCGCCCGCTACTGCCGGTCAAACCGGGGTGACGGAGTCGGCCTCACGGCCCTTGGGCCCGTCGACGATCTCGAACTCGACGTGCTGGCCGTCCTCGAGCGTCTTGTACCCGTCGGAGACGATCTTGCTCCAGTGCACGAACACGTCGTCCTGCCCGTCGACGGCCAGAAAACCGTAGCCCTTGTCGGCGTTGAACCATTTCACGGTGCCGCGCACCATCGATACTCCTTGACCACGGGATCCGCTGCACCCGGACCCCTCCGCTACTTCGCGGTCCACAAGCCTAGCCCAGGCTGTCGGCCGAACGGCGCACTGTCCGCGGCACCGTGAACGCGGCGGCGAGTCCGGTGAGGGCGACCGAGATACCGAGCCCGAAGGCCATCCGGTACCCGGTCATGGGCGCTGCGGACGCGATCACCGGCCCGGACAGCGCGAGTCCGAGCGAGGCCCCGAGCTGAGCAGACGAGTTGAGGACGCCGGCGGCGACACCACGGTCGGTTTCGCGCACGTACGCCGTACCCGCGGTGGTGGATGCGACGGACGCGACGCCGAGGCTCACGCCCATGACTCCGAAGCCGCTGATCAGCAGAGTCAGCGGCAGGCCCTCCGCGGGTAGGTGGAGCAGTACGGCGACGCCCACAGCAACACCGGTGAATCCGGTCAACAGCGCGCGCCGTACGCCGAGCGCGCGGACCGCGGGCGGACCGAGCATTGATCCACCGATTACTGCGATGTTGAAGACCGGGAAGATGAGCCCGGCCAGTGCCGGCGGCAGGCGCAATGTGTCCTGCACATACAGCGCGGCGGTCAGCATCGCCGGGCTCGTCGAGGCGGTCAACGCGGCGGCGGTGAGGTTGCCGCCGAGGACGCCGTGGGTTCGCAGCAGCGAGGGCGGGAGCAAGGGCTGCTGCGACCTTCGCTCGATGCGCGTGAACCCGATCAGCAGCAGGGCAGCTGTTGTCAGCGCCGCCCAACCGGGCCACGCGGAGGCATCCCGCGCGATCTCCGACAGGCCGACGGCCGTCAGTGCGATGCCGGCCGTGACGCAGCAGGCGCCCGGGAGATCGAGGGTGGCGACGTGAGTCCGGCTCCCGCGGCCGGGGAGGCTGCGGACGCTCCAGAGCAGCGCGACGAAGCCGATCGGCACGTTGACGGCGAACACCCAGCGCCAGCCTGCGACCTGCGTGATCAGGCCGCCGAGGAACCAGCCGCTCGCCCCACCCCCCGCGCCCGCTGCCGTCCACCATCCCAGAGCACGCCGCGTCGCTTCCGGGGGCAGGGCGTCCGACAACGCGGCCAGCGCCGCGGGAGACAGGAGTGCCGCGCCGGCGCCCTGGGCGACGCGGGCGCCGATCAGAACCGCCGGGGACCAGGCGAGCGCGCAGACGAGCGAGGCGGCAGAGAACACGACGAGCCCGATCCGGAAGATTCGCCGGGCACCGCCGAGGTCGGCGGTCCGGCCACCGAGCACGAGCAGCCCGGCCAGCACGATCGTGTACGCCATGAACACCCAGGGGAGCGTGGCCGCGGCGAAACCCAGGTCCGCACCGATCGCCGGCAGTGCGGTGGTGACGATGGTCGCGTCCAGCACCACGACGAACTGGGCCACGCAGACGACTGCCCAGCCGGCGGAACGGGTCGAGATGTTTCCGGTCAAACCGTTCATGCTGGAAACAGTGCCCGGCTCCATCTGGCGGCAAACTGGTAAAATGCGTTTTGATGGAAACAGTTGAGCTCCCACCAGGTATCCGCGAGCTGCCCGTGGTCGCGGGTGATCTCGCGCTGGACTTCGCCAACACGGTCGACGATCCCGCCGGTCCGTTGCGGCACGACCACATCGCGGACTACCGCTCGCTGCTGCACTGGTCGCTGCGAATGGGCCTGCTGACCGCGGCCGACGCGGACCGCCTGCTGCTCCGTACCGCGCCGCGCCGAGCGGCGGTCGTAATGCGCCGGGCCCATCAGTTGCGGGATGTGATCAACCTGGCGGCGGGCTCGATCGCCGACGGCCGCGAGCTGGAGGGATGGACCGAGCTGCGCCCCTTCGTCCGTGCGGCGGTCGACCACGCCGACCTGGTGGACCGCCGCCCGGTCTGGCCGAAGGAGGAGCTGGAGGCGCCGCTGTGGCCGGTGGCACTCGCCGCCTACGAGCTGCTCACCGGCCCTCGCGCGACCCGCATCAAACGCTGCGCGGGCTGCCCCTGGTTGTTCTTGGACCAGTCGAAGAACAACAGCCGCCGCTGGTGCTCGATGGAGATCTGCGGCGTCAACCAGAAGATGCGCCGCTACGTCACGCGGCGTGCTGCTCGCCGCGTCCAGCCCTGAGCCGCACAACCGAGGCAGAGCGCCGCACCCACCAACCCCGCGCTGACCCAGAGCGGGCCGTGGAAGGTGCCGGATCGGATCGCGAGGCCGCCCAGCAGCGGTCCGGCGGCGGCGCCGACGTTCAGGGCGGCGGTGGCCAGTCCGCCGGTCAGGACGGGCGACTCGGTGCCGGCGTACAGGGCGTACGAGATCAGCGTCGAGCCGACCGCGAAGGACAGCGCGCCCTGGACAGGGACCAGGGCGACGGCCGGTACGACGTACGCCGTGGTGAGGGCGAACGCGCACCACCCGAGCAGCAAGATGCCGCCGGCAACGAGTACGAGCCGGTCGTCGCGACGGTCGGCGTACCGACCGGCGACGGTGACGCCCGCGAACGAGCCGAGGCCGAAGAGCGCGAGCATCACCGGCACCCATCCCGCCCCGAGGCCGGTGACGTCTGTGAGTATCGGCGAGAGGTAGGTGAACGAGCAGAACGTCGCGCCGTTCACGAGGGCGCCGAGGAGCAGCAGTACGGCGAGCCGCGCTGTCACGCTGAACCGCCCGACGGTCGCCGGGCCGGTCGCACGGTTCGGGACCGAGCGCAGGACCCCGAGTAACGCCGGCAGTGAGATGATCGCGACCGCCCAGAACGCGGACCGCCAGCCGAGGTAGCGGCCGAGCACAGCACCCGCCGGTACGCCGACGATGCACGCGAGCGTCGTACCGCCGAGAAGGACGGACGTCGCGCGGCCCTTCGCGTCCGGGCTGACGAGTGCGGCGGCCGTGGCGAGTGCGAGGGCGAGGAAGCCTGCGTTGGCGAGGGCCGCGAGGACCCGGGTGACCAGCAGAACCGTGAAGTCGCTGGTCAGCGCGCCGACCACGTGGACCGCGAGGAACACGGTCAACGTCACGAGCAACGTCCGGCGGCGCGGCCAGCGGGCGCCGAGTACGGCGACGGCCGGGGCGCCGACGATCATCCCGAGCGCGAACCCGGAGGTCAGCCAGCCGGTGGTGGGGATCGAGACACCCAGGTCCCGGGCGATGTCCGGGCCGAGCCCGGAGAGCATGAATTCAGAGGTCGCCTGGGCGAAAACGGCCAGGCCAAGGAGGTACAGCACGAAAGGCATGGAAATGCTCCGCAACCATGAGAAGACGGGTATGAGTCGTCTCCGGCGGTCCCGGCGCAAGCGCACGGAACGGCCGGTGGCTACGCTCTGTCCGCCTCCGGGCTGCTCACAACGTGGAGCTTAGAAAACCGGCGTACCCACCGTCCACCCAGTTAGGCCCTAGGCGCGGCGGGAGGCGGCGAGGCCGAGGAGGCCTGCGGTGACCAGGAGGAGGGCGCTGGTCACGCCGAGGTCGTCGGTCTGCAGTACGCCGTTGTCGGTCAGCATCCAGATCGTGGCGGCGCCGGTCAGGACCGTGCCGGCCACCACGCCGGGCACGTCCGGCCTGGTCTTCCGCTGCTGGGTCATCCTCGCTCCACTTTGATACTGCCCAGCCTGAGGTCCAGGTCCAGGGTGACCTGCTGGCCGGGCTTGCCGTCCATGCCGAGGTCGTTCAGCTTCAGTTCGGCATTATGGCCGTCCTGGTGCTGGTTGAGGAAGGCAACGTCTCCCATCTCGGTCGACACCGTGCCCTGCACGTCCACGTCCTGCGGGAGCCGCACGACCACCTCGCCGAGGCCGCCGTGGACCTGGACCTTGGCGCCCGGGCCGAACTTCGCCTGGGTCAGGTCGAGGTGCACCGACCCGGCGTCGAACTCGTAGCTCGTCCCGGTCGCGGTGATGGTCTGGGTGGACGGCGCGACGTAGTTGGTGTCCGCGAAGTTGCGCGGCACCCCGGGGAACACCGTGCTCGCGATGGCGCCGACGGCCAGCAGGATGCCGAGCGGCAGCAGGGCCAGCGTGCGCCCGACGAACCCGCCGAGCAGCATGCCGCCGCCGAGTGTCGCCAGGCCGATGATCAGCATGGTCGCCGTCGGCGCGCCCGCCAGCGCGGCGATGCCGATCGCGAGACCGGTCAGCACGACGATGATCGACTTGATCCCGCGCACGCCCTTGGCAGGCGGTCCGGCGGGGGTGCTCGCGACCGGCTGGGCGGTGCCGGCGGGCTCGTCGACGTACAGGCCGAGGGGGTCGTCCTCGGTCCACACAGGCTGGACCGGTTCGACGGTGCGGTCCTGGGGTCGCTGCGTGGCCGAGGACGACGGACCCGCCGGGGGAGCTGACGGGTCGGTCCGAGGAGGCGTGTACGCCGTGGTCGGCTGCGGACCGGCGTACGCCGAAGTAGTCGGCGGCACCGTGTCCTGCGGGCGCCGGCCCTGATTGTTGTTGCCCTTGCGCTGCTTCGCGAGCAGCCAGATGACACCCACCACGATCAGCGGGCCCGGGACGAAGCGGCCGAAGTTGAACGACGACATCATCGCGATCGCGATGAACACGCACCCGCCGATCACCACCGGCCAGAACCACGGGTGGTCGGTCCGGAGCCGGTCGCCGAGCACGCCCTGCGCTGCGGAGCGGTCGCTGCCCTCGTCGGGCATCAGGACCCAGGCGGCGATGTAGAAGATCACGCCCGGACCGCTGATGATCAGCACGGCCATCACCACGCGGACCAGCACCGGGTCGATGTTCAGCGAGCGGCCGATGCCGCCGCAGACACCCGCGACCCAGCGGTCCGACCTGCTGCGCCGCCAGCTCTGAGGGTTCTGCAGGCGGTTGCGGTCGAACCCGGCGGGTCCACTCTGGTTCTGCTCCATGCCATCGATACTGGCGCGAACTCACCCCGGATCACATCGGGGATGCCCCCTGAGGACCCCGGAGTCGCCGGAAATCGGGGTTTCCCCCGAGCCGACCCTGAGCCCGGCGGGAACGCGTGTGAGGAGGCGGCCCGGGACAAGCCTGCTGGTGTCGGACCGGTCCGCATGTGACGATCGTTGTGATGAGTCAGCCAGCAGCCGCGCCGCCGGGCGGGTCCTCCGCGAACGGAGCCCCACCCGAGCCGCCGCCTGGGCAGAATCAGGATCAGTGGCGCTTCAAGGGCTGGGGACCGCAGGGCCCGGGGCAGTACCAAGGCCCGTACGCCGCCTACGCCGCGCGGATGGGCAACCAGCAGGCCGGCCCAGGTGGTCCGGCGTACTCGTCCACGCCGCCGCGGCAGGCCGCGGAGCCGACCCGTCGGGCGTACCGGCGTACCGAGGGGCGCGTCGTTGCCGGTGTGGCCGGCGGGATCGCGGATCACCTCGGCGTGTCGGACACCGTCGTCCGGCTGGTGCTGATCGCGGCCACGGTGTCCGGCGGCTTCGGCGTACTGATCTATGCGGCGCTGTGGTTCCTGATGCCGCTCGCGCCGGAAACCGTGCCGGATGCGCCTGGGCTGGCCGCGCACACACGCAAAGGGCTGCGTACCGACGAGCCGGCGCCGCCGGTCGCCGAGGCGAAGCAGCGGACGCGGGAGAAGAGTCGCGGGCAGCTGCCCGCGCTGGTGGCCATCGGCATCGGCCTGGTCCTGCTGCTGCAGGTCGCCGGGCTCGGCATCGCCGGGAAGCTGTTCTGGCCACTTGTGTTCGCCGCGACCGGTCTGGCGCTGATCTGGCGGCAGGCGGACGAGAGTCAGAAGGACAAGTGGACGCGCGACGTCCGGGTCCCGATCCTCGGCCTGGTGCTCGGCAAGGGCGGCTGGAAGTCGCTGATCCGGATCGCGGTCGGCCTGGTCCTGCTCGGCACCGCGGTCACCTTGTTCCTGGTACAGAACGGCCGGCTCTCGATGGTCGGCGACGTACTCATCGCGCTGCTGCTCGCCGTGGTCGGGATCGGGGTCATCGCCGGGCCCTGGGTGCACCGGCTGACCCGCGACCTGAACGCCGAGCGCGCGGAGCGGGTGCGTTCGCAGGAACGCGCCGACATGGCCGCGCACCTGCACGACTCGGTGCTGCAGACGCTGGCGCTGATCCAGAAGCAGGCCGAGGACCCGAAGGCGGTGGCCCGGCTGGCGCGCTCGCAGGAGCGCGAGCTGCGGTCCTGGCTGTACGACGAGGAGCACGACGCCGACCAGACGATCGTGGGCGCCGCGAAGCAGGCGGCCGCCGAGGTAGAGGACTCGCACGGCGTACCGATCGAGGTGGTCACGGTCGGCGACTGCGACCTGACCGAGCCGCTGGCGTCGATGGTCCGGGCCGCCCGGGAGTCGATGGTGAACGCGGCCAAGCACTCCGGCGCGGCGAAGATCGACGTGTTCGTCGAGGTGGACGGCGATCGGGTGGAGATGTTCGTCCGCGACCGGGGCAAGGGCTTCGCCGTGGACGAGGTCCCGGACGACCGCCTCGGCTTGCGGCACAGTGTGATGGGCAGAATGGAACGGCACGGCGGACGCGCGACGGTGCGGTCCGATCCCGAGACAGGCACCGAAGTGCGACTGGAGATGGACAGATGAGCAGCAGGCGCGTTGTCGTCATCGACGATCACGACATGTTCCGGGCCGGGGTACGCAGCGAGATCGGCACCGCGGTCGACATCGTCGGGGAGGGGGCCGACGTCGACAGCGCGGTCAAGGCGATCGTCGGCGCGGAGCCGGACGTCGTACTCCTCGACGTACACCTGCCGGGCGGCGGTGGCACCGAGGTCATGAAGCAGGTGCACCAGCGGCACCCGGACATCAAGTTCCTCGCGCTGTCGGTGTCCGACGCCGCCGAGGACGTGATCGGTGTGATCCGGGCCGGCGCCCGCGGGTACGTCACCAAGAACATCTCCGGCACCGAGCTCGTCGACGCGATCAACCGGGTCGCCGAGGGCGACGCGGTGTTCTCGCCGCGGCTGGCCGGCTTCGTACTGGACGCCTTCTCCGGCGCGATTGACATCGCCTCGGTGGACGAGGACCTGGACCGGCTGTCACAGCGGGAGCGTGAGGTACTGCGGTTGATCGCGCGGGGCTACGCCTACAAGGAGGTCGCCCGCGAACTCTTCATCTCCGTGAAGACGGTCGAGACCCACGTCTCCTCGGTCCTCCGCAAACTCCAACTCTCCAACCGCCACGAACTAACCCGCTGGGCCACCGACCGCCGCCTGGTGTAAAAGGCCCAACGCGGTGCTACGCACCGCTCCCACCCACCCCGCGCTTAGCACGCGTATTGCGCGCTACCGCGCGATTCCGGCTGCCGCCGGGGCGACCACACCGTGATGCCGCCTGCCCGTTCTACATGAGTCGGATCGGGAGTGGCTCCCACGCGCCACTCCGACACGCCCGAAGGCGGTATCTACTGTCAGCGTGAGAGCGATCCGTACCAAATCGTTGGCGATCTTCGCCGCCAACCTGCCAGCGTGCCGACATGGCTGAGGTTGTCGTACCGCTTACCGTTCGCGATCTGACCGAAGCCGACCTGCCCGTCTGCGGGTGGTACGGGACGGCGACGGATCTTGCGTACGTGGCCGAAGCGATCCAGCGTGCCGGCCGCGGCGAGGTCGATTACCTGGCGGTCTGTCCACCTTCGGGTCTGCCAGTTGCGGTCGGTGGGGTCGACTACACCAAACCGCCCGGCGCGGCGACGATCTGGCAACTGTCGGTTCAGGCGGAGCTGCGCTCATGCGGGATCGGCGCTGTCCTGATCGGGGCGTTGGAGCAGCGGGCTCGAGGCCGCGGACTCCGCTGGGTCGAGTTGGGCGTGGACGACAAGAGCTCGCGGCCGCGCGGCCTGTACGAGCGGTTGGGCTATGTGGTGAGCGGCAACGAGATCGCCTCGTGGAACCAGGAGGCTCCGGACGGATCCACGACCCGCTACGAAACCCGGATAACTCTGATGCGCAAGCAACTGACCTAGAAACCTGTGGTTCGCGAGGTCGGGTAGGCCCAACGCCGTTCAATCAAGGGCCTGGGCCGGCTGCCAATCCCTTGGTGGGAAAGAGATCGTCAGCATAAGCACATTTGTTTCCCAGCAGGCCGTCGCGGGAAACTGTTCCTGCATTGGCGGGTTGCCCCCTGGCGTGGTGGGTTGTTCCCTCGGATTTTCGGTGGGCAACGGTGCGGTTCGGGGGGCAACCTACCCCGCTTTCAGGGCGAGGCCGGTGCCGGAGGGGGCTAGGAGGGTTAGTTGGTTGTGGTCGATGGTGTAGGTGACTGCGGGCCCTAGGGTGGACAGGATTGTGGTCTGTAGTGCGGCGGATTCGGGTGTGCAGGCGTGGTCGGTCGTGGTGACGGCGCTGAAGCTCAGTTCTGTGTTGTTGCGGGTGAAGGTGCCGGAGAGTTCGTTGCCCCCGGTCCAGCCGGTCAGGCGGCCGCGGTCGAAGCTGATCCACGCCGGCTCGGCGCGGCCGTAGCCCTGGCGCAGATCGCCGTTGGTGATGGTGGCGACGACCTTCCACCTGATTCCGTCGAGGGGGAAGTCCGGTTCGGCGATCTTCCGGTCCAGCAAGGTGATCGTCGTACCGCCTGAGGCGAGGATGAGCTCGTCGTCGTTCAGCCGCCAGGAGGGTTTGCTCATCAGGAACGTCTTGAACCATTCCTCCTGTTCCCGAAGCGGCGATGGGCAGCCCACCTGGGTGCCGCCGAGTCCGGGGACCGACAGGCTCCCATGAGTCAGCAGTTCGCCGGCCCCGACGGCGGCGCCCAGGCTGTTGCACCCGACGTGCGCTCTCACGCTGTCCAACACCTGCGGCCCCTCTTCGTTCTTGTTCGGCTGTCGCGCGAACTGGAGCCGGATCCGCGTGTTCGGCAGCAGCTGTGTGGCTTCGCCGTCCTCAACCACCGCGGTCGACAGATAGGTCTTGCCCAGCGGCATTCTGATCGATCCGTCCAGTACGCCGATCGCGGATCTGAAGTCACGCAGTCGGTCCAGGAGTACGTCGGCCCCACCGGCCTCTTGGTCCTGGACCCCCGATCGATGCAGGGACATCCGACCGTCCGGCTCTACCCGGACGATCGTGCTGGCTCCGTAGGCGGCAGCCGGCGTACGTCGGTCGTCGGCGTCGATGATCACGGTGCCGGGCGGAAACTGCGCACGGGCTTCGCCTGCTGAAGTGGCCGGTGCTTCGCCGGTCCGATTGGCGCTGCTTCCGTACAGGAAGGGAAAGCTCGGCCACAGGAACGGCAGCTCACCCCAGGCGCCGTCGAAGAACAGCACCCAGCCGTCCTTGATGGCCGGCGTCAGCCACTCGGGCATCGTCGGGTCCGGCCGGATCGGCGCCAGGACGGAGATTCGCTCGGCGAGTGCGAAGTCGACCGCGGCGAGGGTGTCGGTCCCCAGGTCGAGGCACCGGAACAGCTGATCGTGCGCGGCCTCCAGGTGGACCGAGATCCCGACCGGCTGGTCGACGGGACGGCCTTTCAGGACATTCACCGCACGCGCGTCGCGGGCCACCACGCCGTACGTCATCGGACTGGGCCTGGTCACGACGACAGCCCCACCGCCACGCAGTACGTCGATCGCATGCAGCTGCGCCCGCTCGAACTCGGGCAGATCCATGATCGACATTCCCCAAGTATCAGCCGGTTGACGGCCGCATGGGAGGGTTACCGGCCGGACGACGTGTAGGGGAGAAGGGCCATTTCGCGGGCGTTCTTGATGGCTCGGGCCACCTGTTTCTGTTGCTGGACGGACAGGCCGGTGACGCGGCGGGAGCGGATCTTGCCGCGGTCGGAGATGAACTTGCGCAGCAGTGCGGTGTCCTTGTAGTCGATGAAGGTGATGCCGTCGCGGTCCAGTGGGTTCTGCTTCGGCTTGCGCGTGCCGGTCGGTGCCGGGCGTCGGGCCATGACGGCCTCCTTTGTTGAATGTCGTTTTCAACTAGCGTAGCGCAGGGTGTCCGCGGTGGCGCGTTTCGGCCAGGGCATCGATTCGCCACTCCGTTCCTTCGGTCCGGGCTTGGCGGCTGTTATACCGTCGACTCTTATGGAGCGGAATCTCACAGCCGATCAGCTCGCGCTCTTCGAGAAGGAGTTCGCGTCGAACCCGCAGTACCGGGTGATGCAGAACGCCGTCACGCAGACGCCGGTCAACAGCATTGCCCTGGATCGCCAGGTCGTCACGTCGATGGACCACTCGGTGTCCCATCTGCTCGACGACTGGAAGGTCACCAATCAGAAGAAGAGCGGTCGGTGCTGGCTGTTCGCCGGGCTGAACCTGCTCCGCGTCGGCGCGGCCGAGAAGCTCGGGGTCAAGGACTTCGAGTTCTCCCAGAACTATTTGCTGTTCTGGGACAAGTTCGAGCGTTCGAACTTCTTCCTCGAGGCGATCATCGAGACCTCCGAGCGGGACGCCGACGACCGGACCGTCGCGCACCTGCTGTCGGACCCGATCGGTGACGGCGGCCAGTGGAACATGTTCGTCGCGCTGGTCCGCAAGCACGGCCTGGTGCCGAAGTCGGCGATGCCGGAGACCGAGAGCTCGTCCGCGACCGCGCAGCTCAACGACGCCCTCCGCAAGCTGCTCCGCCAGGGTGCGCGCGACCTGCGGGCACTCGACACCGACGACGCCCGCCGCGACCGCAAGCGCGAGATCCTGACCACCGTGCACCGGGTGCTGAGCATCCACCTCGGTACGCCGCCGCAGAAGTTCCTGTGGCAGTGGAAGGACAGCGACAAGGGCTTCCACCGTGACGGCTGGACCACGCCGACCGAGTTCGCGGCGGCGTACGTGCAGTTGCCCGTCGACGAGTACGTCTGTCTCGTGCACGACCCGCGGGAGACCAGCCCGGTGGGCCGGACCTTCACCGTCGACTTCCTCGGCAACGTCATCGACGCCCCGCCGGTGGTGTACCTGAACGTCGAGATCGACCTGATGAAGCAGCTCACCCAGGACGCGATCGTCGGCGGCGAGCCGGTCTGGTTCGGTTGCGACGTCGGCAAGCAGATGAACGCCGACCTCGGCTTCTGGGACGCCAAACTGTACGACTACGGCGCCGTGTACGACACCGAGTTCACGCTGGACAAGGCCGAGCGGCTGGTGCACCACGAGACGCTGATGACGCACGCGATGCTGTTCACCGGCGTCGACGTGGTGGACGGCAAGCCGCGCCGCTGGCGGGTCGAGAACAGCTGGGGTGACGAGAAGGCCGACAGCGGCTTCTGGACCATGAACGACTCGTGGTTCGGCGAGCACGTCTTCGAGGTCGCCGTACGCCGGTCCGCGCTGCCGGCCGACCTGCAGGCCCGCCTGGACGAGGCCCCGATCGTCCTCCCCGCCTGGGACCCGATGGGCGCCCTAGCCGATCAGGCTTAATGCTTCGGCAGGCCTCTCGAGGGTCGGCAGGTGGCCGGCCCACGGGAGGTGGATGCGCTCCGGGTTCGGTAGGCGCTCCGCCAGGTAGTCCGCGCTGTCGGTGAAGAACTTGAAGTCGTGCGCGCCGGTGATCAATCGCACCGGCGCGCCGATCTTCTCGGGCTCGACGGCGTACTCCTCGTTGACGAGGTCGTCCCCGGCGGCGAGCTGCAGCTCGTACGCGCGCTTCTGCATCGCGCGGAGCAGTTCGCGGGCTTCGTCGTCGGCGTCCGGACCGATCCAGCGCCGTACGGTGAGGTCGGTCGCGCCGTCGACATCGCCGGCCTCGAGCAGCTTGTTCTCCTCGCCCCACAACGCTCGGAGCTCGTCGTCCGGCTCCACGTTGTCGGTCGGCGCACAGATCAGTACGAGACGGTCGAACCGCTCGGGCGCCCGGCTCGCGGCCTGCTGTACGACGTACCCGCCGTACGACGCGCCGACCGCCGTCACCGCACTGGAGCCGACCGCGTCGAGTACCGCGAGTACGTCGCCCGCGTCGGAGTACTTGGCGCCCGCCTCCACCGGCGTCTCGCCGTACCCGCGCAGGTCGAGCGTGATCACTCGATGGCTCGACTTCAGCTCTTCCACCTGCCGGGCCCACATCCGGGCATCGGCCACGCCCGCGTGCACGAGCAGCAGATCCGGGCCGTCCCCGGTCACGTCATAAGAAATCGTCATGGCTGCACCATCCAGGTCGCACCTGCCCGCAGGCAAACTGATATAGGTTCTGTCTGGTGGTCCATCGCCTACTGCGGGGCACTCGGCACGGCACCTCGCCGCACGGGTGCAAAGGCCACGATGCTCCGCATCGAGACCTTCGCCCCCGCACGCCGAGCCACCGCACCGAGCACCTCCTCGCTACGGCGCTGGACCACCAGACAGAACCTACAGGCGGACGACAGTGAACGACTCGGCGTAGTGGTTCGGCGGGAAGCCGGCTTCGACGGCGACAGCGGCGAAGGCGGCGGTGATCCCCGTGCGAAGGCCGTCGGGGTCCCGGTGCTGGCTGGTGTGCGACAGCAGCGCGGCCAGCTTCTGGTCGAAGGTGTCGGTGACGTCGACGTAGTGGTTGATCTCCGGGTGGTCCATCATCCAGAGCTCGCCGACGTCCCACGCCTCCTCGGCCAGGTCGGAGTACGCGTAGGGGTTGCCGGCCGCCGGGTAGAACGCCCGGACGGCAGCCTCCGCCGCGGCCAGATGGTCTGGGTGTGACACCTCGAGCCGCGACCAGACGCGCTCCGGCGACTGAGTGAGCAGGCGCTGCGGCCGAACAGTCCGGATCACTCGGCTGATGTCGCGGACCAACGCGGGTGTCGGCTCGACCGATCCGTCGACGTACCCGAGGAAATGCAGGTTCTCGACGCCGACGTGCTGTGCGGCCGTGGTCTGCTCAGCCCGCCGTACGGCGGGAATCTCGGCACGGTCCCGATCCGGCTCGAAGCCGCCGGCCTGCCCGTCGGTGACGATGCAGTAGTGCACCTCGATTCCGGCCTTGGTCCACAGTGCGACCGTGCCGGCGCCGCCGAAGTCGATGTCGTCGGGGTGCGCCATCACGACCAGCGCCCGCTCGATCTCGCTGTCCGGTCGTGGATTCGCCTCAGGAACAGTCACCAACAGACAGTAACTGTTTGCCCGGGCGGGCACAGTGGACTCATGGAGTTCGGTGGGGTCTGCGACCCCCAGGACGCCGGTTTCGACCCGGACCGTCTCGCGGAGGCGATCGGGCTGATCGAGGCACGTGGCGGGGTCGCGCAGTTGTGCGTCGTCCGGGACGGCGTGACGGTGGTCGACCGCTCCTTCGGGTGTTCACCGAACGCGTTGTTCTGGCTCTTCTCCGCAAGCAAGCCGTACGTCGCGATCGTGGTCCATCAACTCGTCGAATCCGGGCGGCTGCATCTCGACGACGCGGTCGCTGCGTACTGGCCGGAGTTCGCGCGCAACGGCAAACGCGAGATCACCGTCCGCGAGGTCCTGCGGCACCGGTCCGGCCTGTCGAACGCGGGCTCGTACGTCGGCGAGCTCCGCGCGATGACCGACTGGGACCGCGCGCTGCGCCGGATCGAGGAGGCCAGGCCGCGCTGGCCGATCGGGACCGTCGCGTACAGCCCGCTCGCGTTCGGATTCATCCTCGCCGAGGTCGTGCGGCGCTGCAGCGGGACGCCGTACGACGAGCTGGTACGTCGTAACGTCCTCGAGCCGCTGGGTGTCGAGGACACGTACCTCGGTCTGCCCGACGAGCTCTGGGGCCGGCACGTGCCGATCCGTGCGTCCGGTCCGCTCGGGCCGTTCATCCAGTCCGTCGTGAACCGCCGCAGTACGCGCGAGGCCGTCGTACCGGCTGCCGGGATGTCGACGACCGCGCTGGATCTGACGGTCTTCTATCAGGCGTTGCTGGACGGCCGTCTACTCCGGCCGGAGACGCTCGCGGTCGCGCTCGAGCCGACGAGCGAGGGCGAGTACGACCCGGTGGCGCGGGCGCCGGTCCGGTGGTCCCAGGGCTTCCAGCTCGGCGGACCGCGGTGGATGGAGGGTGCCGTGTCGTCGATGGGCTCCCTGAGCGGCAAACGGACGTTCGGCCACAACGGCAGCAACTGTTGTATCGGCTGGGCCGACCCGGATCGCAGGATCGCGTACGCGTACCTGACCAACCGGGTCGGCCGCCCGCAGCCCGACCTCCTCCACCACGCCGCCGTCGCCGACAAGGTGCTCGAGGCCGCCGACTAGACGGGCTTAGGTGAGCACCGGAACCGGGGTCCGCGCGCTGATCACGTGGTCGACGATGCCGTACTCCTTGGCGCCGGCCGCGGTCAGCACGTGGTCGCGATCGGTGTCCTGCCGCAGCCGCTCGATCGTCTGGCCGGTGTGCCGGGCCAGAATCTCCTCGACCTGACCGCGGACCCGCACCACCTCGTCCGCCTGCAGGATCAGGTCGGGGATCGTGCCCTGACCACGGCCTGCCGGTTGGTGCAGGACGACGCGCGCGTGTGGCAGGAGCGCCCGACGCCCCGCCGTACCGGCCGCCAGCAGCACCGCACCGGCGGAGATCGCCTGCCCGACGCCGTACGTCGCGACCGGCGACTGGATGTACTGCATCGTGTCGTAGATCGCGAGCATCGCGGACATGTCGCCGCCCTCGCAATTGATGTAGAGGTTGATCTCCGCCTCGGGATTGTCCGTCTCCAGGTGCAGCAGCTGCGCGATGATCGCGTTCGCGACGCCGGAGTCGATGCCCGTGCCGAGGTAGATGACGCGCTCGGTCAGCAGATGCGAGTAGACGTCCATGATCCGCTCACCACGCGGGTGCTGGGCGATCACGTTCGGAATCGTGTAGCTGCTCATGCTGCGGCCCTCCTGGGCATGACCTGGTCGAAGGACTCGACGATGTGGTCGATGAAGCCGTACTCGCGGGCCTGCTCGGCGGTGTACCAGTGGTCGTGCCGCGAGTCCTCGTGCACGACGTCGAACGGCTGCCCGGTGTCCTCGGCGATCAGCCCGAGTACGGTGTCGCGGATGTGCCGCAGGTCGTTGGCCTGGATCTCGATCTCGACCGCGGACCCGCCGATACCGGCCGAGCCCTGGTGCATCAGGACGCGGGCGTGCCGCAACGCGTAGCGCTTCCCTGGCGTACCGGCCGACAGCAGGAACTGCCCCGCGCTGCAGGCCAGCCCGATCGCCAGCGTCGACACGTCGCACGGCACCATCCGCATCACGTCCCGGATCGCCAGCATCGACGGCACCGAGCCGCCGGGCGAGTGGATCCAGAACGCGATGTCGGCGTCCGGGTCCTCGGCCGCCAGGGTCATGATCTGGGCGGCCAGGAGGGTGCCGAGGTCGTCGTCGAGGACTCTGTCCAGAACGACGATCCGTTGCCCGAGCAGCCGCTGCCGGGCCGTCTCGTTGAACAGCGGCGGTTTCATGTCTTCTGCCATGTCATCCACACTGACCGGGCGAGCGGCGCCGTCCCAGCTTTTCTGCTGACGGCAAGTCTGCTCACAGCAAAGCTGATGATGTGGCAATCTCCTGCGGGTGAATTCGAGCTACCTGGTGGCAGACGACCTGTCCGAGCAGGAGCGCAGGCTCCTGGAACTGACGGCCACCCCGGCCGCGACGCTGCTCGGCGCGGTGTCGATGATCTTGCGTACGACGTTGTTCAGCGAGGATCCGGCCGGCTGGGTCGACATGTGGCAGGCGCGCCCCGACCTCGCCCGCATCGAGTGGATGGACGGCCCCGAACTGGCCGACGTCGTCGCCCATCTCGCCGCGAAGGACTACGAGGGCACCATCGAAGGCGTCCCCGGCCTACGCATCACGTCGTACGACGACCACAACGCCAAGATGCACTGGCTCGGCGCCACCACCCCGGTGGTCCTGCACCTGACCCGCCAGCAGTCCTAGAGAACGCCGGCCAGCAACTCGTCGAAGCCGGCCGGGAACGTGTGCCCGAGCCCCGGCAGCCGCTCGATCCTGCACCCGAACCGGGTGAGCTGTTCGGCCCCACCGTCCACGACCTCGAGGAGCTCGTCGTCGGTCCCGATCCAGATCGTTGCCGGCGACAACTTCCCGTCCGCGGAGGCCGGAAGCTCCCGCAACGCCGGCGCCAACGCGAGCACCCCGGCAACGGCCGCCGGCCGACCCGTGAGCGCCCAGTCGAGAGCCACCCGCCCACCCGCCGAGAACCCGGCCGCAATCACCGGCAAGCCGCCGACCTCGGCGGGCAACTCGTCCAGCGCACGGGCAATGTCCGCGCGTGCCTGCTCGGGATCCGGCCACGTCCGGTACATCGGCGACATCCGCCGCGACGACTGCACGCAAACCAGCGCGTAGCCGAGCTCCAGCACCCCACCCCAGTCCGCTCGCGCGTGCGCCGCCGTCTGCCCGGCGCCGTGCAACGCAACCACCACCCCCACCGGCCGATCGGGCACGTCGACCAGCGCCGGAACCGGATCGTCGGCAACCCGAGCCCCCGACACAGCGACCAACTCCTCGAACTCGGACCGTCCGCGCAACCCGGCGAGGTCGTCGTCCCCCATCAGGATCTCCGGCGCCCACCACGCACCCGTCGCACTCGCCTCCCGCAACGCCCGCAGCGCTCCATCGGCGTCTCCGCCCGCGCCGAGCAGGCAGGCCTTCAAATGGGCGAGTTCGGCCGACCACACCTCCAGCCCGTCGCTCTCCGCCTCGAGCAGGTCCGCGGCCGCGCGGTAGCGGTGGTCGTTGTAGAGGACCTCGATCCGGTCCACCAGGTCGTCGTATCGCAGCTCCGAGGCGTCCATGGGGGTGATCCTCGCAGTCCAGGACGCGCAGTTCGAACCCGTTTTCGGAAAGTGTCTGGGGGACCGCCTAAGGTGTTGGGTGATGACCACTTTGTTCTCGCCTGATGAGCTTCCGGTGCCGCTGGAGGAGTCGAAGACGTCTCGGGCCGACCCGGATGCGCTGCTCGAGGGGTTGAACCCGCAGCAGCGCGCTGCCGTGGTGCATGCCGGCAAGCCGTTGCTGGTGGTGGCCGGTGCCGGGTCGGGCAAGACGCGGGTGCTGACCCGCCGGATCGCCTACCTGCTGGCGGCCCGCGACGCGCACCCCGGCTCGATCCTGGCGATCACGTTCACCAACAAGGCCGCCGCGGAGATGCGCGAGCGGGTGGTGGACCTGGTCGGCCCGCGGGCGAAGCTGATGTGGGTCTCGACGTTCCACTCGTCCTGTGTGCGGATCCTCCGCCGCGACATCAAGCGGTTCGGGATCAACTCGACGTTCTCGATCTACGACGACACCGACTCGCGCCGGCTGATGACGCTGGTCTGCCGCGAGCTCGACCTGGACGTCAAGCGGTACAACCCGCGCGCCGTGCTGAACTGGATCAGCACCCAGAAGAACGAGCTGATCGACCACGAGACCTCGGCCGCGAAGGCGGAGAACCACCTCGAGCAGACCTACGCCGAGTGCTACCGGATCTACCAGGAGCGCCTCGCCCAGGCGAACGCCCTCGACTTCGACGACCTGCTGATGACCACGGTCAACCTGCTGCAGGCCTTCCCCGAGGTCCGTGAGTACTACCGGCGCCGGTTCCGTCATGTGCTCGTCGACGAGTACCAGGACACGAACCACGCGCAGTACACGCTGATCCGCGAGCTCTGCGGCGAGGACGAGCCCAACTACAACGGCCCGACGGCGCCGCCGGCCGAGCTGATGGTGGTGGGCGACTCCGACCAGTCGATCTACGCGTTCCGCGGGGCGACGATCCGCAACATCCTCGCGTTCGAGGAGGACTTCACCGGCGCCGAGACGATCCTGCTCGAGCAGAACTACCGCTCCACCCAGACGATCCTGACCGCGGCCAACGCGGTGATCAGCCGGAACGAGGGCCGCAAGGCGAAGAACCTCTGGTCCGACCAGGGCCAGGGCGAGCAGATCGCGGTGTACGTCGCGGACAACGAGCACGACGAGGCGCAGTTCGTCGCCGACGAGATCGACCGGCTCACCGACGCCGACGGAGTGAAGCCGTCCGACGTCGCGGTGTTCTACCGGACCAACGCGCAGTCCCGGGTGTTCGAGGAAGTCTTCATCCGGACCGGCCATCCGTACAAGGTGGTCGGCGGCGTCCGGTTCTACGAGCGCAAGGAGGTCCGCGACGCGCTCGCGTACCTGCGGGTCCTGGTGAATCCCGAGGACACCGTCTCGCTGCGCCGGATCATGAACGAGCCGAAGCGCGGGATCGGCGACCGGGCCGAGGCCGCGATCGAGGCGCTCGCCCAGCGTGACCGGATCTCGTTCGCGCAGGCGATGCGCCGGGCCGAGGACGCGCCGGCGATGGCGTCGCGCTCGGTGAACGCGGTCCAGGCGTTCGTCGACATCCTCGACGAGTTGACCGCGATGGTCGACTCGGGCGCTCCGCCGGACGACATCCTCGACGTCGCCCTGCACCGCTCCGGGTACTACGAGACCCTGCAGAAGTCCCCGGACCCGCAGGACGAGACCCGCCTGGAGAACCTGGACGAGTTCATCTCGGTGGCGCGCGAGTTCGTCGAGGAGCGGACCGCCGCCGGCGAGGCCGCCGACCTGCAGGCGTTCCTGGAGCGGGTCGCGCTGGTCGCCGACGCCGACCAGATCCCGGACGCGGCCGACGACGGCGGCGTGGTCACGCTGATGACTTTGCACACCGCGAAGGGCCTGGAGTTCCCGGTGGTGTTCCTGACCGGCATGGAGGACGGCGTCTTCCCGCACTCCCGGTCGCTGACCGACCTGAAGGAGCTCGAGGAAGAGCGCCGGCTCGCGTACGTCGGCATCACGCGGGCGCGGCAACGACTGGCGATCTCCCGGGCCGCAGTGCGTTCGGCGTACGGCGCTCCGCAGCACAACCCGCCGTCGCGCTTCCTGGAGGAGATCCCGGCCGAGCTGCTCGACTGGCGTCGCGACGAGTCCGCGATCACCCGCTGGTCCGGCACCGGGACGACCCGCGGCAGCGGGATCCCGAGCCGGTACGAGCCGGCCCGCAGAACGGCGTCCGACAAGCCCGTGATCAGCCTGAACCCGGGCGACCGGGTGGTGCACGACAGCTTCGGGATGGGCACCGTCGTGGTGGTCCGCGGCGAGGGTCAGCAGGCCCAGGCCGACATAGATTTCGGCTCCGAAGGTGTGAAGCGACTCCTCCTGCGCTACGCGCCTGTTGAAAAGATCTGAAGAAGGTGAAAGGGGCGTACGCGCCGGTGGAGAAGGCTTGAGTCTGCCTGCTGGCGGGCGGGTGATCTATGCGGTGAAGGAGCCCGACTCTCCCGGCGGTGGGATCCGGGTCCAGGCCCACCACGTCGAGCTGCTGCGAGCTGCGGGGATCGACGCCGCCCTGTGGTTCCGTACGCCGGGATACCGGCTGCCGTGGTTCGAGACGACAGCGCCGATCCTCGGGAACGACCAGCTCGAGCTGGACGCCGACGATCTGCTCGTCGTACCGGAGCTGTACCTGCTGCCGGGGGTGGACCCCGCGCCCGGTGTGCGGAAGGTGATCTTCAACCAGAACCACTTCCTGACGTTCTGGTCGTGGCGCGACACCGCCGGGTACCCGGGCTGGGACCCGGCGCCGGAGGTCTGGGCCGTGTCGCAGGAGAGCCACGACGTGCTCGGCCGGCTGCACCCCGAGCTCCCGGTCCGCCTGGTGCCCAATCCGATCGACACGGAGCTGTTCAAGCCCGGACCGGCACGCGCCCGCCAGATCGCCTGGATGCCGCGGCGTCGTCCGCTCGAGGCGTCGGTGCTGGAACGGCTGCTCCGGAACGACCCGCGAGCCGACGGAGTGCAGCTGGCCGTGCTCGCGGAGCTCAGCGAGAGCCAGGTGGTCGAGGCGCTCGGCCGGACGTCCGTGTTCGTCGCACTGGGGATTTCCGAAGGCTTCGGCCTGCCGGTCGCGGAGGCGCTCGCCGCCGGTTGCCTGGTCGTCGGGTATCCCGCCGGTGGCGGCGAGGAGCTGTTCGAGGCGCCGGGCACCTGGCGGATCGACGACGCGCGGCCGCATCTGCTCGCGGATCAGGCGCTGGAGCTGGTCGACGTGCCGGCGGAGGATCCCGTTCGCGGTGCGGCGCGGGACTGGATCACGCAGCGTTACTCCCCGGCGGTGACCGCCGAGGCCCTGCTGGCGGCAGTCGCTTCGGCGCGGGCCTTGCCGGGCCGCGCAGGCGTCGCAACCCACCCGATCGTGTGGCCCGACGACCCGGTCGCCGCCGCCGAGCGGGCCCATCCGTGGCGGCCGTGAGCAGATCCAGCTGAAGCTTTGTGGGGGTATGCGTTGCATCTGACCCGGAGATTGAGACAATCAAGGATCTTCGGCCCCTCCCGGAAGCGCATCCGCTCATGTCCAAGTCGTCGGCCAGTCACCGCCGGATCATCCTGGCGGGAGCGAATCCTGGCCTCCGGCTGTTCGACGAGCACGGCAAGGTGACGGCGTACGCGTCGATCTGGATGGTCGACTGGTCGATCCGCGGCTCCGGTACGGCGGTGGTGCTGTGGTTCGACGGGATCGTCCGCGTGGTGTCCGAGGACGTCGATCTCGCCTCCTGGCTGGAGCAGTACTTCGTCCGGTCGTTCCTCGAGGTCCAGGGCCTGCCGTGGCACGAGCCGGCCGTCGAACGGGACCTGGTCCAGGTCTCGATGAACCTGGCCGACGGCTTGAGCGCGAAGGCCGCGGACATCCAGATCGAGATGAGCGGCGTCCTGGACCGGCGGTTGTTCGCGACCGACAACTTCCAGCTTGCCGACGGCAACCACAGCCTCAGCCTGGTGATCGCCCCGGTCCGCACCGCGACGGTCTCGATCGGCGGCGCCTCGGTGCCCGGTTTCGTTCAGGTCGACGGCTCACCGGACAAGCCCGGCTCGTCCGCGTTCCTCACGACCGCCGAGGTCTGGCAGCGTTAACGCCGGTTGAACCAGTTCTCCATCCGCTCGACGACCCGCTGATCGCCGCCGAGCACGCGCTGCAGCCTGAACAGGTACGCCGCGATCCCGGCAGCGCCCTGCATCCAGCCGACGCCCGGCCGTAGCAGCGGATCCTCGTTGCGGTGCTCGACGAACCGCCAGTAGCCCTCCGGATAGGCGTGGTCGAGCAGCGTGTCGCCCATCCGTACGGCGAACTCCAGGTCCTGGTCCTCGCCGTCGCGGTGCCACGCGTCGAGGAACGCGTCGCCGACCCCCGCCGTACCGCAGCAGCGGCCGTCGTTGTCCCAGAACCCCGGATGGAGCCGCTCGGGGATGCCGGAGTACCGGACGCTGTCCAAACACCGGCGACGCCAGGTCTGCGGCGTCTCACCGGCGATCTGCGGTACGTCGGCGTACTCGAGCGCACTGAACGTCGACGCGGTCCCGGCACCGCCGTGGCACCAGTTGAACGTGTACTCGTCGCCGTGCCGCTCCGCCCACGGAATCACCCGCGGCACCCGAAAGCCTTTGTCGTCGTTGATCCCGAGCGTCACCAGGTGCTCGGCCCCGCGCCGCGCCACGTCGACGAGCTCAGGCCGCCCGAGTTCCACGCCGGCCACCGCGAGCACCGCCGCGATGCCCGCGAGACCGTGCGAGAAGTTCGGCATCTCGGTCGGCTCGTCGGTGCGGAACCGGCGGGACACGAACTGCCAGTTGACCCCGGCCGGTGTCTTCTCCTGTTCGCCGAGCAGCAGGTCCGCGGCCTGGTTGGCGAGCGCCGAGGCGTCGTCACCGCTCCGGGTCGCCCACAATGCGCCGAGCAGGATCGCGCCGGTTCCGAGGGTGACGTCGTTGGCGACCGCGCCCGGCGCGTACCTCGGCTGGGCGAGGAAGCTCTCGGGCCAGCCGTCCTCGGTCGCCCACGCCTGAAGACGTTCCAGCGCGGCGCTCGTGCCCGGCTGGTCGAGGGCGGTGAGCGCTCCGATCGAGCTGACCAGTCCCCCGAAGAAGGTGGTGGTCGTCGTCGTCGGGATCGTCCTCCGGAGGCGGTCCGCGATCGCGGCGGCCAGGTCCTGCTCGGCAGCCGTCCACTGCCGGGTCAGGCGGATCTCGGCGAGCGCGTGGGCGAGCCCGGCGATGCCGTTGTGCAGCCCGTCGCGCTCCTCCTCGATCGGCTGCTCGTCGCCGGCGAACTCGGGGATCCACGGGCCGTCGTCGTCCCACCGGACCTGGTCCATGACCCAGCCCCAGGCCGTTTCGCCGATCTCGCCGTACGTCATGGCTTGGCGTTCCGGAGCCGGATGCCGCTCCACTCGAGGGTGCTCGCGGTGACCGCGGCCCAGAAGTCGTGCAGCCGCTGCAGGACCCGCAACTGGATCCCGGCCTCCTCGTGCAGCGCGAACAGATCACGGACCCGCTCCGGCGTATCCAGAGGTCGTACGTCGGTGGTCGCGACAACGGCGGCGTCGTGCTCGACGAAGGCGTCGGCGGGGAGGCGGTAGGCGTACAGCTCGACGGAGCGCATCGCGTCCAGCCAGCCGTACTCGACGGCGTGGACGCGGGAGCCGGAGCCGGCGCCGATGATCCGGTCGCGGTCCTCAGGAGTGGTGTTCGGTCCGATCCAGGCCATCGCTCGTGGGCACTGGCGCGGGAACCAGTAGTCCGGCGCGCGGTCGTGGCCGACGGCCCAGACGTACGCCGTGGCCTGCCGCGCCGTCTTCGCGACGTGCGGCCGGAAGATCTCGATGGTCGGATCCTCGGAGAAGTGCAGAACCTCGCCAGCAGCCGGACGCATGCGCCGCAGCTTAGTCAGAGGTGGTGTCGCGGTGCGCGGGAATTACGGGTTCAGACCGCAGTGGTCGCGCAGCCACGGCATCGGGTTGATCGGCTCGCCGCCGCCCGGCCGGACCTCGAAGTGCAGGTGCGGGCCGGTGGTGTTACCGGTCATCCCGACCGCGCCGACCTGGTCACCGGCGTACACGGTCTCGCCGACCGACACGCTGAACTTCGACATGTGGTTGTACCAGGTGACGGTGCCGTCCTCGTGCCGGACCTGGACCTGACGGCCGTACGGGCCGGCCCAGTCGGCGAAGATCACGACGCCCTTCATCACGGCGCCGATCCGGGTGCCCATCGGGGCGGCGAAGTCGGTGCCGGTGTGGTTGCGGGCCCAGCGGCTGCCGCCCTGCCCGAACGTCGCGGTGATGTGATAGCCGGAGATCATCATCTCGCAGCGGGTCGCGGACTCGCGGAGCTTCTGCTCGGCGGCCTCGGTCTTGGCCTTCGCGGCGGCCAGCGCACTCGCGCGCTTCGCGGTGAGGGCCTGGGTGGCGTTCAGCTTCGCGGCGCGGGCCTGGGCCAGCTTCGCGGCGGCGGACTGCTTCTTCGTCGTGTCGGCCAGCTGGACCCGGGAGGAGTCACGGGTGGCGAGCTGGCGCGCCTGGATACGTGCCGTGGTGATACCGGACAGCTGCTGCCCACTGTCCAGGCTGAGCGCGGCGAGGTTCACCGCGGAGTTCGCCTGGGTCGGTGACGCCAGCGAGCTGTGGCTGAAGCCGACAGCTCCGGCTGCTGCGGCGAGCGCCGCGGTCAAACCGACGATCTGGGAGCTGGTGGGGGTGTTACGCCTGGCGACGCGATGCTTGGCACTGTGACGTCCTGCGCCGGGTTTTCGCGCAGCGTTGCCGGGCGTGACGCGGTCTCCCGCGGCACGGTGCTGGGACACAACGTGGCCTTTCGGTCACAGGGGAGGGGCTAGGGAAGAGCGAAGGGAAGCTCTCTCCTCCTCTCGGGGGGTTTATTCCCCGGGAGGACTCACAGACCATAACGGAAGGGTCACGGGGTGACAAACCCCGCCACCCACTTTTCCGCGTGTCCTTCACGAAACTTTTGCATGAGCCGCTGCACGTGCATCCGCCCGAATCGCCGAGAAGGCTTCCTGATCAGGCAGTTCTGGGCTCTTCGTCCAGGTGGGCCAGTACGCCGGTGATGCGGTGCACGACCTCGCCGTGGAACGGCAAGGACAGGTGGCCCACGCCGTGGACCCGGACGTTGCTCGTCACCAGATCGGGGTGCCTGATCCGGGCCCGGCGCTGCGGCACGATCAACTGGTCGACGTCGCTGTAGAACGCGACGAACCGGGTCCGGCAGTCCGGCGCCGGCTCGTCCAGCTCCGCCATCAGGTCGCTGTCGGGCCGGACCTGCTTCACCAGCGGCCACGGCAGCAGCTTGGCCGCGGCCGTGCCCTGGTGCGGCGTCCCCAGCGTCACGCAGGTGTGCACGCGGGCGTCGCCGCCCAGGCGCTGGATGTAGTACCGCGCGATCAGCCCGCCGAGGCTGTGCCCGATGACGTGGATCCGGTCGGATCCGGACGCCTCGCAGATCGCCTCGATCTCGCGGCCCATCCGTTCCGCTGTACGGCGTACGTCCAGCGTCAGCGGTGAGTACGAGAACGTGTGGATGCTGCTGAATCCGCGCCGTACCAGGTGCCGGCGCATCATCGCGAAGACCGTGTGGTTGTCGATGATCCCGTGCGCGAGCAGGATCGGCGTACCGGCGGCCTGGATGTCGCTGACCAGCAGGCCGCGCTGCGCCGGGCCGAGGCCGGTCAGGTTCAGTCGCGCGGGTAGTGCGGGAGCGCCGCCGACCAGACCGAGCGGATACATCGCGAGGTGCGTGGTCAGCCAGCCGAGCTCGACCGCCGCGCCGTGCAGCACGCTGGGCGAGAGTGCGGAGCGGGCGCCGTACGCGAGTCCGTCCAGTGCGCCGCGGACCTCGTCCTGCCAGGAGCCCATGCGCGCCTCCTCACCAAACCAGACCCCCCGGTGGTCCGATCACTTTCAACGGTAACCGGTTCCCGTTCGGCGTGTGGGCGAACACACGCCGCCGTGTCTTATCCGTGAGGAACGCAGCGGGTTAGCCTGCCCACATGTCTGCTACGAGCCCGTTGCGCGTTGTCGTCGCCAAGCCCGGTCTGGACGGTCACGACCGTGGCGCCAAGGTCGTCGCCCGTGCCCTGCGGGACGCCGGCATGGAGGTCATCTACACCGGGCTGCACCAGACCCCGGAGCAGATCGTCGAGACCGCGATCGCCGAGGACGCCGACGCGATCGGGCTGTCGGTGCTGTCCGGCGCGCACATGACGCTGTTCAAGCGGGTCCGCGAGCTGCTGACCGAGCGGGACGCCGAGGACATCGTGGTGTTCGGCGGCGGCATCATCCCGGACGCCGACCTGCAGCCGCTGGCCGAACTCGGCGTACACAAGATCTTCACCCCGGGCGCGACGACCACCGAGATCGTCGAGTGGGTCCGCGGCCACGTCGGCGACGCGTCGGCGTCCCCGGCCTGAAGCTCCGTGTTCTGATCCGCAGTCGGCTACCGGAGTCGCGAATCCGCTCCGGAGCGTGATGACGACTGCGCGGAGTCGTTCTGAACGGTCTTGCCCGGTTCAGTAAGGTTACTAACCGGTAATACCGAATCGTTAGGAAATGCCCGGTTGTGCGGGCTTCCCAAACGCGGTCGCATACAGCCATGCGGCTGTCCGGTTCAGAGACCGCCGGGACGGAACTCGTGTGGCTCAGAACACATCGAACCCGATCTCGGTTACTGTCCGGACATGGCGGATCGCAGCGTGGTGGGGGATTGCGATCGGCCGCCGCAGGACCCAAGCGATGTCCCATCGGGAGAGGGCAGGTAAACGATGAGGTTTGAACGATCACACACACGCCGCGTGGCCTTCGTGGCCGTCGCAAGCAGCCTGGCGCTGCTGGCGACCGCGTGTGGTGGCGGTGACAACGGAAGCAGCGCCGGGGGCGGCAGCTCGAACGGGGGAGCGCTCGAGGGCCGCGGTCCGATCAACTTCGCCACCGGCAAGGACACCTCCGGGAACCTGACGAACCAGGTCAACGCGTGGAACGCGCAGCACCCGGACGAGAAGGTCACCGTGACCGAGTTGCCGGAGTCGGCCGACCAGCAGCGGGCGCAGATGATCCAGAACGCCCAGATCAAGTCCGACGCCTTCAGCGTGCTGAACCTCGACGTCGTCTGGACCGCCGAGTTCGCCGCCAACCGCTGGGTCACCGAGCTGCCCGCGAGCCAGTTCCCGGACCTCGGCAAGTTGCTGCCGTCGACGGTGGACACCGCGAAGTACCGCGACAAGCTGTACGCCGTCCCGGTGACGTCGGACGGCGGGCTGCTGTACTACCGCAAGGACCTGCTCGACAAGGCCGGCGTACAGCCACCCAAGACCTGGGAGGAGATGGTCACCGCTTGCCAGAAGGTGAAGGCGCTGCCGGAGGGCAAGAACATCGGCTGCTACTCGGGTCAGTTCGAGAAGTACGAAGGCCTGACGGTGAACTTCTCCGAGGCAGTCAACGGTGCCGGTGGGGTCGTCGTCGGTGACGACGGCAAGCCGAACGTCGACACTCCGGAGGCGCTGGCCGGTCTGACCGCACTGGTCCAGGGCTTCAAGACGGGCTTCATCCCGAAGGCCGCCATCACCTACAAGGAAGAGGAAGGCCGCCGGGCGTTCCAGGAGGGCAACCTGCTCTTCCACCGCAACTGGCCGTACGTGTACGCGCTGGCGAACAAGACCGACGGATCGTCGAAGATCGCCGGCAAGTTCGCGGTCGCACCGCTGCCGGGTCTGAAGGGTCCGGGCGTGTCCACCCTCGGTGGTCACAACTACGCCATCTCCGAGTTCGCCAAGAACAAGGCGACCGCGGCGGACTTCATCAAGTTCATGTCCAGCGAGGAGCGCCAGAAGGCGAACGTCGAGAAGACGTCGCAGGCGCCGACCTGGGCCTCGCTGTACGACGACCCGACCCTGAACAAGCAGTTCCCGTACCTGGCGCCGCTGAAGGCGTCGATCGAGGGCGCGAAGTCGCGGCCGAAGGTCGTCAAGTACGGCGACGTCACCACCGCGATCCAGGAAGCGGCGTACGGCGCGCTCACCGGGACCACGCAACCAAAGGACGCGCTCAGCCAGCTGCAGACCAAGCTGGGCACGCTCATCACGCAATGACCGAAGCGGCGGGGCCGGCGCGTAGCTTCACCGCTGCGTGCCGGCCCCGGCCCGTCGATGCCCGCTGGAGGCGGGCAGAGAAAAGGAGGCAGAGGTGACTACATCCGCCCCGGTCGCACCGCGACCGACGCCGGAAGTTACCAAGAAGCCCGGGCGCCGCAGCTCGTTCAACGAGGGCACCGGCCGGCTGGCTGCGCTGCTGTTGTCGCCGACGCTGATCGTGCTGGTCCTGGTGGTCCTGTACCCGATCCTGTCGGCGCTGCGCGAGTCGCTGTACCAGAGCGGCCAGCGGATCGACGCGAACGGGTTCGTGGTCCAGGGATCCGAGTTCGTCGGATGGGACAACTTCGCGGCGATCTTCAAGGGTGAGACCGCCGACCGATTCTGGAACGCTTTCTACAACACCACGTTCTTCACCGTCACCTGTGTGGTCCTGGAGACCGTCCTGGGTGTGGCGATGGCCCTGGTGATGCACAAGGCGTTCAAGGGCCGCGGTCTCGTCCGGGCCAGCATCCTGGTTCCCTGGGCGATCCCGACCGTGGTCTCGGCGCTGCTCTGGAAGTGGATCTTCCAGGCCGACGGCATCGCGAACGCGATCCTCGGCACCCAGATCCTGTGGTCCACCGAGGGCTGGCAGTCGGTGCTCTCGGTGATCATCGCCGACACCTGGAAGACCGCACCGTTCATCGGCCTGCTCGTCCTGGCCGGTCTGCAGACCATCCCGGACGAGGTCTACGAGGCCGCGAAGGTCGACGGGGCCAGTCCGGTGCAGACCTTCGTCCGGATCACGATGCCGCTGGTGAAGCCGGCGCTGCTGGTCGCGGTGCTGTTCCGCATCCTCGACACACTGCGGATCTTCGACCTGCCGTTCGTGCTGGTCGGGCCGAACAAGTCGTCGGTCGAGACGCTGTCGATCCTGGCCTACCTCGAATCGAACCAGAACCGGTACGGACCTGCGGCGGCGTACGCGACGCTGCTGTTCATCTACGTGGCAGTGGTCGCGTACGTGTTCGTGAAGGTGCTGGGCGCCGACGTGATCGGCGAGGCCCGGCAGAAGACGTCGAAGAAGAACGGCAACGGCCGCCGAGGGCGTAAGCAGGCGGAGGCCGTGACGACCGGATCGGTGTCGGCGAGCGCGACCGCCGGCCACGGAGGTGCGTGATGGCTGTAGCTGAGAAGGCTCCCAAGATCATCGACGTCAAGGCGGCCGAGGCACCGTGGTACCGGCGATGGCTGCCGCTGGTCGGCCTCCTGGTGATCGTGCTCTACTGCCTGTTGCCGTTCTACTGGATGATCGTGTCGGCGCTGCGCCGGCCGACCGACCAGTTCGACAACTCGATCCTCCCCAAGCGTTGGTCGATCACGAACTTCACCGACGTGTTCAAGGCCGGCACCGGCTTCGGCCGGGGCCTGCTGAACAGCCTGATCGTGGCCGGCACCGTGACGATCCTGACCCTCGTCATCGGCATGGTGGCGGCGTATACGCTGGCGCGGCTGGACTTCAAGTTCAAGAACGTCGTGCTGGCGATCATCATCACGACCTCGATGTTCCCCGGCATCTCGCTGGTGATCCCGCTGAAGAAGTTGTTCAGCGACATCAACTGGATCAACACCTACCAGTCGATGATCGTGCCGAGCTTGTCGTTCGCGCTGCCGCTGGCGGTGTGGAACCTGACCGCTTTCTTCCGGCAGATGCCACGCGAGCTCGAACAGGCGGCGATGGTGGACGGCTGCACTCCGGCGCAGGCGTTCCGCAAGGTCATCATCCCGTTGGCCGCACCCGGGGTGTTCACCACGGCGATCATCACGTTCATCGCGGCCTGGAACGAGTATCTGATCGCCTTGAGCATGGTGAACAAGAAGTCGATCCAGACGGCGAACGTCGTCATCACCGGCTTCACGGGTACATCGGGTCGCGACCAACCGTTCGGCAGCCAGATGGCCGCCGGTGTGGTGGTCACGATCCCGCTCGTGATCGCCGTACTGCTGTTCCAGCGCCGTATCGTCGCCGGCCTCACGGCAGGTGGCGTGAAGTGAACTGGCGGGACCGGCGAGAGCGTGATCGCCGGGACCGGGAGGATCGGGACCGGCGGGACCGCGAGGACCGGGACCGCCGCGACCGCGAAGACCGGGACCGGAGGGACCGTGAAGACAGGGACCGCCGCGACCGTGAGCGCTACCGCTAGCTGACAGCCGAGGGCCGGGACCGCGAAGGTCCCGGCCCTCGTGCGTCGGCTACACCTCGAGCCAGACGGTGACGTCGGTGGGAAGCTCGCCGTTCGGCAGCGGCTCGCTGCTCAGCACGACCTTCTGGTGCTCGGGGAGGGCGACCGGACTGCTGCTCAGGTTCACCACGCAACGGAAGCCGGGGTCGCGGGTGAACGAGAGGACGCCGTCGGGCGCGTCCTGGTCCCACTTCAGCCGGCCCTCGCCCAGTGCCGGGTGCTCACGCCGGATGCGGAGCGCCTGCTTGTAGAGGTTGAGGTGGCTGCTCGGATCAGATGCCTGGGCCTCGGCGGTCAGACCGGCCCAGTCGGCCGGCTGCGGGAGCCAGGGCTGCCCGGACCCGGGCCTATTGGGTGGTGGGGCGGGTTTGCGAATAGCACTGAAGCCGTACGGCGGTTCGGAGCCGGACCACGGGATGGGGACCCGGCAGCCGTCGCGGCCGCGGACGGTGTGCCCGGAGCGCTCCCAGGTGGGATCGTCGAGCACGTCCTCGGGCAGGTCCTCCACCTCGGGCAGCCCGAGCTCGTCGCCCTGGTAGATGTACGCGCCACCGGGCAGCGCCAGTTCCAGTAGCGCGGCCGCCCGCGCTCGGCGCAGCCCGAGCTCCAGATCGGTCGGTACGACGCCTGCGCCTTCCAGGGCGTCCTTCCGGTCGCGCCCGTACCGCGTGCGGTGCCGGATCGTGTCGTGGTTGCTCAGCACCCACGTCGCCGGCGCCCCGACCGCCCACAGGTTGTCGGTGGTGTGGTCGATGACCTCACGCAGCTCCTTCGCGTCCCACGCCGCGCGCAGGGCGTCGAAGTTGAACGCCGAATGCAGTTCGTTGGGCCGCACGTACTGCGCCAGCCGCTCGGCCGGCGACAGCCACGCCTCCGCCACGAAGACCCGGGGTCCCTGCGGCGTATCGGCGTACTCGTCGGCGATCGCGCGCCAGCGCTGGTGGATGGTGTGCACTCCGGGCTGGTCGTAGAACGGGTTCCCGACGTACTTCTCGCGCGTCGGCTTCCCGTTGTGCAGCGGTACGTCGGGCAACGCCGGGTCCTTCGCCATCGAGTCGGCGACGTCGATCCGGAATCCGTCGACGCCGCGGTCGAACCAGAACCGCAGGATCGAATCGAACTCCTCGACCACCTTCGGGTTGTCCCAGTTCCAGTCCGGCTGGGAGATGTCGAACAGGTGCAGGTACCACTGCCCGTCGTCAATCTGCTGCCACGCGCCGCCGCCGAACGCGGCCGGCCAGTTGGTCGGCGGCAGGCCGTCCTCGGAGTCCCGGAACCAGAACAGATCCCGCTCCGGAGAACCCTTGCCCGCCGCCAGCGCGGCCTTGAACCACGGGTGGTCCCAGGAGCAGTGGTTCGGCACCAGGTCGATCAGGATCCGCAGGCCCAGTGCGTGCGCCTCGGTGATCAGCGCGTCCGCGTCGGCGAGGGTGCCGAACTCCGGGTTGATGTCGCGGTAGTCGGCGACGTCGTACCCGCCGTCGAGCAGCGGGGACGGGTACCAGGGGCTGATCCAGATCGCGTCGACGCCGAGCTCTGCGAGGTACGGCAGCCGGGCGCGGATCCCGTTCACGTCGCCGGTCCCGTCCCCGTCGGCGTCGGCGAACGAGCGCGGATACACCTGGTAGACGACGGCGCTACGCCACCAGTCGTCAGCTGGTCTGATCTCAGGATCGGTCATGCGGTCTAGCCTGACATGAGGCCCGGAAGAGGCTGTGACGGTCGTCTCAGCCGGGACCCCGCCTGTTGCTGCCGGCACGAGGGTGGCTACTGTCAGAAGCCCCGTACAGGCGAGAGAGGGACCACACTCGTGGATCTGATGGAATTCCAGGCGAAGACGGTCTTCGCCAAGCACGGAGTGCGGACGACCGTGGGTGCGGTTGTCACGACTCCGGAGGAAGCCCGCGCGGCGGCCGAGAAGATCGGCGGCCGGGTGGTCGTGAAGGCCCAGGTCAAGACCGGCGGCCGCGGCAAGGCCGGCGGCGTCAAGCTGGCCTCGAACCCGGACGAGGCCGAGGAGAGGGCCCGCGAGATCCTCGGGCTGGACATCAAGGGTCACGTCGTCAAGATCCTGAACATCGTCCCGGCCGCGGCGATCGGCGAGGAGTACTACTTCTCGTTCCTGATCGACCGGGCCAACCGCAACTACCTCTGCATCGCCTCCGCCGCCGGCGGCATGGAGATCGAGGAGGTCGCGCACACCAACCCGGACGCGGTCGCGAAGATCTCGATCGACCCGGCGACCGGTGTCGACGAGGCGAAGGCGCGGGAGATCGCGGTCGCCGCGAAGTACCCGGCCGACGTGATCGACGCCGTCGTACCGGAGATCGTCAAGCTGTACGACGTGTTCATCGCCGAGGACGCCTCGCTGGTCGAGGTGAACCCGCTGGTCAAGCTCGAGGACGGCAACGTCGAGGCGCTGGACGGCAAGGTCACGCTGGACGAGAACGCGGACTTCCGGCACCCGGACCACGCCGAGTTCGAGGACGTCTCGGCGGCCGACCCGCTGGAGGCGGCGGCCAAGGCCAAGGGCCTGAACTACGTGAAGCTGGACGGCTCGGTCGGCATCATCGGCAACGGCGCGGGTCTGGTCATGAGCACCCTGGACGTCGTCGCGTACGCCGGTGAGGAGTTCGGTGGCGTCAAGCCCGCGAACTTCCTGGACATCGGCGGCGGCGCGAGCGCCGAGGTGATGGCCAACGGCCTGGAGATCATCATCTCCGACCCGCAGGTGCAGAGCGTGTTCGTGAACGTCTTCGGCGGCATCACCGCCTGTGACGCGGTCGCGAACGGCATCGTGCAGGCGTTCGAGCTGCTGTCGAGCCGCGGCGAGGCCGTCACCAAGCCGCTGGTCGTCCGGCTGGACGGCAACAACGCCGAGGAGGGCCGCCGGATCCTCGACGAGGCCGGCCTGGCCGGTCTGGAGCGGGTCGACACGATGGACGGCGCCGCCAAGCGCGCCGCCGAGCTGGCTGCGAAGTAAGGGATCGCCGAACAATGTCTATCTTCCTGACCAAGGACAGCAAGGTCATCGTCCAGGGCATGACCGGCTCCGAGGGCACCAAGCACACCACCCGGATGCTTGCCTCCGGCACCAACATCGTCGGCGGCGTGAACCCGCGCAAGGCGGGTCAGAGCCAGGACTTCGACGGCAAGGCGGTGCCGGTGTTCGGCACGGTCGCCGACGCGGTCAAGGAGACCGGCGCGAACGTGTCGGTCATCTTCGTCCCGCCGAAGTTCACCAAGGACGCCGTACTGGAGGCCGTCGAGGCCGCGGTGCCGCTGGTCGTGGTGATCACCGAGGGCGTGCCGGTGCACGACACCGCCGAGTTCTTCGCCGCCGCGCAGGCGTCCGGCACGACCCGGATCATCGGGCCGAACTGCCCCGGCATCATCACCCCGGGGGAGTCGAACGCGGGCATCATCCCGGCCAGCATCGCCGGCCAGGGCCGGATCGGTCTGGTGTCGAAGTCCGGCACGCTGACCTACCAGATGATGTACGAGCTGCAGGACTTCGGGTTCTCGACCGCGATCGGCATCGGCGGTGACCCGATCATCGGGACCACGCACATCGACGCGCTGCGGGCGTTCCAGGACGACCCGGACACCGACGCGATCGTGATGATCGGTGAGATCGGCGGTGACGCCGAGGAGCGGGCGGCTGCGTTCATCAAGGAGAACGTGACCAAGCCGGTCGTCGGGTATGTCGCCGGCTTCACCGCGCCGGAGGGCAAGACCATGGGCCACGCCGGCGCGATCGTGTCCGGCTCGTCCGGCACTGCGGCCGCGAAGAAGGAGGCCCTCGAGGCCGTCGGCGTGAAGGTCGGCAAGACGCCGTCGGAGACCGCCAACCTGATGCGCGAGATCATGCAGGGCCTGAGCAAGTAACTGCCGCAGCTGTGCAGCGGGACCTGCCCCTGACGGGGTGGGTCCCGCTTTCTACTGGTAGGCGGCGGAGCGGTCGGCCGCGCGGGCCAGCGTCTCGTTGAACGCCGCGTCGGTGATGTCCAGCTCCTTCAGCACCGGGAACAGCACGTAGACCGCCCGGGTCCCGGATCCGGCGATCCCGATCCGGTAGACGAACTTCTTCCCGTCGCCGGTGTCGTACGTCGCCTTCCAGCTCTTGCCCGTCATCGTGTTGGTCTTCACCGTGCCGGTCGACTCGACCTTCGCGTTCGAGACGTTCTTCTCGCAGGCGTCGACGTTCTTCTTGATCTGGCTGACGTAACTCGCGGCAGCGGTCGCGGTGGGGAACTTGATCACCGTGTCGTCGAGCCCGAACTCGGTCGGCACCTTCGCCTCCGGCGTCACGTAGGTGACCGTGCCGTACTTCGTCGCCTTCGCCTTCTTGAGGCCGAGCTTCTCGCAGCCGGTGCCGTCGATGCTCGTCGCGGCGGCGCTCACCCACGGTTTGTCGATCTCGTCCAGCAGCGGCAGGTCGACCGACGCCATGAAGCCCGGGGCGTCGGTGTTCGGCAGCAGGGCGGGTTTCGCCATCGGCGCCCCCGTCGCGCAGCCGCCAGTCTGGGCGCAGATCTTCTTCGCCGCGGCGCTCGCGGTGGCCAGCACCGTGTCCGGCCGGGGCGGCGTGGTCGCCATCGTGTCGTGCTCGACGACCATGGTCGCCTGCCCGACGAGGCTGACCGCGACGGTCTTGTACTTCGTCTTCGCGCCCGGGACCTGCCCGAACACCGCGATCACACCCCGCTCGCCGACGCCGGTGGTCACGTAACCGGCCGACAACCGCGTCTGCGGTGTCGTGCACTGGCTGAGCCAGTGCACGACCGTGGTGTAGGTCTTCGCGGCGGTGGCCTTGTCGTTCGAGACATCGACGTACTGCACCGCCGTGTCCTTGGTGGCCGAGTTCTGCAGGGTGCGGACCCAGGTCCGCAGGCCGGACGGGTCGGCGAACCGCTGTGACTGGCAGGCGAACGCGCTGTCCGGGGCCGAGTCGCCGTCCGCGGTCTTGGTGACCGCCCAGGTGCCGGTGGCGCCGAGCGTCTTCGCGCTCGCGGCGTCCAGCAGCGCCTTCTCGTCGGCGAGTACGTCGGAATTGGTCGGCTTGTCGTCCGTCGGGCCGTTGCCGGCCTTCGCGCCGGGCTCTTTGTCGCCGCCGAACGCGTTCAGTGCGGCGACACCGCCGCCGCCGACCAGCACCACGACCGCGACGCCTGCTGCGATCGTCTGGTTCCGCTTGCGCGCCTTCAGGCGGCGCGCCTCCCGGGCAGCGGCGCGACCGCCGCCGCGTGATGCACGGTGGGAACCGGCCAAAGCTCGTCCTCCTGACTGATTCCACCCGACAGTACCGGGTGAACCCACGCTGCTCCCACTCAGCTACCAACAGGCGAACAGCTATGAACTGAGCGTGAGTAAGCGGGCTGAAGTCTCCCACATCCGGCGTGTCAGGACGAGTGGCGTCCGTGCGCGGGGAGACCATGGGAGTCAGATGACCGACATGCTGAGCCGCTCCGGGGCCCGGGACGGCGAGACGAGCGCTGCGCCCACGTCGGAGATCGCCGCCCAGACCAAGCCGT
The DNA here is from genome assembly GCF_004362255.1 of Kribbella sp. VKM Ac-2571. Classification (NCBI taxonomy): domain Bacteria; kingdom Bacillati; phylum Actinomycetota; class Actinomycetes; order Propionibacteriales; family Kribbellaceae; genus Kribbella; species Kribbella sp. VKM Ac-2571. Next base: position 234,861 of record NZ_SNWS01000004.1, read on the forward strand.
TGATCGTGTCGGCCGTGATCTCAGCCGGAGCGTGCCTGCTGACGGGTCTGCTCACCTGCGCCGCGGTCGCCGTCATCGGCTGGCTGGGCGCGACGTTCGGCGGCGCCTCCGGCGCGGTCCGGGCCGGAGCGTCCGCTTGGCTGATCGCGCACAAGGCCGCCGTCACCATTGGCAGCAGCACGATCGGCACCGGCCGGATCAGCGTCGCGCCGCTCGGCCTGACGCTGTTCTTCGCCTGGTGCCTGTACCGCGGAGGCAGGTCGGCGGCCCGGTCCAGCGCGGCCGACCGGACCCGGGACCTGATCGCGCTGGCCGGGGCGTTCGCGCTCGTCTACGGCCTCGGCGCGCTCGTCGTGGCGTTGCTCACGGCAGAGGGCTCGCTCAAAGTGTCGCCACTGGGCGCGTTCCTGGGCGCGTTCTCGCTGGCGCTGGTGGCCGGGCTTGCGGGCATCGCGGTCGAGTCCGGAGCGGCCGAGGATCTCGCGGACGCCACACCGGCCGGTCTGCGAGACACCGTACCCGCCGCGCTGGCCGCGGTCCTGACCGTGATCGCGATGGCCTCGCTGTTGTACGGCGTACTGCTCGCGATCCACTTCTCCCGGATCACCGGGATGCTCGAACTTCTGGACGCCGGCGTGATCGGGTCGGTCGTGCTGTTCGCGATCTGCCTGATGCTCGTGCCGAACATGGTGCTGTACGTCGTCGCGTTCCTCGCCGGGCCCGGGTTCCAGTTGGGGGTCGGTACGACGATCGCGCCGACGGGTGTGGACGTGGGAAACCTGCCCGCGCTCCCGCTGCTGGCGGCGGTACCTGCCGACGGCGCCACCCCGTCGTACCTGCTGGTGCTGACGGCCGTCGTGCCGCTGGTCGCCGGTGCGGTCGCAGGTCTGGTGGTCGTACGGCGGGGGCTCGCGGAGCGGGACGCTGACGCGCTGGGATGGGATGCGTTCGCGCTGCGCGGTGCGATGGCGGCGCTCGTCGCGGGCGTCATCGTGTTCGCGCTGCTGGCGCTGTCGGGCGGATCGGCGGGGCCCGGGCGGATGTCCGCGGTCGGAGTTCCGGCGGCGTTGCCGGCGGCCGGCGTACTTGCCGCGGGGATGGCGATCGGGGCAGCGATCACGGCCGCTGTCGTCTCGTCCCGCCGCCCGGCTGACAGGGAGACCGACGCCGAGCGATAGGCTTCCGGCCGTGACTTCTGCTGATGCCGCTGCGGTCGACTCAGGGCAGGCACGCCTCGTCGTGCTCGTGTCGGGGTCGGGGTCGAACCTGCAGGCATTGCTGGACGCGTGCGCGGACCCGGCGTACGGTGCTCAGGTCGTCGCCGTCGGCGCCGACCGGGACGGGATCGCCGGCCTGGATCGCGCCGCGGCCGCCGGTGTGCCGACCTTCGTGCACAAGGTGAAGGAGTACCCGTCACGCGCCGACTGGGATCGTGCGCTGACCGCGTCCGTCGCGCAGTACAAGCCTGATCTGGTCGTGTCCGCGGGCTTCCTGAAGCTGGTCGGTGAGGACTTCCTGGAGTCCTTCGGCGACCGCTACATCAACACCCACAACGCGCTGCTGCCGGCCTTCCCCGGGATCCACGGACCCCGGGACGCGCTGGAGTACGGCGTGAAGGTCGCCGGGGCGACGCTGTTCTTCGTGGACGGCGGCGTCGACACCGGGCCGATCATCGCGCAGGTCGTCGTACCTGTTCTCGACGACGACACCGAAGAAGCCCTGACCGAACGGATCAAGGACGTCGAACGCCGCCAGTTGGTGGAGTGGGTCGGCCGCCTGGTCCGGGAGGGCTGGACCATCACTGGACGAAAGGTTCGACTGAAGTGAGCACCGACCGCAGGCCGATTCGCCGCGCGCTGATCAGCGTGTACGACAAGACCGGCCTGGAGGAGCTCGCTTCCGCGCTGCACGCCGCCGGTGTCCAACTGGTGTCGACCGGTTCCACCGCGGCGCGGATCGCGGCGGCCGGGGTTCCGGTGACCAAGGTCGAGGAGCTGACCGGGTTCCCGGAGTGCCTCGACGGGCGGGTCAAGACCCTGCACCCTCTCGTGCACGCCGGCCTGCTCGCCGACCTGCGGAAGCCCGATCACGTCGAGCAATTGCAGGAGATGCGGGTCGAGCCGTTCGACCTGCTGGTCAGCAACCTGTACCCGTTCACCGAGACGGTCGCCTCCGGCGCGTCGGTCGACGAGTGCATCGAGCAGATCGACATCGGCGGGCCGTCGATGGTGCGCGGCGCGGCGAAGAACCACGCGAACGTCGCGGTCGTTACCTCGCCTGCCCAGTACTCCTTGCTGTACAGCGTTTTGGGCGAGGGTGGGTTCTCGCTCGAGGAGCGGAAGCAGCTGGCGGCGGCAGCGTTCGTGCACACGGCGGACTACGACATCGCGGTCGCGTCCTGGATGGGCAACGTGCTCACCGACTCGAGCGAGGGGTCCGGCTTCCCTGCGTGGGTGGGCGCTTCGTGGGAGAAGTCCGCCGTCCTGCGGTACGGCGAGAACCCGCATCAGCCGGCCGCGCTGTACCTGAACGGACGGGGCGGGCTGGCCGCGGCGGAGCAGCTGCACGGCAAGGAGATGTCGTACAACAACTACGTCGACGCCGACGCGGCCCGGCGTACCGCCTATGACTTCAGCGAGCCGGCGGTCGCGATCATCAAGCACGCGAACCCGTGCGGGATCGCCGTCGGCAAGGACATCGCGGAGGCCCACCGGCGTGCGCACGAGTGCGACCCGGTGTCGGCGTACGGCGGTGTGATCGCGACGAACCGCCCGGTGTCGGTGGACCTCGCCAAGCAGGTCGCGGAGATCTTCACCGAGGTGCTGGTGGCGCCTGCGTTCGAGGACGGCGCCGTCGAGATCCTGCAGGCGAAGAAGAACATCCGGCTGCTCGTGGCGCCGGCCGTGTCCGCGGACGAGACGGTCGAGTGGCGCGCGATCAGCGGCGGCCTGCTGCTGCAGCACCGCGACCGCTTCCAGGCTTCCGGTGACGATCCGTCCGCGTGGACCCTCGCCGCCGGCGAGGCCGCCTCGGACGAGGTGCTCGCCGATCTCGCCTTCGCGTGGAAGGCGTGCCGTGCGGTCAAGTCCAACGCGATCCTGCTCGCCGCCGACGGTGCCTCGGTCGGCGTCGGCATGGGCCAGGTCAACCGCGTCGACTCCTGCCGGCTGGCCGTCTCCCGCGCCGGCGACCGAGCCGCCGGCTCCGTCGCCGCCTCCGACGCCTTCTTCCCCTTCCCCGACGGCCTCGAGGTCCTCATCGGAGGCGGCGTCAAGGCAGTAGTCCAGCCCGGCGGCTCCATCCGCGACGAAGCCGCCATCGCAGCCGCCACCAAGGCCGGCATCACCATGTACTTCACCGGAACCCGCCACTTCTTCCACTGAGTCAAAACGTTCGCCCGGATCTCGATCCGGGCGGACGTTCATTCGGTGGTCAGCAGGCGGACGCCGATGGCGGCGATCAGAAGGTCGGCCAGGGCGATTGCCACGTAGGTGGTGAAGCTGGTGAAACCGGTGACGAAGATGGCCGGCGTGACGATCAGCAGTTGGAAGGCGCCGAAGATCAGCGGCAGGGCGGCCCAGCGCGCCGGCCAGTGGTGGGTCCGCAGGGTTCGAGCGGGCCGCGCCGTTGGTGTGGACGGTTCTCGGCGATGAGAACGCGCGGAAGAGCTATGAGTACAACGACGGGCTGCGGCGAGCGGGGTATGAGCGCGCGCTCGCCTTCCTCACCGGCAAGCACCCACTGCGCGAAGGCCTGTCCGACACTCGGGCCCGCGACATCCTGCTCGTCGTCCTAGGGCCGCAGCTCTACAACCAGTTCACCCGCGATCTCGGCTGGACAAGCGAAGAGGTGGCCACCTGGACCACCGCGACCCTGCTGGAGCAGCTGTTCGGGGTCAGCCCGGACTGACTACCTGAACCGGCGGCGGTACGACACCTGCCGGCCGTCGTCGCGGGTCGATCCGCTCAGCGTCCACCCTGTCTTTGTGTAGAACTTCTGCCCCTGGGGATAGTTCGCCAGCGTCCACACAATCGCTTCGTCGTACTGTGCTGCCAGGTGCTCGAGAGCCTCGTGCATGAGGGCGGTGCCGACGCCTTGACGCCAGTACGGCGAGTCGACGGCGATCGTGTCGAGCTCGCCCAGTTCAGGGTCGATCGGATCACGGCTCGCGCCGATCCCCACGAACCCGGCGACGGTCCCGTCCACCTCGGCCACCCACCAGTTGCCACCAGCAAGCGTTTCCGACCACCGCGCGATCCGCCCGCCATCCAGCACCGCGGCCGGCATCAACTCCCCGAACCCCTCGTTCCACGAATCGACATAGATCCGCGCAACCGTCGGACCGTCATCAGCGCCGGCAGGACGAACAGTCACCATCCGCCTGATTATGCCCATGCGGTGGGCCGTCCGCAGCTGAGTTGTCAGCTGGGGACGATGAGGGCGAGTACTGCTATGGCGGCGGCTGTGAGGAGGAGGAAGGTGGTGTCGAACATGCGGTTGCGGACGTGGAGGAGGCCTGCGGCTGTGTCGGAGAGGGTTACTCGGAGGAGTCCGGCGAGGCCCAGTGCGCCGGCGAAGATGAAGACGCCGTTGCGCCAGTCGTAGAACCACAGCACGACCAAGCCCGCAAGTGCCACCAGCAGCGTCAACCCCAGGGGCCATTGGCTCCGGCGCTGGGCCTCACCCGCCATCAGCACGCCACACCCAGCTCGGCCGCGTACGCCGTACCGCCCGAGGTCACTGGGGGAGGCTCGATTCGGCGGCTTCCACCACGTTGGTGAGGAGCATCGCGCGGGTCATCGGGCCGATACCGCCGGGCATCGGCGCGATCCAGGCGGCCTGCTCGCGGGCCGCGGTCTCGATGTCGCCGACGATCTTGCCCTCGGCGTTCCGGCTGGTGCCGACGTCGAGGAGGACGGCGCCGGGCTTCACCATGTCGGCGGTGATCAGGCCGGCCGACCCCGCGGCGGCGATCACGATGTCGCCGGTCCGCACGACGGCGGCGAGGTCCTTCGTGCCGGTGTGGCACTGCGTCACGGTCGCGTTCTCGCTGCGCCGGGTGAACAGCAGCCCCATTGGCCGCCCCGCGGTCACGCCGCGGCCGACGACGACCACGTGCGCGCCGGCGATCGGTACGTCGTAGCGCCGGAGGATCTCCACGCAGCCCTTCGGGGTGCACGGCAGCGGGCCGTCCTGGCCGAGGACGAGCTTGCCGAGGCTGACCGGGTGCAGGCCGTCCGCGTCCTTGGCGGGGTCGATCAGGCCGAGGATCGTGTTCGTGTCGACGTGCTTGGGGAGCGGGAGTTGGACGATGAACCCGGTGCATTCCGGGTTGTCGTTGAGCTCCTGCACCTTCGCGGCGATCTCGTCCTGGGTCGCGGTGTCCGGCAGCTCGACCTGGATCGAGGAGATCCCGACCGCCGCGCAGTCGCGGTGCTTGCCCGCCACGTACGCCCGGCTGCCCGGGTCGTCACCCACCAGGATCGTGCCGAGCCCGGGCACGACGCCCTGCTCGGCGAGCTTCGCGACCCGGACCTTCAACTCGTCCTTGATCGCCGCCGCCGTCGCCTTGCCATCCAGAATCTGCGCCGTCACGACCCCAGAGTCTGCCACGTACCACACCCGGCCCCCTACCCGGACCGCCGCCACTCACCAACCGCGCCGCGTCGGACGTTCCTAGGCGTGGCGCCGGCTGGAGTGGGCGGCCCGGGGTGGGTTGGTGAGTGGCAGGGGTCCGGACCGCCAGGCCATCACAAGTGGTGGTCGGCCGGGCGGCCACGCGGGCCGCCCGGCCGAGGCGGGCAATTGTGATGGGCTGGGCGTCCGGGTCAGCTCGTCAGTTTGTAGACGGTGGTGCTGCCGACGGTGGTCGCCGTGTAGTTCGACTCGACCCAGGACTGGATCTGGCCGGCCGCGGAGGTGCTCTGGCCGCCGACTCCGCCGACTCCGCCGACTCCTCCGCCTTGGCCTCCGGCGATGTAGTACGAGATCTTGCCTTCGGCCACCCACTGCATGAACTGGGCGAGGGTGGGCGCGTCGTCGGTGCCGCTGAAGCCGCCGATTGCGATGACCGACTTGCCGGTGGCGAGCTCGAGCGACGCCGCCGACTGGGAGCCGCTGGTTGCGGCGGCCCAGGTCGTGTTGGTCTTCGACAACAAAGCCGTCAGCTCACTGCTCGCGGAGGCGTCGCCACCCATCCCACCCCCTGAACTCCCACCCGACTGCGAAGCCCCGGCCGTGCCAGTGCCCATCGAACCCGGGCGGGTCGAACCGGTCGATCCGGTTCCGGTGGATCCGTCGGGCGGGGTGCCGGTGGGGACTCCTGTGCCGCCGGGGCCTCCGGCTCCGCGGGTACCGCCGCCGCCCATCGCGCTGCTGCTCGGCCCCGACGTCGGGATCGAGCCGTTGTGCGTCTGCGACGCCGTCGCCACCGCGTACGCCGTGCTTCCGAGTCCAAGTGAAACCACAACCGCCAACACAACCGCGGGCAGGACTCGCCGAACCCGACGACCGACGAGCACCAGGAGCGCAGCGATCGCACCAGCCGCGAGTACGACGTACTTCGCCCACGGCACGAAGTCCGACGTACGGCCGAGCAACACGTAGTCCCACACGCCTGTCGCCAGCACCATCGCGGCCAGCGTGATCCGCGCCGCCGGCGCCTCCCGCTGCTTCCATGCGACGGAGATGCCCATCCCCACCAGCCCGCCGATGGCCGGGGCCAGCGCGACCGCGTAGTACGGGTGGATCGTTCCGCTCATGAAGCTGAAGACGCCCGCGGTCACGAGCAGCCAACCGCCCCACAGCACCAGCCCGGCCCGGACCCGGTCGGTCCGCGGCGCGCGCCGCGTCAGCCACAGCCCACCGACCAACGCGATCAATGCCGCAGGCAACAACCAGGAGATCTCGGTACCGAAGGCGGAACCGAACATCCGAGTGATCCCGGTGCTTCCGCCGAACCCGGTGTTCGTGCCACCGCCACCACCGCCGCCGTTCCCCGAACCACCCAGCAGCCGCCCGAGCCCGTTGTAGCCAAGGGCAAGTTCGAGCAGCGAGTTGTTGGTCGATCCACCGATGTAGGGACGGCTCGACGCAGGCCAGAGCTCGACGAGCGCCACGTACCAACCGGCACTCACCATCAGCGCACCGAGCGCGCCCAGCAGCTGCAGCAACCGCCGGCGGAACGAGGTCGGCGCCGCAATCAGGTACACCAGCGTGAACGCCGGCAGCACCAGCAGCGCCTGTCCCATCTTGGTCAGGAACGCGAACCCGATCGCCACCCCGGCCACCGCCAGCCACCGCCCTGACGCGTTCTCCAGCGACCGTACGACGAAGTACGCCGCGGCCACCATCAGCAGCACCAGCAACGCATCCGGATTGTTGAACCGGAACATCAGTACGGCGACCGGCGTCAACGCCAGCGCACTACCCGCGATCAGCCCCGCGACCGGACCGGCGACGCGCTTCACGGTCAGGTACAGCAGCCCGACCGCCGCGATCCCCATGAAGGCCTGCGGCGCCAGCACAGTGAAGCTGTTGAACCCGAACAACCGTGCGAACGCGGTCGCGACCCACAGTGCGCCGGGCGGCTTGTCCACCGTGATCGCGTTCCCCGCGTCGAGCGACCCGAACAGCCACGCCTTCCAGCTTTGCGTCCCGGCCAGCTCCGCGGCGGCGTAGAAACTGTTCCCGTACCCCGAGGCCGTCAGATTCCACAGATATAGCAACGCCGTACCGGCCAGCATCGCCAGCGCTGCCGGCCGGACGTACGCCGTCTGCCCGGCAGGACCACGCACAACTCGCCGCAGCTTCCCCGGTGGTCGGGCAGGTGGCTGGGGTTGTGGTTTCACAGGTCGGTCGAGCAGCGTCGTCATGATCGTCTCCAGTTCGGCGTACGGCTTTCACTGGTGACAATGACAAGTGGGTCTTCGGCGTCCCTGGGCGTCGGCTGGGAGGTCGCTGTGAGCCGGGAATGCGTGGGCTCTTGCCGTGGTTCGGGGAGATAGTTTATTGTTGAACTACCAATCAGCGAGGAGCACACCATGCCCGCCGTGACCGTCAGTGACATCACCGTTCTGCCCCGCATCAGTGCGCAGGAGCCGGTGAACGAGCGTTCGGTGAAGTCGGTGACGTCGGCGCCGAGCGGGTACGAGGGCGAGGGCTTTCCGGTACGGCGGGCCTTCGCGGGCGTCGACCTGCGTGACCTGGACCCGTTCATCCACATGGACCAGATGGGTGAGGTCGAGTACGCGCCGGGCGAGCCGAAGGGCACGCCGTGGCACCCGCACCGCGGCTTCGAGACCGTCACGTACATGCTCGACGGGATCATGGAACACCAGGACTCCAACGGCGGTGGCGGCGTGATCTCCAACGGCGACACCCAGTGGATGACCGCGGGCAGCGGCCTGCTCCACATCGAGACACCGCCGGAGCACCTGGTGATGAGTGGTGGCCTGTTCCACGGCATCCAGCTCTGGGTAAACCTGCCGAAGGCGCTCAAGTGGGCTGCGCCGCGCTACCAGGACATCCGCGGCGGCGACTCCGCGCTGCTCTCCACACCGGACGGCGGTTCGCTGATCCGGGTGATCGCCGGCTCGGTCGACGGCCACAACGGCCCCGGTTCGACCCACACCCCGATCACGTTGGTCCACGCCACGGTCAGTCCCGGTGCGGAGATGGTGCTCCCGTGGCAGCCGGACTACAACGCGCTCGTCTACGTGCTGGCCGGTCAGGGCACGGTCGGCTCCGAGCGGCGCCCGATCCGCAAGGGTCAGCTGGCGGTCTTCGGTCCCGGCGACACGATTCGTACGGCGGCCAGTACGACGCAGCCGCAGGCGGAGCCGAACCTCGACGTACTCGTGATCGGCGGCCGCCCGATCCGCGAGCCGATCGCGATGGCCGGTCCGTTCGTGATGAACACTCGCGCCGAGGTCATCCAGGCCTTCGAGGACTTCCAGGCCGGCAAGCTCGGCAGCATCCCCGCCGTCCACGGCGCCCCGACCGAACTGCGCAGTACCGACTAACCGCAGCAGCGAATAGCCGCAGTAGCGACTAGCCTTCGGGGTAGAACAAGAACAGGGTGCAGCCCTGGGTGGACTGCGGAACGTGCGACGACCCGGCCGGGGCGTGGATGAACGAACCGGCCGGGTAGTCGCGTTCACCGTCGTTGAACACCCCGTCCACGACGAACACCTCCTCCGGTCCGGGATCGTGTACGTCGATGCCTTTCCAGCTCGATCCCGGATCCATCTGCAGCACGAACGCCTTGGCGACCGCTCCGGACCACAGGGGCCGCAATCTGATGCCGGGAAACAATTCGCGGACCGGTGCGTCGTCGACCGACGCCCACTCGTAGTTCTCCATGCCTCCGATCCTCGCGCCGTCCACAGGCTCTTCCCCAGTGTCAGGAAAGTCCCGATCAGGTACTTTTCTGCCATGCATCGCGTTGTCGCACTGGTGACCGCGCCGCAGGCCAGCTTCGAGCTCGGGTGTGCGGCGGCGGTCTTCCGCGATCCGCCGTACCGCTTCAGTGTCTGCACCGAGCAACCCGGAGACCTCAGCACTACCGAGGGTTTCGACATGGTGGTGACGTCCGGTCTGCGCGCGCTCGACCGCGCCGACACGATCGTCGTCCCCGGATGGCTGCCGATCAATCGCGAGCCGACGCCGGCGGTCCTCCGCGCGCTCACGCGTGCCCATCGACGCGGAGCGCGGCTCGTCAGCATCTGCTCAGGTGCCTACCTGCTCGCGGCGACCGGACTGCTCGACGGGCGCCGGGTCGCGACGCATTGGCGGTACGCCGACGAACTGCAGCGCCGGTTCCCCGCGATCCAAGTGGATCCGGACGTGCTGTACGTCGACCACGGGGATGTGGCGACGAGCGGCGGGTCGGGAACCGGGATCGATCTGTGTCTGCACCTGGTGCGCCGCGACCACGGGGCGTCGTACGCCGCCTGGGTCGCCGGGCGGATGGTGATGCCGCCGCATCGCGAGGGTGGTCAGACGCAGTACCGTTCGGCGGAGCCGGTGCCGAAAGAGTCGTTGGGAGGCCTGCTGGACTGGGCCGTCGAACGCCTGGACAAGCCGATCACCGTCGACGATCTCGCTCGGCGGGCGAATGTCTCGCCGCGGACCCTCGCACGGCGCTTCGAGCAGCAGTTGGGTGCTGCGCCGGGGCAATGGTTGCTGGCTCAGCGGATCGCCAGAACACGTGTTCTGCTGGAGGAAACGGAGCTTTCCGTCGACGCCATCGCCACCCGGGTGGGCCTCTCGTCCGCGACCAATCTGCGCAGAAGATTTCGCGCCGCGCTCCACACCACCCCGAGCGCGTACCGCCGCGCGTATCAGGGCAAGTAGTCGCCGGTGTCGTCGAGGGTGATGTAGTGCTCGATGCGCGGGTCGTCCGGATCCCCGCCGTACAGCTCGACGAAGCGTCGTGCCGCGGGCGGTCCGCCGTACTGCGGGTTGAGGGTGCCGCGCAGGCTCTTGAACATCAACGCCAGATCGACGTACCGGTCCCCGGCGCCGAGTCGGCTGAGATCCAGGACGCCGGCGAAGCGCAGTGTTGCCGGGTCGATGAAGACGTTCGGCGCCGCGTAGTCGCCGTGGGTCACGGCGGTCCCGGCGCCCGGGAACGGCGAGGCGAACGGGCAGTCGGTCAGATCGTCGAGGGCCCGCAGGCCTGACGCGATCGCCGCGAGGACGGCGGGACGGTCGCGCGCCGGCCACGGTTGGGACGAGTCGCGGCCGGGCAGCTCCGTGGTCAGCAGCCAGTTGTTGCCTTGGTCAACGATGCGCGGGCAGGGAAATCCGGTGCCGGAGAGCCACGCCAAACGCTCGGCTTCGACGCCGACTCCTTGACCCGCCTTGTAGTACAGGCGTTCCGGGCCGCGGTCGAGCCGGATCACGGTCGCGTCGGAGCAACCGACCGAGATCGGTTCGGCGCCGTCAGCGCCGAACCGATCCTGGAGAAGATTCAGATCCACTCACCGAAGACTACGGTGCAGCGCCGAGATCGGCTCCCCATTTGCGGTGTGGACTAGGGTCGGCGTATGAGGACTGTTGCTGGGGATCTTGCGCCGGGCGGGGTTCTGCGGGCCTCGATCAATCTCGGGAATCCGGTGCTGGCGCAGGGGACGCCGGAGGCGCCGGCTGGAGTGACTGTCGACATCGCGCGGGAGCTGGCCAAGCGGCTCGAGTTGCCGTTGGAGCTGGTGTGTTTCGATGCGGCGCGGAAGTCGTTCGAGGCGATGACGACCGGGCAGGCGGATCTCTGTTTTCTCGCGATCGACCCGGCCCGGGCGGCCGAGGTCGCGTTCACGGCGCCGTACGTCGTGATCGAGGGCGTCTACGCCGTACCGCGCGAGTCCGGGCTGACTACCGTTGCCGAGGTGGATGCGCCGGGTGTGCGGATCGGGGTGAAGCAGGGGTCGGCGTACGACCTCTACCTGACCAGGACGTTGCAGCAGGCAACGGTGGTCCGCGGGGCGGAAGGCGTCGACGTGTTCCGTGACGAGGGGCTCGAGGTGGCGGCCGGCATCCGGCAGCCGATCACCCGGTACGTCGCCGAGAACCCGGACCTCCGCCTGATCGACGAGCGGTTCATGCAGATCCAGCAGTCAGTCGGCACCACGAGGTCCAAGCGCCCCGAGACGGTCGCCTACCTGCACGACCTGATCGAGAATCTGAAGTCCTCGGGCTTCATCGCAGCGTCCCTGGCCGCCTCCGGGCAGGCCGACGCCATGGCTGCCCCGCCTTCCTGATCCTGGACGCCCTTACAGACAGTGACGAGGCAACAACCTGCCGTGGCAGGTGGTTCTGGCAACCATTCGATAGGGTCCGGACATCTATCGGTGAGTGGCCGTATGACTCCGCTCTGTGAGTGGTCTGGTGCGGCCCGCTGTGAGGACAACCGATCGGGAGGGACTCATCGTGGTATCCACACCACGATCGAGGCGCCGCGGCGTTGCCGCCGTCGCCTTGATCGCTGCCTTCGGGCTCGCTACCCCGGGCCAGGCAACAGCCGGCCCCCAAGCACAAGCCGGCCTGCGAGCAACTGCCGGCCTCCAAGCCCATCCGGCCCCCAAGGATCAGAGCGTCACGCTGATCACCGGCGACCGGGTCACCCTGCGCGGCGGCGACCCCACCCGCGCCATGATCCGGCCCGGCACCGGCCGGACCGACATCGCGTTCAACTCGTACCGGCTGAAGGACCAGTTGTACGTCGTACCGTCCGACGTCAGCGCGCGTCTGGCCGGCGGGAAGCTCGACAGCCGGCTGTTCGACGTGACCGGCCTGATCAAGGACGGGTACGGCGACACGCTGCCGCTGATCGTCACGTACAGCGGCAAGGCCCAGAAGCGAGCCGCGATACCGGGAGCGACCGTCTCGCGTCAGCTGCCCGTCATCAACGGCGCCGCACTGAAGGTCACCAAGGACTCGAAGGTCCTGGACGGGGCCGGTATCGACAAGATCTGGCTCGACGGCAAGCGCAAGGTCACGCTGGACCAGTCGGTGCCGCAGATCGGCGCACCGACCGCCTGGCAGGCGGGCTACACCGGCAAGGGCATCCCGGTCGCGGTGCTCGACACCGGGATCGACAAATCCCATCCCGACCTCGCGACCCAGGTTGTCGGCGGCAAGAACTTCACCGACTCCCCGGACGGCGACCACTTCGGCCACGGCACGCACGTCGCCTCGACGATCGCCGGAACGGCGGCCGCGTCGAGCGGCAAGTACAAGGGTGTGGCGCCGGACGCGCGACTGTACGACGGCAAGGTCTGTGACGACTTCGGCAGCTGCCCGGATTCCGCGATCCTGGCCGGCATGGAGTGGGCCGCGACCGAGATCAAGGCCAAGGTCGTCAACCTGAGCCTGGGTGGCACCGACACCCCGGGCATCGACCCGCTCGAGGAGGCCGTGAACCGGCTGACCGCGCAGACCGGCACGCTGTTCGTGATTGCCGCTGGCAACGAAGGCCCGGGGGAGCGGACCATCGGCTCGCCGGGTAGCGCGGACGCAGCGCTCACGGTCGGCGCGGTCGACAAGCAGAACCAGTTGGCCGACTTCTCCAGCCGCGGTCCGCGCGTCGGCGACGGCGCCGTGAAGCCGGACATCAGCGCGCCCGGTGTGTCGATCGTCGCCGCAAAGGCGAAGGACTCGATCATCGGCGAGCCGGTCGGCGAGGACTACCTGCGCCTCGACGGTACGTCGATGGCGACGCCGCACGTGGTCGGGTCGGCCGCGATCCTCGCGCAGGAACACCCGAACTGGAAGGCGGCCGAGCTCAAGGGCGCGCTCATGGGCTCGGCCAAGCCGGCCGCTGACCAGACCGCGTTCGAGCAGGGCGCCGGGCGGGTGGATGTTGCCAAGGGCATCAAGCAGACCGTGACCGCCGAGCCCGGCAACATCTCGTTCGGTACGGCGGTCTGGCCGCACGGCGACGACGCCCCGGTCACCAGGACCGTGACGTACCGCAACCTCAGCGACCAGCCGGTCACGCTCAACCTGGCCGCGTCGTTGAACGGCCCCGACGGCAGCCCCGCTCCGGCGGGCGCGCTCAAACTGAGTGCCACCACGGTCACCGTCCCGGCGGGCGGCACCGCCACCGTCCAGGCGACCTCGAACACCAAGCACGCCGGCCCGGACGGCATGTACTCCGGCCGCCTCACGGCGACCGCGGGAGACGTCAGCGTCACGTCGGCGATCGGTGTGGACAAGGAGAAGGAGAGCTACAGCCTCACCCTGAAGGCGATCGGTGCGGACGGAAAGCCGGCCCCGTTCGACGGCGTCCTGTCCGCGGTGGACCGGAACCTGTTCCAGTTCCTCAGCGACGGCACCGACACGCTCAAGCTGCGGTTGCTGAAGGGCGAGTACCTGGTGCAGAACAGCCAGTACGTCGAGCAGTCGGACGGCGATCTGGTCAGCTACGGGCTCGTACAGCCGTCGATCAAGCTCACCGGGGACACCACGGTGGTGTTCGACGCGCGGACGACGAAGCCGGTGAAGGTGACCGTGCCACAGGCCGGCGCGGAGGCCGCGCTCGCCGACATCGGATTCGACCGGAAATCCCCGGACGGCATGTACGGACTGAGCTACGCCAACTTGTCCTTCGGATTCGGCGGGATCTACACCGCGCAGGTGGGCTCCGCTGTGTTGCCGCAGGAGCAGTTCACCGGCCATGTCACGTCGCAGTGGGCGAAGCCGGACGCGAACGGCTCGTTCAACAACTCGCCGTACGTCGTCGGACAGGTCAACACGTTCCCCGGCGTGTTCCAGACCGGGTTCATCCGGAAGGTCAAGGCGAAGGACCAGGCCACGCTCCAGCAGACCGTCAACGCCACGAGCGACCGGGGGCACGAGCGGATTGTGTTCGGCAGCGGTCCGGGGATGAACGGCGGCTGGGCGGTAGGCCTCACGTACGGCAAGGCGCCGCTGACCACGACGGCGTACGTCGACGGCAAGCCGGCCACCTGGCAGACCGAGGTCGACGAGATCATCCCGAGCACGGATCCGGAGAACCCGTTCCCGGAGACGATCAGCCGGCTCATGTCGCCGTCGAAGGAGTACCGGGCCGGCAAGTCGTACCGCGAACGGTTCAACGCGGCGGCGTTCACGATGGCGCCGGACGCGGCGGTCCGGCAAGGGAACGGCCTGTTCGTGTCCGCCTACGGCCTTGCTGACGCGGACGGAAACGGCGGGTTCATCGCCACCGACTCCGAGTCCAGCAAGCTGATGCAGGACGGCAAGGTCGTCGCCGAGTCGCCGTTCTTCGGGTACGTCGAGGCGTCCGAGCTGCCTGCGGCAAAGACGACGTACACGCTGGTGTCGACGCAGACGCAGTCGAGGAGCCCGTTCGCCACCCGGACAGATCTGCGGTGGACGTTCAGTTCGGCCGCCACGTCTGCGGAGACCAGGCTGCCGCTGCTGGGCATCCGGTACCAGCCCACGGTGGACGATCACAACGTCACCGAGCGCAAGCCGATCACAGTTTTGCCTGTCGTGGTGGACGCGCAGGCTGGGCAGCGGTTGCCGGTGATCCGGAAGCTGACGGTCCAGGTGTCCGGTGACGGCGGTAAGACCTGGAAGAACGCCGCGGTCGCGCCGATCGGCCACGGCCGGTACAAGGCGATCTTCCCGACTCCGGCCGGAAAGAACGTCTCGCTGCGGTCGCACCTGGTCGACGGCGCCGGCAACGTCACGGACCTGACGGTCATCGGGTCGTACGCGATGCGCTGACGACGCAACCCCGGAGACCGGTTGCCGCGTTCTAGCAGTTGCGCAGACAACCGACTTTTGGGGTGAGGCAGTGAGTTCGAGAGCTACGCGCAGAGGAATGCCCGCGATCGCCGTCCTGGCGGTCGCGGGCCTTGCCGTCGGGGTGATGACACCCGCCCGTGCGACACCGGCCGCCCAGCCGTCCGCCCAGCCATCCGCCCGGGCGGCCGGGGGCAAGGACGTCAGCGTCACGCTGATCACCGGCGACCGAGTGGTCCTGGCCGGCGGAGACGCGACCAAGACGACGGTCCAGCCCGCGGCCGGCCGGGAGCACGTCGGCTTCAACACCTACCGGGTCCGGGACCACGCCTACGTGATCCCGGCCGACGTCTATCAAGCAGTCGGGGACGGGCGGATCGACCGCCGGCTGTTCGATGTCACCGAGCTGGTCAAGGACGGGTACGACGACGCGTCGACGAGCACCATCCCGGTGCTGACGACGTACGCCGGCACTGCGAAGCGCGCCGTACCGGCCGGAACGCGGGTCACGCGGCAGTTGCCGTCGATCAGCGGCGCGGCGATGAAGGTCAGCAAGAGCAACGCCAAGGCGTTCATGAGCTCGGCCGGGTTCAGCAAGCTGTGGCTGGACGGCAAGCGGAAGCTGCTGCTGGACCAGTCGGTGCCGCAGATCGGCGGACCGGTCGCGTGGCAGGCCGGGTACACCGGCAAGGGCGTGTCGGTCGCGGTGCTCGACACCGGTGTCGACGCGACCCATCCGGATCTCGCGACGCAGATCGCCGGGGAGAAGAACTTCACCGGTGAGTCGGCCGACGACCTGGTCGGCCACGGTACGCACGTCGCCTCGACGATCGCCGGCACCGGCGCCGCGTCGGGCGGACGCTACAAGGGCGTGGCGCCGGACGCGCGCATCTACGACGGCAAGATCTGCGAGGTCTGGGGTTGCGAGGACTCCGCGATCCTCGCCGGGATGGAGTGGGCCGCGAACGACGTCAAGGCGAAGATCGTCAACCTCAGCATCGGCGGCCGGGACACGCCCGAGCTCGACCCGGTCGAGGAAGCCGTGAACCGGCTGACGGCGCAGTCCGGCACGTTGTTCGTGATTGCCGCCGGCAACGAAGGCTCGGGGGACGGGACGATCAGCTCGCCCGGCAGCGCGGACGCGGCGCTGACGGTCGGCAACGTGACCAAGCAGGATCAGCTCAACCCGACGTCGAGCCGCGGGCCGCGGGTCGGCGACAGCGCGCTGAAGCCGGACGTGACCGCGCCGGGCACGGACATCGTGGCGGCGAAGTCGAAGGACTCCTCGATCGGCGAACCGGTCGGCGACAAGTACCTGCGGCTTTCCGGTACGTCGATGGCGACGCCGCACACCGCCGGCGCTGCCGCGATTCTGCTGCAGGAGCATCCGACCTGGACGCCGGCCGAGCTGAAGGCGGCCCTGATGGGTTCGGCGAAGGTCGCGGCCGGCCAGACGTCGTTCCAGCAGGGCGCCGGGCGGATCGACCTGACGACCGCGATCAAGCAGAGTGTGGTGAGTCTGCCCGGCGGCGTGTCGTTCGGGAAAGCGGCGTACCCGCACTCCGACGACCAGCCGGTCACGCGCGACGTGACGTTCCGGAACCTGGGCGACGCGGCCGTCACGCTGTCGCTGACGTCGGTGCTGAACGGGCCTGACGGTGCAACGGCTCCGGCTGGTGCGCTGAAGCTGAGCGCCGACTCGGTGACCGTCCCAGCCGGTGGTACGGCGTCTGTGCAGGCGACGTCGGATACCGCACTCGGCGGTGCGGACGGGCTGTACAGCGGTCGGATCACGGCCACCGGGGGCGGTCAGACGGTCGTCGTACCGGTGGGGGTGGACAAGGAAGGTCCGACGTACAACCTGACGGTCAAGCTGATCCGGCCCGACGGTGCACCGGACCCGGACTACCCGATGTCGCTCACCGGCGTCGACAACGACAAGCACGAGATGTATTCGCCGGACGAGACCGGGACGGTGACGCTCAGGCTGCCGCAGGGCGAGTACATGGTCGACCAGTTCCAGGAGTTCGAGCGTGGACCGGAGGACTGGATCTTCTTCATCCTGGCCGCGCCCAGCGTGAAGCTCACCTCGGACCAGACGGTCGTCCTGGATGCGCGGAAGGCGAAGCCGGTCACCACGTCCGTGCCGAAGGCCGACGCGAAGCAGGCGAACTCGGACATCGGCTTCGACCGCCAGATCAAGGACGGTACGTACATGTACTCCGCGGGCGGTTTCCTGTCCGGGAAGATGTACACGTACAGCGCCGGGCGGCAGTTGTCCGCGGCCGAACTGACCGGGCATGTCACGTCCCAGTGGGGTGTGCCGGGTGCGGACGGGTTCTTCACGAACACGCCGTACCTGTACGGGATCGCGAACTACTTCCCAGGCGAGTTCCCCACCGGCTTCGACCGGCAGGTGAAGCAGTCCGACCTCGCGACCGTGGACGCCACGGTCAACGCGACCGCGGATGTCCGGGTGTTCAAGATGCTCTCCCCGGTGATGCCCGACGGTGGTGGCGGCTGGGCTCGGGTCATCCGCCTCGACGTACCGCGGACGATCCGGTACTACCTCGACGACACGCAGTACGGCTGGTCCGGCGTGACCGAGGAGGACACGGACGGCGGGGACTTCCCGTTGCCGAAGTGGCGCCTGGAGGGGAAGCCGGTGCTGTACAAGGCCGGCCGGTCCTACACCGAACGGTGGAACGCGGCCACGTTCGTGCCGTCGGTGTACGCCGCGACTCGGTCGGGGAGCCGGCTGAACATCGCGCTGTACGGCCTCACCGACGCGGACGGGCACGCCGGGTTCATCACCAGGACGTCGGCGAGTACGAAGCTGTACCGCGACGGGACCGAGATCGGGGCCACGCCGTACTTCGGCGACATCGACGTCGCGGACCTGCCTGCCGGTAAGGCGTCGTACAAGCTGGTCACGACCGGCACACAGGCGCTGTGGCCGTTCTCCACGCGGGTCGATCTGGAAGTGACGTTCACGTCGTCGGCGGACCGGACGAGCGTTCCGATCCACACGGTCGCGTTCCGGCCGGAGCTGGACGGGAACAACACGATGGAACGCAAGCCGGTCACCGTCCTGCCTTACGAGGTCAAGGGCGGTGCGGTGGCGAGGGTGAAGATCGAGTACTCCGGTGACGCCGGAGCGACCTGGCGTCAGGCGCCGGTTGCCGGCGGCAAGGCGGTCTTCCCGACGCCGGCCGGCAAGACCGTCTCGCTGCGCTCCACCGCGACGGACGCGGCCGGGAACAGCACGACGCAAACCGTGATCGCCGCCTACAGCCTGCGGTGAGAACAGCAGAACGGCCCCCGGGACACATCCCGGGGGCCGTTCTGTCAGGTGTTGTCAGCCGATCAGGCCGAGGTCCTTCACGGCGTCGCGCTCCTCGCCGAGCTCGGCGGTCGAGGCGTCGATCTTGCCGCGGGAGAACTCGTTGATCTCCAGGCCCTGGACGATCTTCCAGTTGCCGTCCTTCGTGGTCACCGGGAACGACGAGATCAGGCCTTCCGGTACGTCGTACGAACCGTCGGAGACGACCGCCATCGACAGCCAGTCACCCTCGGCCGAGCCCTTCAGCCAGTCGCGGGTGTGGTCGATGGTGGCGGCCGCGGCGGAGGCCGCCGACGACGCGCCGCGGGCCTCGATGATCGCGGCGCCGCGCTTCTGCACGGTCGGCAGGAACTCGTTCTCCAGCCAGGCCTGGTCGTTGACGACCTCGGCCGCGTTCTTGCCGGCCACCTCGGCGTGGAAGATGTCCGGGTACTGCGTCGCGGAGTGGTTGCCCCAGATCGTGAGCTTCTTCAGGTCGGTGACGTGCGTGCCGGTCTTCTTCGCCAGCTGCGCCAGGGCCCGGTTGTGGTCCAGCCGGGTCAGCGCCGAGAACCGCTCGGCCGGGATGTCCGGCGCGTTGCTCTTCGCGATCAGCGCGTTGGTGTTCGCCGGGTTGCCGGTCACGGTGATCCGGATGTCGTCGGCGGCGTGGTCGTTCAGCGCCTTGCCCTGGACGGTGAAGATCGCGCCGTTCGCCTCCAGCAGATCGCCGCGCTCCATCCCCTTGGTCCGCGGCCGCGCGCCCACCAGCAGCGCGACGTTGACCCCGTCGAACACGACGTTCGGGTCGTCGCCGATCTCGATACCGGCGAGTGTCGGGAAGGCGGAGTCCTCGAGCTCCATCACGACCCCCTCGAGCGCCTTCAGCGCCGGGGTGATCTCCAGCAGCCGCAGCTCCACCGGCGTGTCCGGCCCGAGCAGCGCGCCGCTCGCGATCCGGAACAGCAGGCTGTAACCGATATTCCCTGCGGCCCCGGTAACGGCCACCTTCACCGGTGTAGTGCTCACGACATGCTCCTAGCTCATCCGATTGTGTGCTTCGGACGCTAGCAAGCCAGGTGTCGCAGCCCAACGCTGGGGCACCGCCGACTTGCTCACATCAACTTTGAGAACCCACCAACCGTTTTGCCCGCGGCCGAACGGTTGGTGGGTTCTCAAAGATGGGAGCATGTGCGCGTGGAGCGACGGACTGGTTCGGGGATGGCTTCTGTTGAGGCTCAGGGGGACGGGACGTTTGTTCTGCGGGTCGACGGGTCGCCGCAGTCGCAGGTGGATCTGGCGGATCCGGAGAACCTGTCGTTCGAGTACATGCGGCGGATCGGTGACGTCGTTGATGCCGTCGCGCCGCGGCGGCAGCCGGTTGCGGTGGCGCATGTCGGCGGGGCCGCGCTGAGTTTGCCGCGGTACGTCGCTGTGACGCGGCCCCGGTCGCGCCAGATCGTGCTCGAACCGGACGAGGATCTGACCGAGTTCGTCCGCGAGACGTTGCCGTTGCCGAAGCGGTCCGGAATCAAGGTGCGGCCAGTCACGGGGCGGGCAGGGATCACCGAGCTGTACGACGACTCGATGGATCTGGTGATCCTGGATGCGTTCGAGCACGAGTCGGTGCCGGCGAATCTGGTGACGGCGGAGTTCTTCGCGGAGTGTGCTCGGGTGCTGCGGCCGACGGGCGTGCTCGTCGCGAACCTGATCGACGGGAAGGCGGGGCTGCCGTTTATCCGGCGTACGGCGGCGACGGTACGGGACGTGGTCGGCGCGGGCGTCGTGCTCGCGGAGCGGAAGATCCTGCGGGGCAAGGGATTCGGGAACGTCATTATTGTGGCGTCGCCGCAGCCCGTGCCCGATCTGACGGCTGCGGGGCGGCGGGCGCAACCGCCGTACGACGTGATGCCTTTGCAGGAGCTTGCCGGGAAAGCGGCGCCGCTGACCGACGCGGAAGGCTTCGTCACGCCGCGGGCGCCGGCCTCAGTCTTCCGGACCTGACCCGCGCGGAGCTGCCCGGCGCGCGGCCGACCCGCGCGGAGTTCACCGGCGCGCGGCCGACCCGCGCGGAGTTCACCGGCGCGGAGGTCACCGGCGCGCGGCCGGTCCGGTCTCGTGCGGTGGCGAGGCGGTCTATGGCGTTGGCGACTGCGGAGCGCTCGGCGGGTGTTGCGCCGACCGAGCGGACGAGGTGGTCGAGGCGGTCCCGGCCGGGGAGTCGGGTGCCTTGGAGCCAGGCCTGAATCGTCGCCCGCGGGATCCCGGTCTGCTGCTCGAGCGCTCGCAAGGACCGCGGCCGGGCTAGCGCCGCTAGCGCGACTCCCAGGTCTTCGAGGTCCTGCACGTTCTCCAGCAGGCCGACGATGTCGCGCGGGTCGCGGCTCGCCTGCTGCCAGCGCCGGTGCCACACCGGCAGCAGATCCGTCGGGACTCCACAGCCGGTGAGATAGGCGGCGGCCACCTCCCAGGTCGGGAGGTGCTTGCCGCTCGTCGCACGGATCAAATGCGGATGCGAGTAGTGCGCGCGGTCTGCTAATTGGCGATAGCTCAGACCCGCCTGACGACGTACCCGATCCAAGGCGGCAGCGAAAGCAGCGACATCCTCCACGTGTTCAAACATAACTCAACATGTTTCAACAGATCAAGGCCGGTTAGGCTGGTGCCTGTGTCCGTCGCAAAGGTTGCCGCCCTGGCCTACTACCCGGTGAAGGGCCTTGCCGGGATCTCCGTCGAATCCGCCGAGGTCGGACCGACCGGTCTGCTGCACGACCGGTTGTTCATGCTGGTCCAGCCGGACGGGTCGTTCCTCAGTCAGCGCAAGCTGCCCGCGATGGCCACGCTGCGCGCCGAACTCGCCGGCGACGCGCTCCGGCTCTCGGCGCCCGGCGCCCCGGACCTCGAGGTCGAGATCCGGTACGACGGGAAGCGGCGGGACGTCAGCCTGTTCGAGAAATGGTTCGGGCAGGGCATCGTGCAGGACCCGGCCGCGGACGAGTGGTTCACCGCGCGCCTCGGTGCGCCGGCGGCCCTGGTTCGCGTGACGCCCGAGCACGAACGCCCCGGATGGGGCGCGCATCGCGGACTGACCGGATTCGGTGACGCGCATGCCTTGATGATCACGTCGCAGGCGTCACTCGACGGGCTGAACGCGCGCATCGTGGAACACGGCGGAAACGCGATTCCGATGAACCGTTTCCGGCCGAACATCGTCGTGTCCGGGTGGCCCGAGCCGCACACCGAGGACAAGGTGCTCCGGATGACCGCCGGCGCGGTGCAGATCGGGTACTCCGCGCGCGGGATCCGCTGCGCGGTGCCGACCGTGGACCAGGCCACCGGCTCCAAGTCCGGGCCGGAGCCGACCCGGACGCTGGCGACGTACCGGCGGGAACCCGCCTACGGCGGCGGGGTGAGCTTCGGCGTCAAGGGCGCAGTACTTGCCCCTGGCAACATCCGGGTGGGGGACGAGATCACTGTCCAGGAATGGATCCCGGACGGCACCGACCCCGGCCCGGACCGCCGCTAGCAGTTGCTGTCAGCAGCCGACGCGGTAGCGGCCGGTGACCGCCGTGTAGGTGCAGGTGTCGAAGGTCTTGCCGGCCGGGGTCTGGA
Source organism: Kribbella sp. VKM Ac-2571 (assembly GCF_004362255.1). NCBI lineage: Bacteria > Bacillati > Actinomycetota > Actinomycetes > Propionibacteriales > Kribbellaceae > Kribbella > Kribbella sp. VKM Ac-2571. Next base: position 257,050 of record NZ_SNWS01000004.1, read on the forward strand.
AGCGGGCGGTGTCGCCGGTGTTGTTCCAGATGTACCAGCTCTGGTTCCAGTACAGCGTGAGTGCGCGGTTCCGGTTCTTGCCGGTGCGGACGATGACGGTCGACCGGCCCGGGAGCACGTAGCCGCGCGGGAACACGAACAGGTGGTTGGCGGCGTCCAGAACGCGGAAACCGGCCAGGTTGATCGGCCGCGAGCTGATGTTGCGCACGGTGAAGAACTCGTTGTTCAGCTGGGCGTTGGTGCGGACGTCCGCGCCCGGCGGGTCGTACTGGATACCGCTCAGGACGACAGTGATCGCCGCATCGGCCGGCAGTGGTGCGAGAGCCGCCGTACCGGCCAGCACCAGGGCGGCCGTGGCGGCGGAAAAGAGCGCGCGAAAGCGTCGTACGAACAAAGGAATGTCCCCCTGGGCAGTGGGCCGAATTCCCCCGGCCCGATGAGTGCATGCTGCCGGTCCCCCCGGCGGTCGCACGCTATCCGTCACGCTCCGTACTCGTCAAGCCCTCAAGCAAGGCTCGTCGCGACGCCGTGCTCGAGGAGCGCGACGCGGTCCTCCAGCCCGGCGTCACGGAACGCAGCGATGAACTGCTCCGGGCCCTCGCTGAAGTGCGCCCAGCCTTCGGTGTGGACCGGGACGATCGTGGCCGTGTCGAGCAGACGGGCCGCCTCGACCGCGTCCGCCGAGGTCAGAGTGAGGTTGGCGCCGTCCAGCAGTGTGGTGCGCGCGGCGCCCGCGAACAGGACCGCGACGTCGATCGGCGCGAACCGGTCGGCGATCTCCTTGACCAGACCGAGCGAGGCGTTGTCGCCGGAGACGTAGACGGTCGGGAGTCCGTCGCCCTGCAGGACGAATCCCGTGACCACGCCGAGGACCTCCTCCGCGCCTTCCGGGCCGTGCAGCGCCGGTACGCCGGTCACTGTGATCACGCCGCCGTCCGGCCGGGGCAGATCGATCGACTCCCAGTTCTTCAGCCCGCGAACGTCGGGGATGCGGACGGCCGCGCCGGGGGTCGAGAGGACGGTCGGAATGGATTGGAGCAGCGCCCGGCCGGCGTCGTCGAGGTTGTCCTTGTGCTCGTCGTGCGAGACCAGCGCCACGTCGATCGGGCCGAGCTCCGCGGCCGGGATCGCCGGGCCGGTCAGCTTGGTCATCACCCGGCCCGGGAGCTGGTAGTCGCGGGGCTCGTCGAACGCCGGGTCGATCAGGAACGTGAGGCCGCCGAGGTCGAGGACGGCGGTCGGGCCGCCGATGTGCGTGATCTTCATGACCACGATCCTCCGGTCTGACGGTCCGTCTCACCATTGGCCCGCGAGTCATAGTTCCTGAAGATCGGGCCATACTGTTCTCATGCGTACTGTCGCGGTCCTCGCGTATCCCGGGATGAGCCCGTTCCACCTGTCCGTGCCGTGCCTGGTGCTCGGCGAACGCCGCGGGCTGCCGGCGCGGTACGACGTACGCGTCTGTGCGGAGGAGCCGGGATCGTTCGCCACCAGCGCCGGGTTCGGGATCACGGTGGATCACGGTCTCGAGGTGATGGAGCGGGCCGATGTCGTGGTGCTCCCGAGTTGGGAGCCCGGTCTGGTCGCGTCCGACGTACTGCTGGACGCGATCCGGCGGGCACACGCGCGGGGAGCGATGGTGGTCGGGCTGTGCCTCGGGGCGTTCCTGGTGGCGGAGAGCGGGCTCGCCGAAGGACGCGAAGTGGTCACGCATTGGCGCTTCGCCGACGAGCTGCGGTCGCGGTATCCGGACCTGAAGGTGCGCGCCGACGTGCTGTGGTCGGATCAGGGGGACGTCGTCACATCGGCCGGTACGGCGGCCTCGCTGGACTGCTGCCTGCACCTGGTACGCACGCAGCACGGGGTCGAGATGGCTGAGAAGGTTGCCCGGGACATCGTGGTGGCACCCCATCGGAGCGGGTCGCAGGCGCAGTACATCCCGGTGCCGGTGCCGCCGGACCCCGCCGACGACCTGATCGAGAAGGCGATGGTGTGGGCGCGGGCACGGCTCGACCAGCCGGTATCCCTCGACGAGTGGGCGGGAGCGGTGGCGATGTCACGGCGTACGTTCACTCGGCAGTTCCGGGCGCGGACCGGGAGCTCGGGACAGGCGTGGTTGTTGCAGCAGCGGCTGGACCGGGCGCGGTTGTTGCTTGAGACAACGGACCTGTCGGTCGAGCGGGTGGCGGCGGAGAGCGGGTTCGGGAGCAGCGATGCGCTGCGGCACCACTTCCACGGGTTGCTCGGTACGACGCCGCAGCGGCATCGGCAGGAGTTCTACAGCGAGAGCAAGATGTAGATCACCGGCGCGGCGAACGTGATCAGCAGGATCCAGGCCATCATCCGGTGCGCCGGCTTGCCGCGATCGAGCGACGACGCGAAGTAGAGCACGGCGCCTTCCTCGGTATGGCGGCTCAGCCCCATCCGCTTGGCCTGCTCGGGCCGCGGATCCGGCCGCTCCTCGGCGAACGCCTCCGGATGAATCCCGAAATGCGCCGGCTCCGCCCGATCCACATCATCCCGCTCAAACATCCAACCTCCCGCAGGCCGGTGGACCAGGTCCCTCACCCCCATGATCCCACTCCCGGCCCAATTCACGCGCCTCCGGGGAGCCGAGCGACGGCGGGGACTGCGAACAGGCGCTGGTGACCGGGAACAGGCAATACCAGGTCCCGACCCACCATCACCTGTCACACGACCGCAGCGGGCTGCTCGACACCTACGAGAAGTTCGCCACCCAGGCCTTGCGGTCGGTGTAGCCGAGGCAACCGATCAAGACCGGGAACGTGCACCGCTTCGCGGAGCCGAGGCCGACGCCGAGCGTCGTCAGGTTGCAGTTCAGAACCGTGCTGCGGGCGCTCGACATCAGCCTGTCGTAGGCCTGCTGCGCGGTCATCTTGTCGCCGCCTGCTCCCACTTGGGACCCGTCGGGATCGTCCATACCGCTGCCGGTCTTGGCGCGACTGCCTGCGGTCGCCTCGGCACTGTCGGTGAGGCTCGGGTCTTCCTTCAGGCGGGCGCAACCGTTGTTCACGCGGGCGTTGTCGATCAGGTCGAACAGTTGCTGCTCGTCCGCGTTCATGCCGCCGTCGACCGGTGGTGGTGGCGGTGTGGTTGTAGTGGTCTTGGTCGGCGTGGGGGTGGGGACTGTGCGGCCCGGGGAGGTTGGGGCGGTGGTGGGCTGCGTTGTCGGGGCCGAGGTCGGTGCGGTGGTGGGGGTCTTGGAGGACTTGGTGGTGGGGGAGTCGGTCGGGGTGTTGGTCGGAGTGCTCGACGGAGTTGTCGAGGGGGTTTCCGACGGGGTGCTGGTGGGGGTGGCCGTGGGGGTCGCCGTTGGCGGGACGGTGACTCGGGCCGAGGGGGTTGCGACGGCTGCCTTGGTGGTGGGGGTGATGTAGGTGTCGTCGGTGCGGGTGACGATCGGGATGGATGCGTCTGCCTCGTCGTTCTGCGGCTGGTGCAGCAGGATCCACGAGATCGGCGTGATCACCAGCAGGACAGAAGCAATGGCGATCACCGTACGGCGGCCACGAGCCGACCGCCCAGCCACCGCCGACCGCGCCGCGGTCCGCCGTCCCGGCCGAGAACCACCAGACCCAGAACCACCAGGACCAGAACCGCCAGACCTGCCCGGCCCCGAGGTCCCACGCCCGCCGCCGGAGGCACCAGCGGCAGCAACATGCTCGGTCCCCGAGTCGGTCCCACCGACCCCAGACCCAGCACCCGCGTACGCCGCCGCACCACCACCTGCACCAGCCACGCCCCCATCCACACGATCCCCGCCGAACGCGCTCTCACCAACGCGGGACGAGCTCGCGCCAACGCCGAACGCGCTCTCGCCGACGCCGGACGTCCTCGCGCGGGTCGAGTCCACACGATCCGCGCCGGAGGTGCTCGCGCTAACGCCGAACGCGCTCTCGCCAACCCTGGATGTGCTTGCGCCCGCGGCCACACCGGATTCGCGGACGCCGAACGCCCCGGCGGCTGCGCCTGTACCGGCGGTGCCGAACGTGCTCTCGCCGACGCCGGACTTGCTCGCTCCGGCGGCGTTCACTCCGGATTCGCCGGCGCCGAACGTGCTCGCGGCTGTGCCGGTGCCTGCAGTTGTGGTGTCGAAGGCGGTTTCGGGTGCTTCGGGGCGGGGCGTTGGGCGGCGGGTGGCGGCTGCGGCGAGGTCGTCTGCGGCTGAGCGGGTGCTTGCGTCAGCTGCACGTCCCGAGGCGGTGCCCAGGGAGGCCCAGTCGTCGGCGGCTCGGCGGGAGGACCAGGTGCCGGCGGTTTCGCCGGGCGGTGCCGGCGCCGGCGCTGGGGTCTCCGTTCGGCCGGCTGCACGGCGTGCGCGCGTGGGTGGTTCGGGGTCGGTGCCTGCGATCGACTGGTCGACCCACGACGGCGTACCACCAGCAGGCCGCCGGCTTCCGAGACCCGGCTCCTCGGAGGGCCGAGTAGGCAGACCGGAGCTGGTGTCGGGAGCGGTGTAGCTGGGCAGGGCGCCGCGCGGGGCGTACTGCGGCGTGGCCGGACGTGACTGGTTGCCGCCGGCCCAGAACGGGGACTCGCTGGACGTGGCGCCCTTCGGCGCGCTCGCCCAGAACGGGGACTCGTCGCTGGTCCGCGGCGCGTAGCGCGGCGGTTCGGGTGGTGCGGGCGGGGTGGTTTCCGCGGGCGGAGTGGGCCGGTTGCCGGACCGCGACGAACGGGAGGCCGCTCGGGTCGCTTTCCTGCGTGGTTTGTACCGGCCGTTGCCGGACTCGGACATTATTTCGTTGTTCCCTTCGAAGTCGCGCCCCCACGACGTGCCTCGTCAGCTCGAGACGCCTCACACGTCGTCTCACCGGAGCCCCCCAGGACCGTCCGGCACCATGACAAGGATCGATCTACCCGCCGGGACCGGCGGTGAACCGGCCGGACATTGTGGCGCTGGAACAACGTTCTGCCCACTCTCGGTGTTCTGGACACGATGACAACCACGATGGCTCCCCGGTCTCAGCTTCTGCCGAAGTCCTGGACCCAGCTGCCTGGTCCCCAGTCCGATCGCACCTGGCCCGGGTCGTACCCGACGCCGATCGTCGTGAACCGGCAGTTCAGGATGTTCTTGCGGTGCCCGTCGCTCTGCATCCAGGCGGCGACCACCTTCTGTGCACTGTCGTAGCCGGCCGCGATGTTTTCGCCCCAACTCGACCCGCGGTACCCGGCGGCCGCCATCCGATCGCCCGGGTCCTGTCCGTCGGGATTCGTGTGGTCCATGTAGTGCCTGCGGACCATGTCCGACGCGTGCCTGCCGGCGGCCTCGACGAGTGCGCTGTCCAGCCGGAGCGGGCCGCAGCCCTGCTGTTCACGGATCTGGTTGGTGTACTCGAGGACCTGCCGCTCCTGCGTGTTCGTCCCGCCGCCACCGGCCGGCGGCTCCGGTGTGTCGCTCGGCGTCGGGTCGGTGGACCGCGTCTTGGTCGGCGTCCGAGTCGGCGTTCGCGTCGGGGTCCGTGTCGGTGTCGTACTCGCGGTCTTCGTCGGCTTGCCGGCCTGGGTCCGGGTGGTGCGCGGCGTCGTCGGCGGCACCGTCACGGTGGTCACGCCGACGGTCGGCGCCGTCGGCGTGGTGAGCACGTTGCTCGGTGTGTCGCTCGACGTACCTGGGCTCGTCGGGGTCGCGGAAGAGGACGCGGCCGCGCCGAAAGCCGGCGTACCGAGGACTGCTGTGGTCGTGCGGCCGTCCGGCAAGGTCTTCGTGACGGTCATCAGCGGCGTGCCGGCCGTCGTACCCTCGACCGCCGATCGGCCGTCGACGCGGGTGCCGTCGGAGACGTACTGGACCCTGGCGGCGTCGTCGACCCGGTTGGTGTCGCGAGACATCAGCCAGACCACCGGTCCGATCGCGACCAGGACCGAGAGCGCGCTGACGACAGGGCCGACCAGGCCACGGCTCCGCCGGGGAGCTCGTCTACTGCCGCGGTGCCGCCGGGGGGTAGGCGAATCCGTCATGGGATGGGCGAATCCTCTTCGTTTTTCGTACCGAGTTGCGCGTCGTTCCCCGTGGTCCAGCCAGGTCCCCCCTGGTCTCACCGAACAGCGACCTTAACCGACGCGCAAGGTCATCGTTACGGAGCCGAGTGCCCTCTTAACGAATCCTGAAGAAAACGATTGACTGACCGCCGCGAACCTCGTCCCGAGGGTGGGTCAGCCGCCGAAGTCCTGCACCCAACTGCCGTTGCCCCACTCCGGCTTCACCTGGCCGCTGTCGTAGCCGATCCCGATCATCGTGTAGGTGCAGTTGAGGATGTTCGCGCGGTGCCCCTCGCTGTTCATCCAGCCCTGCACGACCGCGGCCGCGCTCGTGTAGCCGACGGCAATGTTCTCAGCCATCGCGCCGCCCCGGAAACCGGCCGCCTTCATTCGGTCGAACGGGTTGCGGCCGTCCAGGCTGTCGTGCGCGAAGTAGTGCTCGGCAACCATGTCGGCGGCATGCGCCTCGGCGGCCTGGGTCAGCGACTTGTTGGTTCGCAACGGTCCGCAGCCGGCCTTCGCCCGCTCCTGGTTGGTCAGGTCCAGCACCTGCGCCTCGACCGGACCCGATCCGCCGACCGGCTCCGAGGTCTTCGTCTTCTTGGTCAGCGTCGGTGTCGGCGTCGCCGAACGAGTCGGCGTCGACGTGGTGGGCTGCGGCGTTCGAGAGCTGCTCCGGCTGGGTGCCGACGTCGTCCGGGTCGGCCGCGGCGTCATGTTCTTCGCCGTCGACGGAGCCGGGGACGGGGTCGTGGACGGAGTACGGCGAGGTGTGTACGACGGGCTGATCGGACGGACCGGCGCGGCCGACGAGGCGTCGTCGCTCGCGGTCGCCATCGTGACCGGAGTCTCCTGGCTCGTCACCCTGCTGCTGTCCGACTGACGCAGTACGAACCACCCCACACCGGCCAACAGCATCAGAGCCGACAAGGACGCGAGGAGCGGACCGGCCACGTTGTTACTCGATGGCCGTCGGTGGTTCGTCATGGTGTGCAGCCTTGCCCAGGCCGACGCCTGCCAACTCCCGAACGGCCCGCCCTTAACAACGCTTTGACTATGGCAATCGTTTGACTGTCAGCGGCAACGGGCGATGACGATGTCGGCGATCACCTTCCAGCCCAGGCTCCGGTACAGCCGCAGGCCGTCGATCGACGCGATCAGGATGCCGCGTTTCGCACCCTTCGCGGCGGCCGCCTCGACCAGCGATGCCATCACGGCGCTGCCGAGTCCGCGCCGGCGGTGTGCCGGGTCGGTCTCGATCCGGTCGGCGACCGCGTCCTCGCCGACGACCGCCATCCGGCCGCTCGACACGACTCCGCCGTGCATCGTGGCGCGGGTGATGATCAGGTCGTCCTCGAGCTCGGTGTGCAACGAATATCGCTCGTGCAGCTTCAGCGCCGGCTGCTCCGAGAGCTGGATCGTCATCAGCCAGTCCTGGTCCTGCTGGACCTCGAGGCCGAGCTCCTCCAGTTGCTCGATCCGGGCTTCCTTGTCGTCGGTGGCCAGCGTGATCCAGCCCGAGCCGCGCCCGCCGCCGTCGGCGAGGGCCAGCTGGGCGGCGCGGTCCACCCGTTCCGGTTTGTCGTCGGCATCCAGTACGACGTACTCCGTCGGCCGGCTCTCCTCACCTGCCCGGACGATCAGGATGCCGTCGTTGTCCTCCTCAACCGTGGTCCAGCCCCGCGAGACGGACCACCCGGCCTGCCAACGGCGGACGAGTTCCTCACGATCTCTCACCCGTCGATTCAAGCAGCCCGGCAGCGCGACGGCGAGGGGAACCGGTGTCGTTTGTCACCAACTCGCCGTAAACCACTGCCTGCAGCCGGTCACCACGGTGCCCGAGACGTCACCCGGCGGGGTGTTCGGTGGCTAGCAGGTCGTAGGTGAGGAGGTTGTTGTAGGTGCCGTCGCGGCGAGGGTCGGCGAGGCGCTCGTTGCCGACCTGCGTGAAGCCGTTGGCCTCGGCAACGTGCGCGGACGCGGTGTTCTCATCGGCGCACTTCAGCACCAGCCGGCGACGGCCCAGACCGCCTTCCTCGATCGGCCGGAAAGCGTGTGCGATCACCAGTTCGACGGCCGTCGACATCACCTTGCGGCCGCGGGCGTCCGGGTGCATCCAGTACCCGATCTCGCCGACCGTCCTGTCCATCCGGTGGTTCAGACCGAAGATGCTGACGTTGCCGAGCAACTCGTCGGTGACCGCGTCGGCGACCGCCCACGCGACCGCATCACCACTGGCCGCCGCGTCCGGCCGGCTCGCGATGAATCCTTTGGCGTCGTCGAGTCCGTACGGCGACGGCATGCCCGTCAGCCACTGCTGCGTCCGCTCGTCGGCGCAGGCCTCCATCACCCGCTGTGCGTCCGAATCGCGCAGCTCCCGCAGCCGGATCGCATCGCCCTCGAGCACCGGCACCGTCCACCAGTTGCCCTTCGGCTCGAGCTCGTCGTCGCACCCGATCGTCGCGACCCACTCGTCCTTGCGTACGCCGCGCGAGCGTCCACCGCCCGGAATCGTCACCAGGCCACGGAATCCGGTCTTCCATGCGACCCGGCGGCTCGCGTAGTTGCCGACGTACGCGCGCCAGATGACGCGTTTCCAGTCGAGGCCGTCGAACGCGTACCGCACCACCAGCTTCAGCGCGCGGGTCATCACCCCGTTGCCGCGGACCTCGGCCGACACCGCGAACCCGACCTCGCCGGCACCGCCCTCGCCGTCACGCAGGTCGATGGTGCCGACGTAGTTCCCGTCGTACTCGATCGCCCAGGCCCAGGCGGTGTTGTCGCGCCAGCCGGCCGGGACCACTTCGGTGAGGAAGTTCACCGCGTGCTCGTGCAGGTACGGGACCGGGATCGTGGTCCATTCCTGCATCACCGGGTCCTGACACATCCGGTACGCCGGCTCTACGTCGGCGGCGGTGTGCGCACGCAGGGTCACCACACCGTCGGTCAGCACCGGGACGTCGTCGGGAAATCGCATGCTTCAGGGTGACGCGCTGCCACCGGCCGGGCAACACATTTCCCTGCCGGCGGGACTATTCTGTGGACGTGAACGCAGCCGGAGCAGAACCGCCCCGCGGCCGCGGCGGCCAGCTCGCCGCCCAGCGGCAGGCCACGATCGTTGCCGAGGTCAACAGCCGGGGCGCGATCACGGTCGCCGAACTGGTCGACCGGTTCGGGGTCTCGGACATGACGATCCGGCGCGATCTGGACGCCCTGGACTCCAGCGGCCTGCTGCACAAGGTGCACGGCGGCGCGACCTCCGTGGGTCTGCGCAGCGCGCACGAGCCGGGTTTCGACGCCAAGCTGACCCAGGAGTCCGCCGCCAAGCAGGCGATCGCGGCCGAGGCCGCCACTCGGGTGCAGCCGGACAGCGCGATCGGCATCGGCGCCGGTACGACGACGTACGCGCTGGCTCGTCAGCTGTTGCGGGTGGAAAACTTGACGGTTGTCACGAACTCGGCGCGGATCGCCGATGTGTTCCACGGCAACGGGCGCTCGGACCGCACCGTCGTCCTGATCGGCGGCATCCGCACCCCGTCGGACGCGCTGGTCGGCCCGATCGCGACCGCTGCGCTGGCGTCACTGCACCTCGACCTGTTGTTCCTCGGTGCGCACGGTGTCGACGCCGAGCACGGGTTGAGCACGCCGAACCTGATGGAGGCCGAGACCAACCGGTCGTTCATCGCCGCGAGCCGTGAGGTGGTCGTGGTCGCGGACCACACCAAGTGGGGCACCGTCGGGCTGAGCACGTTCGCGACCTGGTCCGACCTGGACGTGATCGTCACCGACAACGGCCTCACGCCCCCCGCCCGTAAGGCCATGCGCGACACGGGATGCGACCTCGTCATCGCCTCCTAGCTGACCCTGGAGGCACCTGCCGACGGGGTCGCCGCGAGCGAGCTCGGGGCCGAGAAACCGTGTTCCGCAAAGGCTTTCTCGATCGCCGACAGTACGGCGTCGGCAGCCGAGGCCTCGACCAACGCGATGATGCAACCGCCGAAGCCGCCACCGGTCATCCGCGCACCGAGGGCCCCCGCCTCCAGCGCGGTGTCGACCGCAACATCGAGCTCCGGCACGGTGATCTCGAAGTCGTCACGCAACGAGGCGTGCGACGCGGTGAACAGGGGACCGACTTCGCGCAGCTTGCCGGCCCGCATCAACGCGACCGCGTCCTCGACCCGGCGGATCTCGGTCACCACATGCCGCACACGCCGCCGTACGACGTCGTCCGACAGCCGCGCGAGCGCGTCGTCAAGGTCCTCGAACGCGATCGAACGCAGAGCCGGTACGCCGAGCTCGGCCGCCGCCTGCTCGCAGCTCTTCCGGCGCGCGGCGTACTCGCCGTCGACGTGCCGGTGCGGTGCCTTCACGTCGACGACCAGCAGCGCGAGATCGTCGGCCGGCGGGTTGAAGGGGATCTGGTCGGTGGACATCGCGCGGATGTCGAAGAACAGCGCATGGCCCGCGGTGCAGCACATCGAGGCCATCTGGTCCATGAGTCCGACCGGTGCGCCGACGTACTGGTTCTCGGCCTTCTGCGCCAACCGCGCGATCTCGGCCGGGTCGACCTCGAGGTCGCGCAGTCCGAGCAGCGCCACGAACGTCGCGCAGAGCAGGGCGGCCGACGACGACAGACCGGCGCCGGACGGGAGGTCCGACTCGACCAGCAGGTTCGCGCCGCGGATCGGGTAGCCGGACTCGCGCAGGATCCAGGCCGCGCCGGCCGGGTACGCCGCCCAGTCGCCGACCGAACCCGGGGCCAGGTCGTCGATCGCGAACTCGATCACGCCCCGCTGCCCGCTCGACGCGACGGCGATCCGGCCGTCGTCCCGCTTCGACGCGGTGACCAGGATGCGGTTCGGCAACGCGATCGGGAGCACCAGGCCGTCGTTGTAGTCGGTGTGCTCACCGATCAGGTTGACCCGTCCCGGGGCACGCCAGCTGCCGTCGGGCGACGTACCGAAAACCTTCTGGAAGCTCACTGGCCGGCCTTTCGCAGAGTCTCGGCCACATCCTCGGGCCGGGTGTCGCTGATGAACGCGCCCATGCCGGACTCGGAGCCGGCCAGGTACTTGATCTTGTCCTTGGCCCGCCGGATCGACAACAGCTCCAGGTGCAGGTAGCCGAGCTCGCGATCGATCCGGACCGGCGCCTGGTGCCAGGCGGCGATGTACGGCAGCGGCTCGCCGTACAGGCCGTCGAGACGGCTGAGGACGTCGAGGTACAGCTCGGCGAAGTCGTCGCGCTCGCCGACCGACAGCTCGTCGATGCCGCCGACCTGGCGGTGCGGGTACAGGTGCACCTCGACCGGCCAGCGGGCGGCCTCCGGGACGAACGCGGTCCAGTTGCCGTTCTCCGCGACGACCCGGGTGCCCTCCTTGCGCTCCGCGGCCAGGACGTCGGCGAACAAATTGCTGCCGGCAACTTCCTGGTGCTTGCGGGCCTGCCGCAGCAGGTTCTGCATCCGCGGCGGGAGGAACGGGTAGGCGTAGATCTGGCCGTGCGGGTGGCTGAGCGTGACGCCGATCTCGCGGCCGCGGTTCTCGAACGGGAACACCAGCTCGACGTCGTCGCGGGCGCCGAGCTCGGCGGTCCGGTCGGCCCAGGTGTCGACGACCAGCCGGGCCTGGCCCTGGGACAGATCGGTGAACGAGCGGTTGTGGTCGCTGGTGAAGCACACCACCTCGGTCCGCCCCGGGCCGGCGAAGGACGGGAAGCGGTTCTCGAAGACGGCGACGTTGTAGTCGTGGTCCGGGATCTCGGTCGGGTTGCCGGGCTTGCTCGCGCACAGCGGGCACTGGTCGGCCGGCGGCAGGTACGTCCGGGTGTTGCGGTGGGTGGCGTAGGTGATCACGTCGCCGGTGAGCGGGTCCGTGCGCAGCTCGACCTGCGGCTGCGGGGCGGGCAGGCCGCGGGTGTCCTCGAGCGGCACCCGGACCGGCGCGTCGGACGGGTCGTAGTAGATCAGCTCGCGGCCGTCCGACAGTCTGGTGTCGGTCCGGCGTACACCGCGCGGTGTGTTCATGGTGTGACCCCTCCCGGCCGTACGACGCGTCCGGCCAGGAATCATCATAAACCGACAAACTCGAACACGCACGAGGGACCGCGTGACCGGTAGGCTTGGTAGATGGACGACTACGCCCAACGCACGCCCTCTCGGCAGCTGACGAGAGGGCGCTAGGAACTCCGACCCATGAACGAAACCCTGCTCAACATCGTCCTGATTCTGGTCTTCGTGCTGATCGGCGGGGTCTTCGCCGCGGCCGAGATGGCCCTCGTCTCGCTCCGGGAGAGTCAGCTCAAGGCACTCTCGCACCGCGGCCGGCGCGGCGAGATCGTCGCCAAGGTGGCCGCCAACCCGAACCGGTTCCTGTCCGCCGTGCAGATCGGCGTGACCCTGATGGGCTTCCTGTCCGCCGCCTTCGGTGGCGCGACGCTCGCCGACGGCCTCGCGCCGCACCTGGAGAAGCTCGGGCTGCCCGAGTCGGTGGCCGGCACGGTCGCGCTGGTGCTGATCACGATCCTGATCTCGTACGTCTCGATCGTGCTCGGCGAGCTGGCCGCGAAGCGCCTGGCCCTGCAGCGGGCCGAGGGTTTCGCGCTCGCTCTCGGGCCGTTCGTGGACCGGATCGCGTCCGGCGCGCGGCCGGTGATCTGGCTGCTGTCGAAGTCCACCGACCTGGTGGTGCGCGCGCTCGGCGGCGACCCGAACGCGAACCGCGAGGTGATGACCGACGAGGAGCTGCGCGACGTCATCTCCGCGCACGAGTCGCTCGGTGTGGAGGAGCGCAAGATCGTCGACGACGTCTTCGAGGCCGGCAGCCGGCAGCTGCGCGAGCTGATGCTGCCGCGCACCGAGGTGGATTTCGTCGACGCCGAGATGCCGGCGTACAAGGCGGTCAAGTTCGCCGCCGAGCGGCCGCACTCGCGGTACCCGGTGATGAACGGCTCGGCCGACGACATCGTCGGCTTCGTGCACGTCCGGGACCTGTTCGACCCGGCGGTCGCGACCCGCTCGGTGCGGGTCGGCGACCTGGCGCGTGAGGTCCTGATGCTGCCGGACACCGCGAAGCTGCTGCCGACGCTGACCGAGATGCGCCGCCGCAGCACGCATCTGGCGATCGTCCTCGACGAGTACGGCGGCACCGCCGGCATCGTCACACTCGAGGACCTGGTCGAGGAACTGATCGGCGACATCAAGGACGAGTACGACGAGGAGCCGGCCGAGACGACCCGGCTCCGCAGCGGCGACATCGAGGTCGACGGCCTGCTGAACCTGGACGACTTCGCCGAAGCGACCACGATCGAGCTCCCCGACGGGCCCTACGAGACCGTCGGCGGGTTCCTCGCCGCCCGCCTCGGGAAGGTCCCGTCGACGGGTGACGAGGTCCCGTTCGACGCCCACACGCTGACCGTCACCGAGATGGACGGCCGCCGGGTCGCCCGAGTCCGCCTCCACCTGGTCAAGCCGTCGGAAGAGGTTCCGGCCGAGCAACCAGAACCCGCCGCCGACTGAGTACGACGAGTCCGCCGACGACGTACCCCAGGCCCTGGAAGAGCAGGATCGGGATGATGCCGACGGCGTCGCCGAGCAGGCCGGCCGCGGCGATGCCGAGCAGGACCGCGACGCTTTCGGCGGCGCCGACCGCGCCGTAGATGCGGCCGCGGGTGCCGTCGACGGTGAGGTTCTGGAACACCGTCATCATCCCCGCGATGGTGAGCGCGCCGGGCAGGCCGACGACGATCATGCAGACGAACGCCGGGATCACGCTGTCCAACGCCAAGGGATAAAGGAACAGGGCAGTGTCGATCAGACCGAAGGCGAAGGCGCCGACTCCCCACAGGGTCGCGGCCGGCCGGCGGGAGCCGATCGCGGCCGCGATCAGGCCGCCGACGATCCCGCCGATCGCCTGCGACGACACGATCAGGCCGTACACCTTCCCGTCGCCGCCGACCTCGGAGCTGACGAACGGCGCGAACAGCGTGCTCATGATCCCTTCGCCGACGCCGGTGACCAGGCAGAACACGAAGAACAGCCGCATCGCCGGACCCGCGACGCACAGCCGCAGTCCCTCGGTCCACTCCTCCTTCAGCCGTTTGATCGCGCCGCCGGCCGTTTCTTCCTTGGATTCGGGGCGTGCCTGACGGTGTCGCATCGCGGCGACCAGCACGACCGCGACCAGGAACGTCACAGCATCGCCGACGGCGAGCAGCGTGAGTCCGCCGGCGGCCGCGAGCACACCGCCGAGCGCGGCGCCGACCAGCCTTGCGAGGTCGCGGATCTGGCTGTTCAGGGCATTCGCGGTCACCAGTTGCTCGGAACTCACGAGGAGCGGGACCAGTGATTGCTCGGCAGGCGTGAAGAACTGTTGTAGACAGCTCTGCGCCAGTACGACGCCGTACACGATCCAGATCGTGCTCGCGTCGTGGACGGCGATCAGCGGGAGCAGTACGACGGCGTTCAGCACGTTCGTCACGATCATCGTGGTGCGCTGGTTCCACCGGTCGACGAAGACGCCGGCCAGCGAGCCGAGCAGTACGGCGGGGAGGAACGACGCGAGGAGCAGTCCGCCGGACGCGAGCGTCGAGCCGGTCAGTACGTAGACCTGGAACGCGAGGCCGGTACGCAGCAGCCAGTCGCCGGTGAGCGAGATCAGGCCGGCGCTGAGCATCAGCCGATAGTCACGTTGCCGCGCGAGGACATCCCACAAGTCCTTCATCTGCCTAGGTCCTGCTCCTCCGGCGCGATCGTGACGATCTGGGTGAACGAGACATAGCGGCTCCCCGCCGGCCGGGTGGACTTGTCGTCGATGGGCCGCTCGTCGACCCAGCGCTGCAGGATCTCGTTGATCTGGCCAACGATCTCCGCCAGTTCCTCGCCGGTCAGGTAGAGGCCGGTCTGTCCGATGCCGGAGTTGTCCCGCCAGGCCGGGTCTGCCTGCGGGCGCTGTTCCTGCCATTTCGCCAGCGAGTCCAGCGCCCGCTCGGCCATCAGCTGCTCGAGTACGTCGGCAGCGGCCGCGCCTTCGGACGTCTTGATCGCGTCCTGCCAGGACTGCGAGGTGGACACCAGGCGCCACGGCCGCTCGCGGTTGTCCTTACCCGGTGCGGGCTCGACGAAGTCGTACTTCGCCAACTGCCGCAGGTGGTGCGACGCCAGCGCCTGACTGATCCCCAGCCGCCGCGCCGCATCGGCCGCGGTCAACGGCCCTTCCCGACCCAGCAGCGACTGCAGGTCCAGCCGCACCGGGTGCGCCATCGCCCGAATGGCCAGCGGATCGTCCAGCAACCGCGCCCGCCGCGGATCCTTCTCCAAAGACATGCTTGGAATATCCAGCACCCTCAAACCCAATGTCAAGCCGTTGCTTGGAATGTTCGGCGCCATACCGAAGAACGGGTAGCGCCCAGCCGGCGAGGTGCAGCTCGACAGGAGGTGTCAGGAGACTGGGTAGTGCACCTGAGCGTGGCGGTCCTTGGTGCGTACGGTGTCCCGCGGTGCTCTACCTGTCGAGCGTGCACATCCGGACCTAACCGCTACCCGTCCTTCGGTACGCCGGGCTCCATGCCGTTGACCAGAAAACGGCGAAATGTCGAGTGTCGGCGGTTGTGTCCGACCTCTGCTGCGAAGATCCAGTGACTGCCCGAAAGGACGCCGACATGAAGTACCTGCTGATGATCCACAGCAACCCGATCACCTGGGGTCACCCGTCGTTCCTGCACACCGAGGAGGGCAAGGCCCTGCCGAAGAAGGCGCGGGACGCGCTCGCCGCGCAGCTCGACAACCTGCTGAACGAACTCGACGCCAACGGCGAGCTGATCAACGCCGTCCCGCTCGACCCACCCACGAAGACCCGGGTGGTCCGCGTCCGCGAAGGCGTCCGCGCCACAACCGACGGCCCCTACTCCGAGGCAAAGGAACAACTAGCCGGCGTCTTCCTCATCGACGTAGCAAGTCAAGAACGAGCCGAAGAGGTAGCCGCCACCATCCCAGAAGCAGGCTTCTACGCGGTCGAGGTCCGCCCAGTCTCAGTGTTCGACTAGGCGTTGGTGGTTCTCGATTGTTGCGAGGGCGGGGTCGAGGGCGCCCAGGGCCAGCCAGGTGGCGCCTCCGACTCCGTCTCGCGCGGTCAGGACGTCGCCCGCGAAGTGCTGTCGGATGAGATGTCCCACAGGAGATGACTCACCGGCGACACTGCCCGCGAGCACCATCGGGCCCTTGTCCGACGTTGTCTTCAGCCGTGCGGCGGTTTCTGTGAGCAACTCGGCTGCGCGTTTCACCAGGGACCGCGCCGTCTCGTCGTCCTGCGCGTACGCCGCCATCACGGTCGGCGCGAGCTCTGCGAGCAGAACGGGTGGCCGGCTGTTAACCGTTCGCACCAGATCATCACGCAGTGCGTCGTATCCTTCACGTTGTGCAGCAGCATGCTCGTCCCGATCGGGCAGGATCGCTTGTACGACGGCCTGCCCGAGCAGCCCGAGCGGCTCACGCAGATCCAGGGCCTGCAGCACACTGCGCACGGCCTCCCGGCCGAGCCAGAACCCGGAGCCGTCGTCGCCCAGCAGCCAGCCGTGTCCGCCCGCGGTGCGCAGCAGCTGATGATTGCGTACCAGGCCGGCGTTGCTGCCGGTCCCGGCGATCAGCACGGTTCCGTCCGGTTCCGGCGTACCTGAGGCGAAAGCGACCTCGAGATCGCCGATGTAGTCGGGCGCGACGGTGAGCCCAGCGCCGGTCCACGCGGCCTCGAACTGGGCCGCCACGTCCGGGCGGGCGAGCGCCACCCCGCCGGCCATGCCGACCACCCCGGCCTTGACCGCCGTCGGGTCCAGTCCGGACAGTGCCGCGTGAAGGGCGTGCCCGAAGTTGGCCGCCGCACTTGCCGGATGACTGGTCGGATTCCCTCCCGCTGCGGCGCCGCGACCGATTACGTTGCCCTCAGAGTCCGCGATCACGATCCGGGTGGAAGTGCCGCCGAGGTCGCCGCCGAGGACCAGTGGTCCGGCAGGTATCGGGACCACCTGGTCGACAGGTGCGGCGTCAGCGTCCGGAAGCGAGCCTTCGACCGACATACGCGATGCTCCAAACTGCTCGGAAGAGCCTATAAGTAAGCACAAGCAAACAAGGTTACGCAACGGTCCCGATCTGGGGAGATCACACGAATGAGCCTTGACTTTAGCTACGAGTTGAGAAAAGTTCTGTCCAGCAAACAGCAAACTTGCGCATTTGTCGGCACTTGGAGTGTCGCCGGCGAGCAGATTAGTCGAGGGGTGGGCCGTTGATGGCCAGCAGTAACACGGGGGAATCCACTGGCGTGAGCGCACAGGCGTATGTTCAAACGCTGATGCCGATCATGGCCGCGGTCACCACCCAGATCGACGGCCCGATCCAGCAGGCCGCCGACCTGATGGTCACGTCGCTGCGCGCGAACGGTGTCATCCAGGCCTTCGGCTCCGGCCACTCCGAGGCCCTCGCGATGGAGATCGCCGGCCGGGCCGGCGGACTGATCGCCTCCAACCGGATCGCCCTGCGCGACCTGGTGCTGCTCGGCGGCGAGCCGAAGGAGCTGCTGCGCAGCGCGGAGCTCGAGCGCGACCCGGCGTACTCCCGGAAGCTCTACGAGCTGTCCGCGGCCCGTGAGGGCGACCTGTTCGTCATCGCCTCCAACTCAGGTGTGAACGGCTCGATCGTCGAGCTCGCGAGTGTGGTCAAGGAGCACGGTCACCCGCTGATCGCGATCACCTCGCTGCAGCACACCGGCGGTATGGACTCGCGGCACCCGTCCGGCAAGAAGCTGATCGACTTCGCAGACGTGGTGCTCGACAACCACGCGCCGTACGGCGACTCCGTCCTGGACCTGCCCGACGGTGCGGGCAAGGTCTGCGCGGTGTCGTCCATCACCGCTGCGCTGATCGCGCAGCTGCTTGTTGCCGAGGTGCTGCGCCGGATGACCGAGGCCGGCGAGACGCCGCCGGTGTACCTGTCCGCGAACATCCCGGGCGGCGACGAACACAACCATGCCCTTGAAGCAAGGTACGCCGGTCGCATCCGGCGTACTGCGTGAAACACTCCTTGGAAGGCGGGACCAATGACCACTCCCAACAACCTGTCGCGGCGCCTGTTCCTGCAGCGCGCAGCGGTCGGCACCTTGATGGCGACCGGCGGCAGCACGCTGCTGGCTGCGTGTGCCGGCAGCGGCAGCGACAACAAGGGTTCCACCGGCGGCGGCGCTGACAAGACCGCGGACAACCCGTTCGGAATGGCGGACAAGGCGACCGTCGACGCGGTGATCTTCAACGGCGGGTACGGCTACGACTACGTGACGTTCGCGGCCAACCTCGTGCAGAAGAAGTTCGCGGGCTCGACGGTCAAGGTCGCACCGTCCACCGAGATCGCCCAGCAGCTGCAGCCGCGCTTCGTCGGCGGCAACCCGCCGGACCTGATCGACAACTCCGGCAAGGCCCAGATCGGCTTCGGCACGATCCTGGACCAGCTGGAGACGCTGGACGACGTCTTCGAGGCCAACAACTACGAGGGCACGAAGATCGCCGACACCCTGTACCCCGGCGCCAAGAACCCCGGGACGTACGACGGCAAGTTCGTCGCGATGAACTACGTGCTCACCCTCTACGGCCTGTGGTACTCCGAGAGCCTGTTCAAGGAGAACGGCTGGGAGCCGCCGAAGACCTACGACGCGCTGCTCGACCTCGGTGCCAAGGCCAAGGCCAAGGGCAAGTACCTGTTCGTCTGGGGCAAGGAAGCCGCGACCTACTACCACACCCTGGCCGTCGACTCCGCGATCAAGGAGGGTGGCGACGAGGTCCGGCTGGCGCTGGAGAACCTCAAGGAGAACTGCTGGTCGCAGCCGCAGCTCCAGAGCGTCTTCAAGGCCATGGAGACCATGGTCAAGAACGGCTACTTCGTCCCCGGTGGCGCCGGCACCCAGTTCACCGCAGCCCAGGCGAAGTGGAGCAACGACCAGCAGGCCATCCTCTACCCCTCGGGCTCGTGGATCGAGAACGAGATGAAGAAGGCCACCAAGAGCGGCTTCCAGATGAAGGGCATCCCGGAGCCGACGGTCACCGACAGCCCGAAGATGCCGTACGAGTCGCTGCGCAGCGCGGCCGGTGAGCCGTACATCGTCCCGTCCAAGGGCAAGAACGTTGCTGGCGGCAAGGAGTTGCTGCGGGCCATGCTGTCCAAGGAAGCGGCCACCAACTTCGCCAAGACGCGGCTGGCGCCGACGATCGTCAAGGGTCTGGTGCCCGCGGACGGTTTCGGTTCGACCGCGCTGCAGTCGCAGACCGCGATGCTGGACGCCGCCGGCACCAACATCTTCGACTACCAGTTCGTCGGCCTGTACGGCATGAACACCGACAACCTCGTGGTCTGGAACTCGTTCCTGTCCGGCCAGCTCGACGCGGCCGGCCTGACGAAGGGCCTGCAGGAGATCACCGACAAGGTGCGTAACGACAGCTCCGTCAAGAAGATCCCGGTCACGAAGTGACCGTGACACCAGAGGCTGTGCCGGGAGGCGGACCGAAGCGGTCCGTCACCCGGCGCCGCCGGCCGCTGACCTTCGACCGGGCCAGCTTCATGGTCGTGTTCCTCGGCCTGCCGCTGGCGGTCTTCGTGATCTTCGTGGTCTCGCCGTTCGTGCAGGCGCTGTACTACTCGCTGACCGACTGGTCCGGGTTCAGCTCGGGGCAGAACTTCGTCGGCCTCGACAACTACGTCAAGCTGTTCCACGACGACATCTTCCTCAAGGCCGTGCGCAACAACATCCTGCTCGCGATCGTCGTGCCGATCGTGACGATCGTGCTGGCGCTGGCCCTTGCCACGCTGGTGACGATCGGCGGCTCGGGCACCGGGACCGTCCGCGGGCTGCGCAACTCCGGCTTCTACCGGATCGTCTCGTTCTTCCCGTACGTGATCCCCGCGATCGTGATCGGCCTGATCTGGGCCCAGGTGTTCACGCCGGGCTCGGGTGTGCTGGACGCGGTGCTGTCGAAGATCGGGCTGCACCAGTTCGAGAACTACGCGTGGCTCGGTGATGCGCGGACCGCCATGCCGGCCTCGATGTTCGTGATGATCTGGGGCTTCGTCGGCTTCTACATGGTGCTGTTCATCGCCGCCATCCGGGGCATCGACCCCGAGGTGTTCGAGGCCGCCCGGATCGACGGCGCCGGCCGGTTCCGTACGGCGGTGTCGCTGACCGTGCCGCTGATCCGGGACAACGTGCAGACGGCGTACATCTATCTCGGCATCGCCGCCCTCGACGCCTTCGTCTACATGCAGGCGCTGAACCCCGGCGGCGGGCCGCAGAACTCGACCCTGGTCATGCCCCAGCAACTGTTCACCACGGCCTTCACCAAAGGGCAGTTCGGTTACTCGACGGCGATGGGCGTGATCCTGGCCGCGGTGACGATGCTCTTCGCGCTCCTGGTCTTCACGGTGAACGCACTGACCGGCGGACGTGAGCGGAAAGTGAAGGAACGCCGATGACGACAACCACCGCCGACCGGGCCGAGGCCGCGGCTGCGTCCCGCGCGCCTCGCCAGCGGGCCCCGGAGGGCAGGGGTGTGGCCACGACCGCCCACCTCGCGCTGATCCTGTGGTCGCTGCTGGTGATCCTGCCGCTGGTGTGGACGCTGCTGTCCTCGTTCAAGTCGACGCAGGAGGTCCTGGGCAACCCCCTGTCGCTGCCGGGCAAGCTGCGATTCGAGAACTACGCCAACGCCTGGACGACGGCCGGCATCGGTCGCTACTTCGCGAACACGGTGATCGTCGTCGGCGTCGCGCTGGTGCTGGTGATGATCCTGGGCGCGATGTGCGCGTACGTGCTGGCCAGGTTCACGTTCCCCGGCAACCGGCTGATCTACTACTCCATGCTGGCCGGGCTGACGTTCCCGGTCTTCCTGGCGATCGTGCCGCTGTTCTTCGTGCTGAAGAACCTCTCGTTGCTCAACACCTTGCCCGGGTTGATCGTCACCTATGTCGCGTTCGCGCTGCCGTTCACCGTGTTCTTCCTGCACAGCTTCTTCAAGGCGCTGCCGGGTGAGATCTACGAGGCCGCGCAGATCGACGGAGCCGGTGAGTGGCGCACGTTCTTCTCGGTGATGCTGCCGATGGCGCGGCCGGGGATGGCGTCGGTCGCCATCTTCAACTTCCTGGGGTTGTGGAACCAGTTCCTGCTCCCCGTCGCCTTGAACACGGACTCGAAGAACTACGTGCTCTCGCAGGGCATGGCCTCGTTCGCATCGCAAGCCGGCTATGCGGTGGACTTCGGTGCTCTGTTCGCAGCCGTGGTGATCACGGTGGCGCCGGTCCTGGTCGTCTACATCATCTTCCAGCGTCAGCTGCAGGTCTCCGTGACCGCCGGAGGCGTGAAGTAATAGCCTGCGGTGATGCTGAGACGGCGGACCTTGTTGCAGGGCGCGTTGGCCGGTGCGGTCCTGAGCGGCTGCACCAGCGAGCCGGTCGCCCCGCCTGTGTCGAAGGACAACCCGTTCACGGTGGACGGGAACGCTCCGGTCGACCTGGTCATCGGTGAGGAGTACGGCGGATTCGCGGCGGCGGCGTACCGCAAGAAGTACGCGGCCGCCTCCGTCACGCCGAAGGTGACCACGCAACTGTCCGCCGAGTTGCTGCCCCGGTTCGCTGCGGGCAACCCGCCCGACGTGGTGCTCAGCACCGGGGACGACGCGCTGAAGCTCGGCCGGCTGGTCAAGGAAGGTCAGCTGACCGACCTGCAGCAGTTGCTCGACGCACCGTCCTGGGACAACCAGGCCGCGACGGTCAAGGACCAACTGCTGCCCGACATGCTGAACTTCGGCCGGTACGACGGGGCGCAGCGCACCGTCAACTACATCGCGAGCGTCTACGGGATCTGGTACTCGGCGAGCCTCTTCCAGCGCCACGGCTGGGAAGTGCCGCGCACCTGGTCCGATCTGCTTGCCCTCGGCGCCGATATGAAGGCGGCCGGCCTCGGCCCGTTCATGTACGCCGGCACGCATCCGTACTACCTGCTGGAACTGGTGCTCACGCTGGCCGCGAAGACCGGCGGCCCGGACGTTGTGAAGCGGATCGACAACCTCGACGACGGCGCCTGGACGGACGAGAGCGTCACGAAGGCGATCAAAGCGGTCGGTGAGCTGAGCAGGCGCGGGCTGCTCGCCCCGGGGACCGCGGACTACGACCACATCGGGTCGCAGAAACGCCTCCTGGCCTCCAAGGTCGGGATGCTGCCGTGCGGCAACTGGCTCGAGAACGAGATGAAAGGCCTGGTCCCGCAGGACTTCGCGCTGACGATGTTCGCCGTACCGGCGCTGGACACGTCGCCCGCGCTGGCCAGTGGACTGCACGTCGGGGCGACCGCGCCGTTCCTGGTGCCGGAGAAGGCGAAGAACCAGGCCGGCGGCCTCGAGTACCTGCGAGCGTTGCTGTCGGCGGACGTCGCGGCGCAGGTCACCTCGGAGTCCAGTCAGCTCACCATCGTCCGCGGGGCGGCCGATGGGCTGGAGATGAGTACGGCGCTCAGCTCGGCCCGCGACCTGCTCGCGTCGGCCGGGGATCAGCTGATCACGTGGTACTTCGACGACTGGTACCCGGAGTTCGCGACCGCGGCCGCCGCGGCCACCGGGCAGTTCATGGCCGGCGGTCTGGCCCAGTCCGAGTGGACCGCGCGGATCCAGGCTGCGGCCGACAAGCTCAAACAGGACAACGCGGTCACGAAGTACCACCGAGACTGAGAGCTAGGTTAGGTTAGGGCAACCTAACTTGATCCCTGTGAGGTCTCCTATGCGTCGCCTGCTGGTGTTCTTGGCCGTACTCCTGCTCGCCCTGACCGGGTGCGGAAGCGGGAACGACGACGACGTACCCCAGGCAGCGCGTGAGCAGGGCGGCGCCTTCCCGGTGACGATCAAGAACAAGTACGGCGACACCGTCGTCAAGCAGGCCCCGCAACGGGTCGTGACGGTTGGGCTGGTCGAGCAGGACGCACTGCTCGCGCTCGGCGTCGTGCCGGTGGCGACGACCGAGTGGTTCGGGGAGAAGCCGGGCGCGTTGTTCCCGTGGGCGAAGGCGAAGCTGGGTGATGGCGCAGTACCGCAGGTGCTGAGCGACAAGGACGGCCTGCAGTTCGAGAAGATCGCGGCGCTGCAGCCGGACCTGATCATCGGGCTGTACTCCGGGATCACGGCGGACGACTACAAGAAGCTGACCGCGATCGCGCCGACGGTCGCGCAGCCGGCCGGAGTACCGGACTGGGGCGTGTCCTGGCAGGTCGTCGCGCGGACCGTCGGTCAGGCGGTCGGGAAGGCGGCGCAGGCCGACGAGCTCGTGAAGGGGATCGAGGCGCGGTTCTCCGAGGTACGGGCGCAGCATCCCGGGCCGCCGCAGTGGACGGAAACCCGGCGACGAACGCGTAAAAACACCGTCGCCTGAGGCGGCTGGTTCGCCGTACGCTCTAAGGGGGTGAGAGCGATGGCATGGCTGGCAGCGGCGGTTCTGTTCTTGGTGCTGTGCGTCCTGCTGAACCTCCTGCTGCCGAATCCGCCGCCGTCACGGTTGCGGCGCAGCCTCCAGCGGCGTACGGCGCGGATGGCGGACCGGCTGCACCGGCATCCGGTCCTGGACCCGGATCCGTTCGACACGCTCTGGCTGCAGACCCGCCTGGGGTACCTGGCCGGCAAGATCCGGCGGATCGAGTCCGCGCCCCAGGTCTACGCCCGCGCGCATCGCCTGATGGCCCTCGAGGCGGCGTACGACGACCTCCTCGACGAGGCCTGCCGCCTGGCCGGCTGCCCGGGGGAGGCCGAGCAGAAGCGCTCCGAGGAAAAACGCTGGCAGGAAGAGCAGGAACTGGCCGCCCGCGGCTGGTCCTGGTGACGGACCCGCCCGGGTGTGAGTTGAACTTCGGGCGCTGGCAGAATCGGGCGCATGTCCCAAGCTGCGTCTGACCCCTCCGCAGCCGGTTCCCAGCGGCGCCCTCGGGTGCTGTCCGGGATCCAGCCGACGGCGGACTCCTTCCACTTCGGCAACTACCTCGGCGCGTTGCGGCAGTGGGTGGCCCTGCAGGACGACCACGACGCGTTCTACTGCGTCGTCGACCTGCACGCGATCACCGTGGAGTACGAGCCGAAGGCCCTTCGCGAGCGCACCCGCCGGTCCGCGGCGCAGCTGCTCGCGGCCGGGATCGACCCGGAGCGCTCGACCCTGTTCGTCCAGTCGCAGGTGCCCGAGCACGCGCAGCTCGCCTGGGTGATGTCCTGCATCACCGGGATGGGCGAGGCCAGCCGGATGACGCAGTTCAAGGACAAGACCGCGAAGGGCGGCGCCGACCGCGCCACCGTCGGTCTGTTCACGTACCCGATCCTGCAGGCCGCGGACATCCTCGTCTACCAGGCCGACCGCGTCCCGGTCGGCGAGGACCAGCGCCAGCACGTCGAGCTGACCCGCGACCTGGCGCAGCGCTTCAACCACCGGTTCGGCAAGACTTTCCGGCTGCCGGAACCGTACATCGTCAAGGAGACCGCGAAGATCTTCGACCTGCAGGACCCGAGCTCGAAGATGAGCAAGTCCGGCTCCTCGCCGGCTGGGATCATCGACCTGCTGGACGACCCGAAGGCGAGCGCGAAGAAGATCCGGTCCGCGGTCACCGACTCCGGTCGCGATGTGATCTTCGACCAGGAGAACAAGCCCGGCGTCGCGAACCTGCTGACCATCTACTCGGCGCTCACTGGCCGCAAGATCAGCGAGCTGGAGGACGAGTACGCCGGTCGGGGGTACGGCGACTTCAAGAAGGACCTCGCTGACGTGGTGGTGGAGTTCGTCACCCCGTTCCGCGAGAAGACGCTGACCTACCTCGACGACAAGGCCCAACTGGACGCGATCCTCGCCCGAGGCGCCGAGCGAGCCCGCGCGGTCACCGAGCCGACACTGGCCCGGGTCTACGACCGCCTCGGCTTCGTCACCGGCCCTGCGCAGGGCCGGTAGCCGCGGATGACCATGACCACGATCGGTGTCGCGATTCCGATCGCGGAGCCGTACGGGACGGAGTTGCAGAAGTACCGGGCCGAGTTCGGTGATCCGATGGCCGCGTCGATCCCGACCCACGTCACGCTGCTGCCGCCGACCGAGATCGAGGCCGGCGACCTGGCGGCGATCGACGAGCACCTGCTCGCGGTCGCGGCCCGGTTCCCGCGGTTCCGGATCCGGTTGCGCGGTACCGCGACCTTCCGGCCGATCTCGCCGGTGGTGTTCGTGCCGCTGGCCGAGGGCATCTCGTCGTGCGAGGTGCTGCAGTCGCAGGTCCGGTCCGGCCCGCTGAAGATCGACCTCAAGTTCCCGTACCACCCGCACGTCACCGTCGCGCACGACCTGGACAAGGACGCCCTCGACCGCGCGTACGACGCCCTCTCGGAGTACGACTGCGCGTTCGACGTGGAGCACTTCAGCCGTTACGAACACGGCGCGGACGGCGTGTGGCGCCCGCAACGGTTCTTCCCGCTGGCAGGCTGAGTCTCCTTCGTCGGGGTACAGGAGACTCATGAGCAGGATCAAGCGCGCCTGGGCGCGGTTCAAGAAGTCGCAGCTGTGGCGGGCGTGGAAGCGGTACGGCGACCGGCGCGGCAACCGGCTGGCCGGGGCAACGAGCTTCTTCGGATTCCTGTCGCTGTTCCCGCTGATCGTGCTGGCCGCGGCGATCGTCGGGCCGTTGCTCGGCCACGACGCCATCGAGGCGTTGAAGGACGGCTTGCAGAAGAACCTGCCCGGTATCGGCGACAAGATCGACATCGACTCGCTGATCGGGCACGCCGGCACCATCGGCCTGATCTCCGGAGTGTCGCTGCTGTTCACCGGTCTCGGCTGGATCGACTCGCTGCGCGCCTCGATCCGCTCGATGCACGAACTCGACGACGAGCCGGGGAACATCGTCAAGCTGAAGGCCGTCGACTTCGGCGCCCTGATAGGCCTCGGACTGATCGGCATGACCGCCACCGGCGCTTCGTCGGTCCTGACCGCTCTGTCCAAGCGCATCGTCGGCTGGGTCAACCTGCAGGGTACCTGGCTGGCGGATTGGGGACTCGGCCTGACCAGTCTGGTGATCGGGATCGCGGCCGGCGCCGTCCTGTTCCTGTACCTGCAGACGGCCCTGCCGCGGATCCTCCTGCCCCGGAAGGTCGCGCTGATCGCCGCGCTCGCCGGTGGCATCGTGTTCTACCTCGCGCAGCGGCTCGGCAACCTCTACGTCGACCATGTCCTCGGCGCCAACGCGGCGTACGGCGCTGTGGCGTTGCCGCTGGCGCTGCTGGTGTGGATCTACCTGATGACCCGGGTGATCATGCTGATCGCCGCCTGGACGAAGGAAGCGACGCTCGACGCCACGGCCGCTGAGCCCGCTGAGCCCTCTGAGCTCCCGTCGGGCCCGGCCGAGATCGAGCCGCTGCTCCTCGGCCCGCCCGGCAAGCGCTACCAGGTCGTGCCGATCCCGGAGCGCAAGGCAGACACCGTCGCTGTCGCCGCGGGCGCGGTCCTGGGCGCAACGCTCACCACCCTGGCCGTCCAGGGCCTTCGAGCGGTGCGCTCCGTCCGTCGTCAGTGACGGCGGCGGCGGAGGGCCCGCGGGCGGCGGAGGAAGAGGCCGAGCAGGAGTACGGGCGGGGCGGCGTACGCCCAGTCGGGGACGCGGAGGGCGAGTGACTGGACTGCCTGACCGGGGTTGAGTGCGGTGCGTGCTTGCGGGCGACCCGCCGTACCTTGATGGGGCTTGGCGGCGGTCTTGCCTTCCGCCTGGGTTTTCGGCGGCGCGTTGGCCGGTTTGACCAGGGTGCCGACCGGCTTGAGCTTGCCGTAGTTGGTGAATGTCCAGGTCAGCAGGTTGCTCGCGTCCTGGGTGATGCCGTGCGGCGCGTTCATCATCGTCACGACCAGCGTGTGCCCGTTGCGGCGGGCGGCGCCGATGAACGTGTTCCGCGCCAGCGTGGTGTAGCCGGTCTTCACGCCGAGCGCGCCGTCGTAGTTGAAGAGAAGCTTGTTCTGGTTCGCGACCTGGTAGGTGCCCTTGTTGCCGGCATTCGGGAAGTTCGTGTACTTCGTCGACGCGTACTTGGCGAAGTCCTCCCGGGTCAGCCCGGCCTGCGCGAACAGGGCCAGGTCGTAGGCGCTGGAGTACTGCCCGTCGGCGTCCAGGCCGGTCGGGTCGGTGACGTGGGTGTCGAGCGCTCCGAGATCCTTGGCCTTCGCGTTCATCCGCTGGATGGTCGCGGGTACGCCGCCCTGGTCGTGGGCGCACAATGCGTGGACGGCGTCGTTCCCGGACGCCAGGAACATGCCCTGGAACAGCTGGTCCACGGTGTAGTGCAGGCCCGGGTACACGCCGACCTTGCTGCCGATGATGCCGGCGTCGGCGTCCGAACCGATCACCGGATCGGTCTTCTTCAGCCGCGGCAGCAGGACCAGCGCGGTCAGCGTCTTGAGCGTGCTCGCGGGGCGCAGCTGCGCGTGCGGCGCCTTGGCGGCCAGTACCTGGCCGGTGTCCACGTCGGCCACGACGTACGCAGACGCCTGGACGGCCGGCGGTGTCGCCCCGTCGGCGACCACCGTCGGCTTCGCGGTCAGCAGGTCGCCGCCGACCGGGCCCTGTGGGACCTGGCCGGCGGCGGTCGCTGTCAGAGGTCCGGCGACCACCAGTGCGGCGGTTGCGCAGCCCGTCAGAAGCAAACGCATCGGCCGCACTCTAGTTGGCCGACGGTGCAGATGTCACAGTCGGGTCTCATGCCCCCATCAGGCCCGGTAGGCGGTCCACATGTTGCTGATGCGGGTTGACTGGCCGGGCGTGAACTGGTTGTAGCAGGAGTCGTACGAGTAGTCCATGTAGTTGTGGATGGGGTCCAGACCCGGCAGTGAGCACGAGTCGCGACCGGTCGGGCAGCCGCTGGACGAGCTGCTCTGCGCCGGCGTGTCGGCCACGGAGTCGTTCGTGCTCGTGCAGCCGCCCTGGAACGTGTGGTACAGCCCGAACCAGTGCCCGGCTTCGTGGGACGCGGTCTTGCCTTCGTTGTAGTTGGTCGCCGAGCCGCCGGGCAGCGAGGAGTACTGCACCCGGATGCCGTCGATCGACGGGTTGCTCGCGTAGTCCCACGGGAAGGTCGCGATGCCGAGGTACGAGAAGTCGACCAGCCAGATGTTCAGGGCGTTCTTGCCACCCTTGCGCGTTTGTGACCGGTACTGCGTGCTCTGCCGGTCGTTGTGCCACTGGTTGTTGTTGTAGCGGTACGTCCCGGCCAGATAGAACGTGAATCCGGTGTTCGCGGCCTGCGACGACTCCTGGCCGGCGAAGTCCTGGTTCAGCTCGGCGATCTGCTGCGTGATCTGCGCGTCGGTGACGTCTCCGGCGCCGGTGCTGCTCCGCATCACATTGATGTAGACCGGGACACTCGCCGAGGCCAGCGTGCCTGCCTGTGGGGCGAGGCCACGGGCTGCCTTGGCCTTCAGGATCTGTGCTGTCCTGGCCTCGATGGCCTTCTGCTCGGCCGCCGACAGCTCCCGGTGGTCGGCGCCGAAGCCACCACGTGCGGCGGGGCCTTCCTCGGGGGTGAAGCAGGCCGGGTTGCCGATCTGGTCGACGGGCAACTGGGCAGTCGCCTGTCCACCGAGCGGACTGAACGCAAGCGCCGTACCGGCGAGCAGAACGGCCAGGGCGCGGGGACGGGTAACGAAAGATCGCATAGCGGTCCTCCAGAATCGGGCCGCTTTGGGCGGTGCGGCCGAATCCGGCGATTTTCCCCACCATCCCGGCACCTGCCAACCGATTCCCTGACCCCCCAGTGCCACGGCACCACCACGCCGAGGCGCCAGGTTCCGCCCCGCAGTGGGCGCTGGATCACCAGACAGGACCTATTCGAGGAAGGCTCGGAGGAGGGCTTCGGTGCCGGCCAGGTGTTCTTGCATGGCGCGGCGGGCGGTGGCGGGGTCGCCCGCGAGGATCGCGTCGACGACGGCTCGGTGTTGTTCGTCGGAGTGCTGGATGTTGGGCTCGAGCAGGGGGATGGCGTCCAGGAGTTCGTTGAGGCGCATGCGGACGTCGGCCATGGCCGACGTCAGGGAGGGGGAGCCGGTGATTTCGGCGATGGCCAGGTGGAGGCGGGAGTCCAGGCGGCGGTAGTCGGCCAGGCGGGCGGTGGACGTTTCCGCCAGGCAGCGTTCGAGGTGGTCGCGTTCGGCCGCGGTCAGGGTGCGGGACGCGGCGGCTTCCGCGGCGCCGGTTTCCAGCACGAAGCGGAGCGTGAGCGCGTCGTCGAGGCCTCCGGCGAGGTCGCGGGCGAGGCGTTTGGCCGGCGTACGGCGGGGCTTCGGGAGTTGCTCGTTGACGAACGTACCGCCGTACCGGCCGCGTCGGGACTCGACGTAGCCGGCCTCGGTGAGGGCATGGATCGCCTCACGGAGCGTGACCCGGCTGACGTTCAGCCGGGTCGCCAGCTCGCGCTCGGGGGGCAGCCGGTCGCCGGGCGCGACGACGCCGAGCTTGATTGCCTGCAGCAACCGCTCGACCGTCTCCTCGAACGGGTTCCCGGCCCGCACCGGCCGGAACACCGCGTCATCTGCCTGAACGACCATGCCCCAACACTAAGGCCCTGCCCGGCAACCCCACGCCTACTGCGCGGCACTCGGCACGGCACCTCGCCGCACGTGAGCAAAGGCCACGATGCTCCGCATCGAGACCTTCGCTCCCGCACGCCGATGCACCGCACCGAGCACCTGCTCGCGACGGCGTGGAGTTGCCGGGCAGGGCCTAGATCGGTGTCACATAGGCGCCCGAGATTCCCCCGTCGACCAGGAACGTGTTGGCGGTGATGAAGGAGGAGTCGTCGCTGGCCAGGAACGCGACCGCGGCGGCGATCTCCTCCGGTTCGCCGAAGCGGCCCATCGGGACGTGGACCAGCCGGCGCTCGGCCCGCTCGGGGTCCTTCGCGAACAGCTCGGTGAGCAGCGGCGTGTTCACCGGCCCGGGGCAGAGCGCGTTCACCCGGATCCCCTGCCGTGCGAACTCCACGCCGAGCTCGCGGCTCATCGCGAGTACGCCGCCTTTCGACGCGGAGTACGAGATCTGCGAGGTCGCCGCACCCATCACGGCCACGAAGGACGCGGTGTTGATGATCGACCCGCGGCCCTGCCGTTGCATGTAGGGGATCGCGGCCTTGCAGCACAGGTACACCGACGTCAGGTTGACCTCCTGCACCTTGCGCCACGCTTCCAGCCCGGTGTCCAGGATCGATGCGTCGTCGGGCGGGGAGATACCGGCGTTGTTGAACGCGATGTCCACGGCGCCGTACGTGTCGAAGGCCTGCTTGAACAGGTTGTCGACCCCGGCCGGGTCGGTGACGTCGGTCGGCACGTACAGCCCGCCGACCTCGTCCGCGGCGTCCTTGCCCGCGGCCGGGTCGAGATCCCCGATCACGACGTGCGCTCCCTCTGCGGCGAGCCGCCGTACCGTGGCCAGACCGATCCCGCTCGCACCGCCGGTCACCACCGCGACCCGACCTTCGAGCCGATGAGCCTTGACGTCCATTCAGTCCTCCGTACTGATGAAGATGTTCTTGGTCTCGGTGAACGCGGTGAGCGCGTCCGGCCCGAGCTCCCGGCCGAGGCCGGACTGCTTGTAACCGCCGAACGGCGTCGAGTACCGCACCGACGAGTTCGAGTTCACCGAGAGGTTCCCGGCCTCGACACCGCGACTCACTCTGAGCGCGCGGCCGACGTCGCGGGTCCAGATCGAGCCGGACAGCCCGTACTCGCTGTCGTTCGCGATCCGCAGCGCATCGGCCTCGTCCGCGAACGGGATCACCGCGACCACCGGCCCGAAGATCTCCTCGCGCACCGCCCGTTCGCTCGCGGGAGCCAGCACGGTCGGCGGGAACCAGAACCCGGGCCCGCTCGGCGCAGTCCCCTGGAACGCGGGGTTCTCGACGTACGACGCCACCCGCTCGCGCTGCCCGGCGGAGATCAACGGCCCCATCTCCGTCGCCGGATCCGACGGGTCACCGACCTTGAAATTCTTCACCGCCGGCTCCAGCAGCTCCAGGAACCGGTCGTACGCCGAACGTTCGACGAGAATCCTCGACCGCGCGCAACAGTCCTGCCCGGCGTTGTCGAACACACCGTACGGCGCCTGCGCGGCGGCCTTCTCCAGATCCGCGTCGGCGAAGACGATGTTCGCCGACTTGCCGCCCAGCTCGAGCGTCACCCGTTTCACCTGGTCCGCGCAGCCGGCCATGATCTGCTTGCCGACCGTGGTCGAGCCGGTGAAGACGATTTTCCGGACCGCGGAATGCGTGACGAAACGGTTTCCGACAACGGTTCCCTTACCGGGCACGACCTCGAGGACACCGGGCGGCAGGCCGGCCTCCAGCGCCAGCTCGCCGAGGCGCAGAGCGGTCAAGGGGGTCAGCTCGGCGGGCTTCAGGACAACGGTGTTTCCGGCTGCCAGGGCAGGGGCGAAGCCCCAGCCGGCGATCGGCATCGGAAAGTTCCACGGAACGATCACGCCGACCACGCCAAGCGGTTCCTGGAACGTGATATCGATGCCGCCGGCAACCGGAATCTGTTTTCCGAAAAGGCGTTCCGGGGCGGCCGAGTAGTAGGTGAGCACGTCCCGGACGTTGCCCGCTTCCCAGCGCGCGTTGCCGATCGTGTGGCCGGCGTTCTCGACCTCCAGCGCGGCGAGGTTCTCCAGGTCGGCGTCGACCGCGTCGGCGAACCGCCGCAGCAGGCGCCCGCGATCGGCCGGCGTCACGTCCCGCCAGGTCTCGAAGGCCTTCGCGGCCCGGGCGATCGCCGCGTCGGCCTCGGCCTCCGAAGCGAGCTCGATGGTCCGGATCACCTTCTCGGTGGCCGGATTCAGTACGTCGTACTTCATTGCGTGCTCCTGATCAGTGCGGTGAACAGCCGCAGGTCATCGGGGTTCTCCTCCGGGTGCCACTGCACCCCGAGGGCGAAGTCGTGGCCTTCCACCTCCGCCGCCTCGACCGTTCCGTCGTCCGCGCGGGCGGTGACCTTCAACCCCGGTGCGACGATGTCGAGGGCTTGGTGGTGGTAGCAGCTGCCGTGAGCGCGTTCGCCGAGGATCCGCGCGGTGAGGGTGCCGGGCTCGATCTTCACCTCGACGGTGCCGAACGTTGCCGGCTCCGGGCGGTGCGCGTCGTGGGCGACGACGTCCGGCAGGTGCTGGTGCAGGGTGCCGCCGAGCGTCACGTTCAGCATCTGCAGACCGCGGCAGATCGCGAGCAACGGCACATCACTGTCCAGGGCGGCTCGGATGAGGATCGCCTCGTGGTCGTCACGTCCCGGCCGGGTGTCGACGGTCTGCGGGTGCGGAATCGCCTGGTAGGAGCCGGGATCGACGTCGCACCCACCGGCGATCACGAGTCCGTCGAGGATCTCCAGGACCGACGGATCCGTACCGACCGGCGGCAGTAGCAGCGGCACCCCTCCGGCCGCTACCACCGCGTCCAGGTACACCCGCGGAACCAGAGCGGCCTCCCGCTTCCAGATCCCCCAGGCCGCCGGCTCCAGGTACGTCGTGATGCCGATGCGCGGTCTAGAGGCGTTCGAAACCACGGACTCGCTCCCAGTCGGTGACGGCGGCGTCGTAGGCGTCCAGCTCGACGCGTGCGGCGTTGCTGTAGTGGTCGACCATCTCGTCGCCGAACGCCGTACGGGCGACCTTCGACCCGGTGAAGAGCGCGGCGGCTTCGCGGAGCGTGGACGGGACGTGCTCCTTGTCGGACTCGTAGGCGTTGCCCTCCAGCAGCGGCTCGAGCTCCAGCTCGTTCTCGATACCGTGCAGGCCGGAGGCGATGATCGCCGCGACCGCGAGATACGGGTTCACGTCGCCGCCCGGGAGCCGGTTCTCGACGCGGAGCGAATCGCCGTGGCCGACCACGCGCAGCGAGCAGGTGCGGTTGTCGAGCCCCCAGGCGATCGCGGTCGGCGCGAAGCTGCCGCGGACGAAACGCTTGTAGGAGTTGATGTTCGGGGCCAGCAGGTAGGTGAACTCGGACAGGCAGGCGAGCTGGCCGGCGATGAACTGTTCCATCAACCGGGAGAAGCCGTGGTCGCCGTCGCCCGCGAGCACCGGATCGCCGTCGTCGGCGCGGAAGCTCAGGTGGATGTGGCACGAGTTGCCCTCACGTTCGTCGTACTTCGCCATGAACGTGAGGCTCTTGCCGTGTTTGGAGGCGATCTCCTTCGCGCCGGTCTTGTAGATCGAGTGGTTGTCGCACGTCGCGAGCGCCTCGTCGAACCGGAACGCGATCTCGTGCTGCCCGAGGTTGCACTCGCCCTTCGCGGACTCGACGTACAGCCCGGCACCGGTCATGCCGTTGCGGATGTCGCGCAGCAGCGGCTCGATCCGGGACGTGCCGACGAGGGAGTAGTCGACGTTGTACTGGTTCGAGGGAGTCAGGCCGAGATACCGCTTGTTCCACGCGGCCTCGTAGGTGTCGTCGAACACGATGAACTCGAGCTCGGTCCCGACGTACGCCTTGAGTCCCCGCTCCGCCAGGCGGTCCAGCTGGGCTCGCAGCACCTGCCGCGGCGACGCGACCACCGGCGTACCGTCCAGCCACTGTACGTCGCACAACACGAGCGCAGTGCCCTCGAGCCACGGCACCAGGCGGAGTGTGTCCAGGTCGGGCGCCATCACCATGTCGCCGTACCCGCGTTCCCAGGAGGACATCGTGTAGCCGTCGACGGTGTTCATGTCGACGTCGACCGCCAGCAGGTAGTTGCAGCCCTCGGTCCCGTGCTTCAGCACCTCCTCCAGGAAATACCGTGCACCGCAACGTTTTCCTTGAAGCCGTCCCTGCATGTCGGTGATCGCCACCAGCACCGTGTCGACCTCGCCGGCCTCGACCAGCCTGCGCAACTCCTCAACACCCAGCACGGCCACTCCCGGAGCTCTATTGGTCTGTTTCCAGTCCATTGACTCAAGTCTGGGTCGGGATGTCAACGCGTGCGGTTTCCCTTGACAGTGCCTGACCGGGGTGCCTCAATTGTCCAAAGGTCTGGGGGGAGACCATTGAGGCGCTGTGGCTAGGAGGCCCCGCAATGAGCAATGACGAGTCCGCCGCCCCGATGACCGACGACGAGAAACGCCTGCATCAGTTGGGTTATGCGCAGGAGCTGTCCCGGACGATGTCCGGGTTCTCGAACTTCGCGGTGTCCTTCACGATCATCTCGATCCTGTCCGGCTGCCTGACCTTGTACGGGTTCGGGATGAACACCGGCGGCCCGGTGATGATCGTGTGGGGCTGGCCGTTCGTCGGCCTGATGACGTTGTTCGTCGGCCTCGCGATGGCGGAGGTCTGCTCGAGCTTCCCGACCGCCGGCGGGCTCTACTACTGGTCCGCCAAACTCGCGCCGTCCAACGGCGCGGCCTGGTCCTGGTTCACTGGCTGGTTCAACTTCCTCGGCCAGGTCGCGGTGACCGCCGGGATCGACTTCGGCGCCGCGTTCTTCCTGAACGCGTTCCTGGACCTGCAGTTCGGCTTCAGTACGACGCCAGGCCACACGATCCTGCTGTTCGGGATCATCCTGCTCGTGCACGGGCTGCTGAACTCGTTCGGCGTGAAGCTGGTCGCCAGGCTCAACGACATCAGCGTCTGGTGGCACATCGTCGGCGTGGTCTTCATCGTCGGCGCGCTCGTGTTCGTGCCGGACAAGCACCAGTCGGCCGGCTTCGTGTTCGGCCACTTCGTCAACAACACCGGCTGGGGCTCCACCTTCTACGTCGCCCTGCTCGGCCTGCTGCTCGCGCAGTACACCTTCACCGGGTACGACGCTTCCGCGCACATGACCGAGGAGACTCACGACGCGGCCCGGTCGGGTCCGCGCGGGATCGTGATGTCGATTCTCGTCTCGCTGGCGGCCGGGTGGGTGCTGCTGATCGGCCTGACCTTCGCGATCCAGAGCTACGACGGCGCCCTCGAGGGCGATATCGGCGTACCGCCGGCCCAGATCTTCATCGACGCGGTCGGTGGCGGCCTGGCCAAGGTCCTACTGCTGGTCGTGATCGGCGCGCAGCTGTTCTGCGGGATGTCGTCGGTGACCGCGAACTCGCGGATGATCTACGCGTTCTCCCGTGACGGAGCGTTGCCGGGGTCGAAGTTCTGGCACAAGATCAACGGCAAGACCAGGACGCCGACGAACGCGATCTGGCTGGCCGCCGGCGGGGCGTTCCTCCTCGGCCTGCCGTACCTCTGGAACGCGACGGCGTACGCCGCGGTCACGTCGATCGCGGTGATCGGCCTGTACATCGCCTACGTGCTGCCCACGCTGCTGCGGCTGCTGCAGGGCAAGAACTTCCAGCCCGGTCCGTGGCACCTCGGCCGCTGGAGCCGCCCGATCGGGATCGTCGCGATCGTCTGGGTCGCGTTCATCACGGTCCTGTTCATGCTGCCGCAGGTCAGTCCCGTCACTGGTAGCACGTTCAACTACACGCCGATCGCCGTACTCGTGGTGCTCGGCTTCGCAGCGGCGTACTGGTTCCTGTCCGCCCGCCGCTGGTTTACCGGCCCCAAGGTCCAAGGCACCGAGGAGGAGCTCGCCGCCATCGAACGCGACCTCGAATCCATCTGACCCCTCCGTAAGTCGTCAAAAGACCATCCGGTGCCCCGGCACGATCGTGCCGTCGTGACTGCTCGGAACTGTGCAGTAATGGGTGTCAGGATGGTGGCCAGCAAATTTCCTCATGTGACACTCGCCGTGTCGAACGGTCATTCACTGTGATAATCGGCGAGGGTAATCCTTCGAGGAGTTGGATGACTGACGACGAGCTGGTCGGGCGTGCCGGACTGGTCGAGCGTGCTACCAAGCAGCTCGAGACCAGCGGCAGCGTGCTGCTCTACGGCCCGACCGGCATCGGCAAGTCGGCCCTCGGCCGGGCGCTCGTCGCGGAGCGTGGCCGGAAGGGCTGCCGGATCCTCAGCGCCGCCCCGTCCAACTCCGAGGCCGGCCTGCCGTACGTCACGCTCCTCGATCTGCTCTCCAACCAGCTCGAATTCGCCTGGCAGGTGCTGCCGGACCACCTCCGGCAGCCGCTCGAGGTCGCGCTGCTGAAGGCGAGCGCTCCGGATACGGTGCGTGACGAGCTGGCCGTGCGCCTCGCCGTACTGCACGTCCTCCGCCGTCTCGCCACGACCGGCCCGGTGCTGATCGTTGTCGACGACATCCAATGGGTGGACCCGTCCAGTCTCGAGGTGCTCACGTTCTGTGCTCGCCGGCTCTCCGAGGGCGTGCACCTGCTCGCCACCGAGCAGGTGGCCGACGGCGACCTGCCGGTGATGTCCGACGCCTGCCCCGAGCCTGTCCTGCAGCTCGAGGTCCCGCCGCTCACGGAGCCCGACGTACTCGGCCTGCTCCGGCAGCGGCTGTCCAGCCCGCTCCCGGTCCGGACGGCGCGCCGCATCTTCACCGCGAGCGCCGGCAACCCGTTCATGGCCCTCGAGCTCGGTCGCGCCGTACTGCGGCACCCGAAGAGCGTCTCGCCCAACGACCCGCTCCCGGTCTCCAGCCGCCTCAAGACCCTCCTCGGTGAGCGCCTCGGCGACCTGTCCACCGAGACCCACGAGCTGCTTCTGCACGCCGCGTCCTCTCCGCGTCCGACCACCACGCAGTTGGCCCAGTCCCTCGAACGCCCGATCGAGGTCGACCTCGCCGAGGCGGAGACCCTCGGCCTGATCGACGTCTCCGCCGAGCGGCTCCGCTTCACACACCCCCTGCTCAGGGAGTTCGTGTACGCCGAAGCCACGTCGGCCGCGCGTCGCCAGGCCCATGCGAAACTCGCCGCTGTGGTCGACGAACCGGTGGAGAACGCGACCCACCGCGCCCTCGCCACCCAGGAGGCCGATCCGGAGCTGGCCGCGACGATCGAGGAGGCGGCCACTGTCGCCGCCGGTCGGGGAGCCCCCGGCGCCGCCGCGACCCTCTGGCGGCTGAGCGCCGACCGGACACCGTGCACCCAGCCCGATGAACGCGCCCGCCGCCTCACCAGGGCCGCCGACGATGCCGCGGCCGCTGGTCACCTGGCGGAGTCGGCCGACATGGCGCGACTCGCCGTACAGACAGCAACGACGCCCGAGACCAGGGTGCCCGCGCTGTTGTTGTGCGCCGACGCGGTCTGGCCGGAGCGGGATCGGCGGGTCGAGCTGCTCGCGGAGGCGTTCGCGGCGGCCGAGGGCAACAAGCGGCTCGAGGCGCGGGTGCGGATCGAGCGCAGCCACAGCCACTACTTCGATCGCAGCCTGGACGACGCGCAGGAGGATGCGCGGATCGCAGAGGCGCTGGCGCGCGAGACCGGTGACACCGAGGCGATCGTCGACGCCTTGAGCGCGTCGAGTTCGGTACTGATGGCCCGCGATGCCGAGGAGACCTCGGACGCCGTGCTGGAGCAGGCGGGTGAGCTGGCCAAGGGCCTGCCGCTCACCAAGACCGTGGTGAACGCCCGCCAGATGGCCGCGATGCGCGAGCTGTTCCGCGGCCGGACCGACGAGGCGATCACCGCGATCACCGCGTTGGCCGACGAGGTCCGCGACCACGGCGCGATGCGCTGGCTGGCGTCCGTACTGATCTCCGCGACGGCCATCTACGAGCGCAGCGGCCGCGGCGCCGACGCGCTGGCCGCCGGACACGAGTGCTACCAGCTGATGCAGGACATCGGTGACGAGGCCGAGGTCGGCATGGTCATCGCCAGCCGTGCGGAGTGGGTCGGCGGCTCGGCGGCCATGGGCCGGCAGCTCGCCGAGGCGGCGCTGGACGCAGTCCGCCTGGTCGGGAACGACGAATGGACCGGCCCGGCGCTGGTCAGCCTCGGGCTGATCGGCGTACTGACCGGCGACCCGCAGCGGGCCGTCGAGGCGTTCGACGCGATCGCGGGGTCGGGCGAGGCCGCGATGCCGTACGACCCGGCGGTGATCCCGTGGCACGCGGACTACGCCGAGGCCCTGGTCGCGGCCGGCCGGCTCGACGACGCGGCCGCCCTGATCGCCGAGATCCGCACCCGCGCCGAGAACCTGGACCGCCACGTGGTGAAGCTCGGCCTGGACCGCGCCGAGGCGCTGCTGGTCGCCAAACAGGGCGACCCGGCCGCCGCCCTGGAGCTGCTGGAGAAGACGGTCAGTACGGCGGGGGACCGGGTCTACCCGCTCGATCTCGCGCGCTGTGAGCTGACCCGCGGCCGGATCGCCCGGCAGGCCCGTCGCAGGTCGGTCGCCCGGACCGCGTTCCTGGACGCGATCGAGCAGTTCGAGGCGTACGGCGCACCCGCCTGGCGCGAGGTCGCGGAGATGGAACTCGCGCGCCTCGACGTACCGAGCCGGAGCCGGCAGCCGTCGGAGCTGACCGACAACGAGCAGCAGATCGTCTCGATGGTCCGCGACGGCTCCACGAACCGCGAGATCGCCGCGGCCCTGTACCTGTCGGTGAAGGCCGTGGAGTCGCAGCTGACCCGCCTGTACCGCCGCTTCGGAGTGGCCAACCGCACCCAACTGCTCCGCATGGTCGACCGGCCCAATTCTTGAGCCTGGGTCAGAATGGCTGAGTGAAGCTCGAACGGAAGCACGCACTCGTCCTGCTGGCCATCGCCGCCTGGAACGTCATCACCTACCTGCGCTTCATCAAGGCGCTGGTGGACACCGAGGACCGCCCGACCGGGTACTACGTCGCGCACACCGTCCTGATCATCGTGAACCTGCTGATCGCGGCGCTGCTCGGCACCTGGGGAGTCCGCGCGTACAGGGCAGCTAAGTACAGGGCAGCTAAGACCGTACAAAACTCGCCGGTGTGACCCCGAGCAGTTTCCGGAAGTGCCGGTTGAGGTGCGACTGGTCGTAGAACCCTGCCAGCGTCGCCACCTCCGCGGCCGGATGCCCGTCGAGCAGGTACCGCCGAGCCAGATCGACCCGCCGGCCGGTCAGGTACCGGTGCGGCGGCATCCCGTACTCCCGGCTGAACGCCCGCACCAGATGCGCCGGATGCGCATGCACCAGCTTCGACGCGTCCTCGAGTTTGATCCCGTCCGGCACATGCGCGTCGAGCAGATCGCGCAACTGCGCGGCCACGCCCGCGTCGGACCGGTCCGGTGGAGCGACCACCTGCCGCCGCAGATGCTGCCCGAGGCGCTCCTCGATCAGCGTGAGCCGGCTCTGAGCCTCCAGGTCCTCCACACCGCTTTCCAGTACGCCGTGCAGCTGGTGGATTCGGTGCCGCAGCAGCGGGTCGACGTACTCGGGCTGGTCGACGGCCGCGCCGATCAGGTTCGTGCCGCCGAGCCGGCCGGGTTCGAGGTAGAGGACCCGCTTGCGGAAGCCCTGCGGCAGCACTGAGCGGCCGTCGTGCGGGACATGCGGCGGGAGGAGCGAGACCTGCGCCTGTGCGAGCCCGTGCTCGTGACGGTCCAGGTCGTAGCGGACCGCGCCCTCGTCGACGATCAGCACCGTCCACGCGTCGTGCGTGTGGCTCGGGTACGCGTGCGACGGGAAGTGCGCATGCAGCACCTCGACGACCCCGTCCACCCGAGGCCGCCACGCCCGAACCGTGGCGCTGCTGCTCATGGGTAGAACATACGCTGCTGCGTGTGAAGGTCTATGTGAGTGCGGACATGGAAGGCGTCACCGGGGTCGTCGACGCGGAGGACGTGCAGCCGCCGGGGCGGGACTACGAGCGCGGCCGGGTGCTGATGACCGAGGACGTGAACGCCGCCGTCCGTGGTGCGTACGCCGCCGGCGCGACCGAGGTCCTCGTGAACGACGCCCATGGCCCGATGCGCAACCTGCTGCCCGACCTCCTCGACCCGCGCGCCGGCTTGATCAAGGGCCGCCCGAAGCCGATGGGCATGATGGAGGGCCTGACCCCGGAGTACGACACCGTACTCTGCATCGGGTACCACGCCCGCGCTGGCGTGCTCGGCGTCCTGAGCCACAGCTTCATGGGCCACGAGATCGAGGACATCTGGCTGGACGAGCAGCTCACCGGCGAGATCGGCCTGTTCCACGCGGCCTCGGCGGCGTACGGCGTACCGCTCGCGCTCCTGACCGGGGACGACACCGCCTGCGACGAGATGAAGGCCTGGGATCCCGCGGTCGCGACCGTGCCGGTCAAGTTCGCCAAGGACCGCTTCGCCGCCCAACTCGTCCCGGTCGCGGAGGCCCGCGAGTCGATCGAGGCGACAACCGCTGAGGCGCTGCGCACCCTCTCCAAGCCGGACGCCCCAGCCGGCCCCCGAACCCTCGCCGTCCGCTGGCAGTCCGCCTCGGTCGCCTCCCACCTCACCGCCATCCCCGGCGTAACCCGCCGCGACGACCGCACCGTCACCGTCACCGGCGACATGCTCCACCTCTACCGCATCTTCAACCTGTTCCTCCGAGTCTGCACAGCAGTAACCACAAACCCGCCGTACTGCTGAGCCGGTTAAGAACGTACAAGACCGCTTGCGGTCTTGAGCTTGAGCATTGGGGTTGTGGAAAAGTTCGATACGAAGATTGCTGTGTTGTTGCGGGATGACCTGGCTGTTTGGCAGCGGTTGAATGTGACGGCGTTTCTGGTCAGTGGGATTGCCGGGACGCATCCGGAGGTTGTCGGGGAGGCGTACGAGGACGCGGATGACGTGCGTTATCTGCCGATGTTCCGGCAGCCGGTGATGGTGTTCGAGGGATCCAAGGAGTTCATGACCACTGCCCACGAGCGGGCTCTCGGCCGGGGGATCGAGCACTCGGTGTTCACTCAGGATCTGTTTGCCACGGGCAACGACCGGGACAACCGCGCGGCCGTGAAGGCCGTCCGTACCGCCGAACTCGACCTGGTCGGCATCGCCTTCTACGGCCCGAAGAACGCCGTCGACAAAACCTTGAAGGGCGCCACCAAGCACCACTGAGCAGGTACCGTTCGGGCGCGAACGGCCGCAGTTCGGGCGACCGTACGTCGTCCAGTACGAGCGGTACGACGTGCCGGGACGCGGTTGGCCTGCGCCTCCCCAAACCGGTTCGGGGAGGCTCTTCGCCCGCGACTGGGGAGCACCACTGCCCGATCCGGGTGGGTAGGACTCCCCAAACTGGTTTGGGGGCCCGAATCACAGGCGGGTGTCTAGGTGACTTCGGATTTTGGGCACGAATCTCCGGCGCAGCGGCACTAGCGAGGGGCGAACTTGGTCCAGGTGGCGCCTTGGTCGGTGCTGAGGACTACCTCGGTGGTGCGGCGTTTGGGGACTTCGGAGCCGTACATGAGTTGGGCGTCGCCGGAGAGGTCGGCGAGGTCGCCGGGGTAGCCGCGGTCCAGTTTGGCGGCGCCGTCGCGGACGCGGTAGAGGCGTGGGCGGTCGCCGGGGCGGCCGCCGAGGATCAGCGCGGTGCCGTCGTCGAAGGCGAGCGGCGCGACCGCCAGGCTCTGCGGCGGGTTCTCGACCGTCGTCCAGTTCGCGCCGCGGTCGGTGGAGATCTGCATCTTCGAGACGGTCTGGCCGGTGGCGCCGACGGTGACCGCGGTCGAGAGGAGCGTGCGGCCGTCCGGGCTGATCGCGAGCCGGCCGAGCTGGTTGTGGCTGTCGAGCGACCGCGAGTCCCACGTGCGGCCGCCGTCGTCGGTCCAGACGACGTCCGTGCGGCCGATCCCGGTCAGTATCCAGCAGCGGCCGGACTCGTCGCAGACCGGGGACCGGGTACCGCGGGTCCGGAGCATCCGGACCGTCGACTCCTCCGGGTTCACCACGACGATCGAGCCCGGCACGATCCGGTCGGTGAGGATCTCGTTCTTCTCGAACGTCGTGGTGGGCAGCCGGTACCGGAGCTTGGTGAGCACGGGGCCGTCGTACGTCAGCCGGAACATCATCGTCGCGTCACCGGTGAGCGTGCCCTCGAGCGGCGGGGCGACCGCGATCGCCTCCTTGCCGGCCTGCAGGGTCGCATACGGGACCGGCCACTCGGGGGCGGTGGCGCGCGAGCCGTCGCGGTCGATCACCGCGGCGTACTTGCAGTGCGGGCCGCTGGTGCAGTCGGACCAGCCGGCCGCCCACCGGTTCCGGGTGACCATCGTGATCGACAGCACCTGGGCGCGTTCGGAGTTCACCACCGCGCTGCCGGACCGCCCCGCGACGGCCGGCTCGATGGCGATCGGCGGATCGGTCTGCGTCCGGTGCGAGGTCAGGTGCACCACCGCGAGCACGATGGACGTCGTGGCCGCGAGCACCCCGAGGACCAGGAGCGGCGGCATGCTGCGGGGGAGGCCACAGCGCTCCAACAGCTCCACCAGGCGACGGTAGTAGCGGTCGGACAACTCGCGCAGGCGCGGCTCCACAGTCACCCCCCAAGGCGCAGGTGTCCCCGCAAGGGGGTCAGGTCGGCGGTGGAATCTTATGCGAAAGAAGGCGCAAGCTCACACCCGACGGAAGATGAGTGCGCGCTTCACTTCCTGGATCGCCTTGGTGACCTCGATGCCGCGTGGGCAGGCGTCGGTGCAGTTGAAGGTGGTCCGGCAGCGCCAGACGCCTTCCTTGTCGTTCAGGATCTCCAGCCGCTGCTCGGTGCCCTCGTCACGGCTGTCGAAGATGAACCGGTGCGCGCCGACGATCGCCTGCGGGCCGAAGTACTGCCCGTCGGACCAGAACACCGGGCAGGACGTCGTACAGGCGGCGCACAGGATGCACTTCGTGGTGTCGTCGAACCGGTCCCGGTCGGCCTGCGACTGGATCCGCTCCCGGGTCGGCTCGTGACCGCTGGTGACCAGGAACGGCATCACCGAGCGGTACGCGTCGAAGAACGGCTCCATGTCGACGACCAGGTCCTTGAGCACCGGCAGGCCCTTGATGGGCTCGACGGTGATCTCCTTGTCCGGGTTCAGGTCCTTGATCAGGGTCTTGCAGGCCAGCCGGTTGCGGCCGTTGATCCGCATGGCGTCCGAGCCGCAGACACCGTGCGCGCAGGACCGCCGGAACGTCAGCGTGCCGTCCTGCTCCCACTTGACCTTGTGCAGCGCGTCCAGCACCCGGTCGGTCGGCTGCAGCGTGACGGAGTACGTCTTCCACTCGGCCTCGTCGACGACCTCGGGGTTGTACCGCAGGATCTTGACCTTGACATCCATCAGTACTTGCGCTCCATCGGCTTGTAGCGGGTCTGCACGACCGGCTTGTAGTCGAGCCGGATCGTCTCGTTGCCGTCGGCATCGACCTCGCGGTACGCCATCGTGTGCCGCATGAAGTTGACGTCGTCGCGCTTGTCGTAGTCCTCGCGGAAGTGCC
The DNA here is from genome assembly GCF_004362255.1 of Kribbella sp. VKM Ac-2571. Taxonomy (NCBI): domain Bacteria; kingdom Bacillati; phylum Actinomycetota; class Actinomycetes; order Propionibacteriales; family Kribbellaceae; genus Kribbella; species Kribbella sp. VKM Ac-2571. Next base: position 300,333 of record NZ_SNWS01000004.1, read on the forward strand.
CGCCGCGGGACTCCTTGCGCTCCAGCGCGGACACCACCAGCACCTCGGCCAGGTCGAGCAGGAACCCGAGTTCGACGGCCTCCAGCAGGTCGGTGTTGAACCGCTTGCCCTTGTCCTGTACGGCGACGTTCTTGAACCGCTCCTTCAACGCCGCGATGTCGACGAGCGCCTGCTTCAGCGAGCCCTCGGTGCGGTACACCTGCGCGTTCAGGTCCATCGTCGCCTGCAGGTCGGCCCGGATCGCGGCGATCCGCTCCTGGCCGGTCGAGTTGCGCAGGCCCTCGACGAGCTCGACGACGTACGCCTCGGGGTTGGCCGGCAGTTCCTCGAAGGACGCCGTGGCGGCGTACTCCGCGGCGGCGATCCCGGCCCGGCGGCCGAACACGTTGATGTCGAGCAGCGAGTTGGTGCCCAGCCGGTTCGCACCGTGCACGGAGACGCAGGCGACCTCGCCGGCGGCGTACAGGCCCGGGATCACGTCCTCGTTGTTGGCCAGCGCCTCGCCCTTGATGTTGGTCGGGATGCCGCCCATCGCGTAGTGCGCGGTCGGGAACACCGGGATCTGCTCGGTGTACGGCTCCACGCCCAGGTAGGTCCGGGCGAACTCGGTGATGTCCGGGAGCTTCGCGTCGATGTGCGCCGGCTCCAGGTGGGTCAGGTCGAGCATCACGTACGCGCCGTCCGGACCGCAGCCGCGGCCCTCACGGACCTCGTTCGCCATCGCCCGGGCGACCATGTCCCGCGGCGCCAGGTCCTTCACGGTCGGCGCGTAGCGCTCCATGAAACGCTCGTTGTCCTTGTTCCGCAGGATGCCGCCCTCACCGCGGGCCGCTTCCGACAGCAGTACGCCGAGACCCGCCAGGCCGGTCGGGTGGAACTGGAAGAACTCCATGTCCTCCAGCGGCAGGCCCTTGCGCCACACGATGCCCATCCCGTCGCCGGTCAGGGTGTGCGCGTTGGACGTCGTACGGAAGACCTTGCCGAAACCGCCGGACGCGAAGATCACCGACTTCGCGGAGAAAACGTGCAGCTCGCCGGTGGCCAGCTCGTACGCGACCACGCCGCTCGCCTTGCCATCGGTCATCAGCAGGTCGAGAACGTAGTACTCGTTGAAGAACTCGACGTTCTGCTTGATGCACTGCTGGTACAGCGTCTGCAGGATCATGTGACCGGTACGGTCGGCCGCGAAGCAGGACCGGCGTACGACGGCCTCACCGTGGTTGCGGGTGTGGCCGCCGAAGAACCGCTGGTCGATCTTGCCCTCGGCGGTCCGGTTGAACGGCAGGCCCATCTTCTCCAGGTCGAGGACCGCGTCGACGGCCTCGCGGCACATCACCTCGGCCGCGTCCTGGTCGACCAGGAAGTCGCCGCCCTTGACCGTGTCGAAGGTGTGCCACTCCCAGTTGTCCTCCTCGACGTTCGCCAGCGCGGCGCACATACCGCCCTGGGCGGCGCCGGTGTGCGAACGGGTCGGGTAGAGCTTGGTGAGTACGGCGGTACGGGTCCGCTTGCTCGACTCGAGGGCCGCGCGCATCCCCGCGCCGCCCGCGCCGACGATGATGACGTCGTACTGATGCTGTTGCATGACTTCCTTTATTTGCAGACCGACAACGTGGAGTTGGGGTCGAGGCAGGGGTCGAACGTGAAGATGACCAGGGTGCCGAGGACGACGATGACGATCGCCGCCGTGATCAGCAAGGCCTTGAGCCAGAACCGGTTCTGGTCCTTCTCGGCGTAGTCGTTGACGATCGTGCGCAGCCCGTTGGTGCCGTGCAGCATCGCCAGCCACAGCATCAGCAGGTCCCAGACCTGCCACAGCGGGTTGGCCCACTTGCCGGCCACGAAGCCGAAGTCCAGCGCGGTGATCCCGCCGCCGAGCATCAGGTTCACGAACAGGTGCCCGAGCACGAGGATGACGAGGGCGAGCCCGGACAGCCGCATGAACAGCCAGCTGTACAGCTCGAAGTTGGTCTGCCCGGAACGGTTCCGGCCGCCGCCCTTCAGCTTGCGGGCGCTGGAGCTGGACCGGGGCGCGGCAATGTCGCTCATCTCAGCCCCCGAAGACATGTGAGAGGTGACGGATCACGAACGGCACGAACAGCACCACCCAGAGCACGCCGACGCCGATCATCAGCTGCCGCTGGTAGCGCGGGCCCTTGGCCCAGAAGTCGACCAGGATCAGCCGCACGCCGTTGAACGCGTGGAACAGGATCGCCGCCACCAGACCGACCTCGAGGAGGCCGACGATCGGGTTCTTGTAGGTGCCGATGACCTCGTTGTAGGCCTCCGGCGAGACCCGGACCAGTGCGGTGTCCAGCACGTGCACCAGCAGGAAGAAGAAGATCCCGACACCGGTGATCCGGTGCGCGACCCATGACCACATGCCCTCCCGGCCGCGGTAGAGCGTGCCGGCTGGTTTGCTGGGCAAACCGTCCTCCGATCGAACGTCTCCAGGCCCGGAGAAAACCAAGCCGGTTCGATGCTAGTCCCGCGATCAGCCCCGAAATGTCCTGCCAGGTGTGAGATCGGTCGCGTAGTGGCCCAGCGAGCGGGCCCCGCACTGGCCCTCGACGGTGAGCTTCCGATGCACTTGACTTCAACTGCGCTTGAGCGTCTTGGCTGACGGCACATCAGAATCGAAGGGGAGAACTACAGTGAGTTTCTGGATCTGTGCGACCTGTGCGGTGGAGCACGCGGAGCAGGTCGAGGTGTGCGCGATCTGCGCCGACGAGCGGCAGTGGGTGCCCGCCGACGGGCAGCACTGGACCACGCTCGAGGAGCTGGCCGCGGCCGGCACCGAGGTCACGGTCGACGAGGTCGAGCCGGGCCTGTACGGCGTCCGCTCGAAGCCGCCGGTGGGGATCGGGCAGCAGTCGATGCTGGTGACAACGTCCGAGGGGAACCTGCTCTGGGACCCGATCGGGTACCTGGACGACGACGCCGTACGCCGGATCCGGGAACTCGGCAACGTGGTCGCGATCGTCGCCAGCCACCCGCACATGTACGGCGTCCAGGTCGAGTGGAGCCACCGCCTGGGCGACGTACCGGTGTACGTCTCGGAAGCCGACAAGGAGTGGGTCGCGCGGCCGGACGCGGTGATCAAGGCCTGGTCCGGGCAGCTCACGCCGCTACCCGGAGTGACCGTCATCCAGCCCGGCGGCCACTTCCCCGGCAGCGCGGTCGTGCACTGGGCGAACGGTGCCGAGGGCAAGGGAGTGATCCTGTCCGGCGACACCATCTTCGCCAACCCCGACCGCACCTCGGTCAGCTTCATGCGCAGCTATCCGAACCGCATCCCGCTGTCCGGCGCCGTCGTCGACCGCGTCGCCCGCTCCCTCGACCCCTTCGAGTACGACCGCCTCTACAACAACTTCGGCTCAGTCATCCCGGTCGACGCAAAAGCCGTCGTACGCCGCTCCGCCGACCGCCACGCCGCCTGGACCCGAGGCGACTACGACCACCTGACCTGAGCCCACGCCGGACGCCCCTCGGACGGGGCGTCCGGCGCAGCTTCTCAGGTCCGGCCGACCGCGAGCCCGTCGATCTGGACGAGCTTGCCGGTGGACGCGCTGACCAACTTGAGGGTGCCGCTGAAGAGCGTGCTCTGGACCGGAAGGCCGAGCAGCACCTGCTTGTGGGTCGTCGGGTAGGCGAGGTTCACCGTGCTCAGGTACCTGTTCCCCGCGTACACCGCGACCGACCCACACGTCGGGCAACGCGTCGCCACCAGGAAGAACCGCTTCCCCTGCACGGTCCGAGTGAGGGCCTTCCCGTACGCCGTTGTCTGCGTCGTGGTCCCGTAGTAGAACGTCGCCCCGGTCGCCCGCGTCCACCCGCTCGTTGCCAGTGAGAACGATCGATCATCGAGCGGCCGCGAGAAGCATCGGTCGGCACTCCACGGGCCGACATTCCCGAGCTTGTCCGTCGCCCGAACGGACGCGCAGTACTCGTACCCCGCCGCGACCGCGAGGTTCATCGACGTCGCGGTCGTACCGGTCCACGGCTGCACATAGGCGCCGTACGGCCCGGCGGACGTGGCCCGCCGGTAGCGAACGTCGTACGACCTCACCCCGCTGGCATCCGTCGCCGACACCGTCAGCGTCGCCGTCGCGGCCACCGTCGCCTGATATGCCGGCCCGGTCACCCGAGCGACCGGGCCGGTCGCGTCGACGGTGAACGAGCGTGAGCCGACGACCGTACGACCGCTGGGCTCGGTGGCCTTCACGGCGAACGTGTGGGCGCCACCGTTCACGCTTGTGGCGCGGTACGGCGACGTACACGGCGCCCAGGCGCCCGAGTCGAGCCGGCAGACCGTCGACGTGCCGGCGCTGAGGGCGGAGACGTCGAACGGGATGCTGACAGCCCTCCCCGTCAAGGCCGCGGTCGGCGGGATCTGAACGCTCAGGCCTTGCCATACGGGCGCCCGGATGCCCTCGACGTACTGCGCGAAGAGCGACGCCTCGGGTCCGAGCTTGCCGTCCGCGGCCACCGTCAGCAGGCCGTGCGTGTCGGTGTGGGCCCAGGTGAGGAGGCGGTCGGCCGCGGGTGACCAGTACAGCTTGCCCGGCAAGTAGGACAGGCTCGTCGACTGTGCCACGCCGCCGACCAGGGGGAGGAGGCCCACCTTGGGTGCGAACGGAGAGCTCGCATATGCGATCCAGCGTCCGTCAGGAGACACCGCCGTCGTCGTCGCGCCGGTGGTGCCGGCGTAGGTGCCGAGCACAGCGCCGGTCGCGGTGGCCGCGACCTTCTGCAGCGCACCGCCGTGGGTGTCTGCGACCACAAGTGCCTGTAGGTCGGGAAGCCAGCTGGGCTGCCTGACACCGCATCGGACCTTGACCGGATCGCCGCTGGGTAGCGTCACCACCCATACGCAGAAATCTTCTCCAGGCTGGGTCTGCGCGTAGGCCAGCCGGCTCCGGTCGGGTGACCAGGCAATGTCCCACACGGTGCCGACCGACGCCACCCGGACCGGCGTCGAGACTGCTCGGGAGTCCGCGCGAACGGTCCACAGCGCTCCGTCCGCCACGTACGCCAGGTACCGGCCGTCGCTCGAGGCGGCCATTTCGCCGACGTCTTGCGCCGGAGTGCCTGAGCCGACCGGAACCGGTTGGGTGCCGTCCGGCCACGACCACTGGTAAAGCCCACCGTTGCTGTAGGCAAGAACATCGGAGGTCTGCCGCGGGGTCTGCGCGGCTGTCGGTACGCCGTCGCCGATCTGGTTCCGGCTGGAGACGGCGTACGTCGCACCGGCCGGCGGATTGGAGTCGGTCCAGCGCGAGGTCGTTCCGTTCGCGGCCGCCGCCACCTCGAACGTCGTCGTGGTGCCGCCGGCCAGGCGGTGCACGGTGTAGCCGGTCACCTCGCTCTGCCCGGTGTCCGTCGGCGGATCCCAGCTCAGGTCGACGCCGGTGAGCGTTCCCACTGCCTTGAAGTTGACCGGTGCTGCCGCCGTACCGACACCGGTGACGGTCAGGGCAGCGTGGTGCTTCCCTCTGGCCGTGTTGTCCGGCAGTTCCAGCTGAGCGGTGTGCGTGCCGGACGCCGACGGCCGGACGACGAGGTCGACGGTGCAGCTCGCGCCGACGGCGAGGGCCGCCGGACAGTGGTTCGTCTGGATCGCCCAGTCGCCGGCCGTCGTTCCGACAACGGTCGGTGCGCCGAGCTGCACCTGCGTGCTGCCGGTGTTGCGGATGGTGACCGGCTTGGGCTCCGACGCCTGGCCGACGACAACGCGGCCGGCGTCGACCGGCCCGGACGCGATCGCCACCAGCGGCCGTGCGCTGTGCACCCGCAGTTCCAGGATCATCTGTGGGCCGTCGCCGCTGTCCGTCCGGCAGACACCGTCGGCTGTCGCTGCCATCGTGGCAGTCGGCCAGAAGTCGTCGGTGTAGGCGAGCTGGTCGACTCGCAGCGTGCCGTCGATCGAGCACCCGAGCGTTGACCGGATGGACACCTGGTACGCGGCCTCGGGACCGATCTCGTAGACCCCCGGTCCGGGCAGCTCGGGCAACGTGACGGACAACGCCGGCGAGCGCAGCATGCGGTAGTGCGTCCCGGCCGAGGACTCCTCGAAGGACGTCACCACCTGGTCGGCCGCCCCGTCGGTGTCGACGGACAGCGCGGTGACTGTGCCGGTGCCGACGTCCGGCTGCCTCGTCGCGGTCACGACGGCGCTCGGCGGTGAGGCCCCGTCCGCGTTACCGGCGGTGACGCGGTACTCCGCGGTGCCGCCGACCGGGAGCGTGCGGTCCGCCCAGTTCGTCGCGGTCCCCGCGATCCGGCCGGAGACGTCCTGCCAGCTTTCCCCGGGCAGCCGGCGTTCGACCTGCAACCACGAGGCGTTCATGACCACGTACCAGTGGAGGCCCTGCCCGGTCAGGATCGGGAACGGCGTGACGACGGGAGCCGTCGGCGCGACGATCGTCCTCCCGGTCGCGGCCGCCAGGATCCTGCCCCCTGGATACCCCGGCGCGGCCACGGCGATGCGGGCCCTGGAGATCCCGGCCGTTCCCCGCTGGTAGACGACGTCGACCGTGCAGGTCTCCTCCGGTGCAAGGCTCTTTCCGGCGCACCTGTCGGTGGCGACGTCGTAGTACTGGCCGCCGGCGAGAGCCGGATCGACGGTGGCCGCGCCGAGCGTCCCGGTGGCGGCATCGCCGGAGTTGGTCAGCGTCACGGTTGCCTGGACGGGATCCGTCCGGCCTGCCTCGGGCATGGTGACCGGCGCAGGCGCGACCAGTGGGTGCGGGCGGTCGTCGGCCAGTCGGACGAAGCCCTGCGACGTCGTCGGAGCGTTCTCGCACTCGACCGTCCAGCTCGCGGAGATACTGGTGATGGTGTCGCCGTCGTACTTGACCTCGTCGACGGTCAGCGCGCCCGACTTCGCCTGGGCGACCTGGTTGTCGAACGTGCGGCACACGTTGCCGATCAGCCCGGCCGAGGCGGTTCGCTGTGCTGCCACGTCGTACGTCGTGCCGTTCGCGAGGCGTTGGCCGAGGGGTGGGCCGAACCAGACGTTCGACAGGTAGAGCTCCCCGTCCTGGGTGGTCGCCGAGGTGATCTCGGTGTTGTCGGTGATGCGCTTGGTACCGGAGCTGTCGACGACCAGGATGTCCCTGGTGACGACGCCCAGCGCGGTGTCCTCGCCGAAGGCGGCGTGGGCGATGAAGGGGATGGTGATGGCTGCGAGGGCGGTGGCCAGGGCAGCGCGGAACAGGGCGGGTTTGCGGGCGCGGCGCATTGAATCTCCAGGGCAGGGGAATCCGGCGCACCCCGAGTAACACCGGCGAGAGGGAAGAAGTATCGCGAAAGCGGTCCGGACCGCAAGTTTCCCGGGCCCAGTTGCAGCTTTGTGCAATCAGGCGGCCAGGCGGGCGTGGGCCAGGCGGTTGTGGAGGGCGAGCATGCGGTCGATGCAGGCCTGCCAGGTGTAGAGCTCGGCGCGGTGCCGGGCGGCGGCGCGGCGGCTGGGGAGTTGGGCCAGGGCCAGGGTGGCGTCGGCCAGGGCCATTGGGTTGGCGGGGGCCCAGCGGCCGCAGGTTTCGTCGACCAGTTCGCGGGCGCCGCCGGTGTTCGCGGTGACCACCGGGGTGCCGGCGGCGAGGGCCTCGAGGACGGCCAGGCCGAAGGTTTCGCCGGGGCAGACGGACAGGGCGATGTCGGCCTCGGCGAGGTGCTTGGCGAGGGCATGCCGGCCGTCGACGTACCCGTGGAACGTGACCGGCGCGTCCCCGGCGATCTCGATCAGCTCGTCGAGGTGCGGGCCGGTGCCGTACACGTCCATCCGCACGTTCACGCCGCGGCGGTGCAGTTCGGCGGCGGTGGCGACCGCCAGATGCGGGCTCTTCTCGCGGGAGAGCCGGCCGGCGTGCACCAGCTTGAGTACGCCGTCATCGGCCGGTGCACCCAGCGACGGGTGGAACGTGTCGAGGTCGACCCCGAGCGGGATCCGGACGAGTGGCGTCGTCACCTCGTCGAACTCGGCCGCCGCGTAGCGCGAGGTGACCACGACAGCGTCGTACGTGCGGCCGAGGATCTTGTACAGCGCCGCGACGGTGGCGACCATGCCGAGCTGGCTGTACTTCACTCCGTCGGCACCCCATTTGACCGGACGTTCGCCGAGCATCCGGCCGGGGCGCAGTACGTCGTTGCCGCCGAGCTGACCCGGGCGGGCCGCGCCGAGCGCCAGCATCGCGTCCAGCCGCTCGTGGCTGAACAACACGGTGCCGATGTCGTTCTTGCGGGCCCAGCGTGCCACCGGGAGCAGCGTCGACTTGTCGGAGATCTCCACCGTGGTCGGCCGGAACCGCTTCAGTACGTCGATCACGGTCCACGGCGTCGTGATGAGTCGGTAGCCCCCGCTCACCTTGGGCGCCTTGACCCGGACGATCGTGCCCAGTTCGGTCTCGTCGACGGAGTCCTTCTCGCCCGGCGTGATCACGATCCGCTCGGCGCCGGCCTCGACGTACCCCTGGCCGATGTGCTCGATCGCGGTCCGCATCCCACCGGACGTCGGCCCGACGAAGTTGGCCAGCTGAGCGATGCGCAGTGAGCTCATCGGCGTCCTCGCTTCGCTCCGGGCGCCGATGAGGCGCGAACCCGACTGTGCTTTCTGATGAGCTCGCTGCGCTCGCTCATGCCACCCGCCGTACGGCCGCGGCCTCTTGGAGTACTTCGGCGTAGTGGCGGTCGACGAGGTCGTCGACGACGGCGGCCCAGGTGCGGGACTGCACTCGGTGCAGGCCGCTCGCTGCCATCCGTCCGCGGGCCGTCGGGTGGTCCAGCAGGGTCTTCACCGCGTCCCGCAGCGATCCGGGCCGGCCGGGCTCGAACAGCAGGCCGTTCTCGCCCGGGTGGATCAGGTCGAGCGGGCCGCCCGCGGCCGGGCCGACGGTGGCGACGCCGGAGGCCTGCGCCTCCTGGATCGTCTGGCAGAACGTCTCGTGCTCGCCGGTGTGCAGGAACACGTCCAGCCCGGCGAAGATCGACGCCAGGTCGGCGCCCCGGCGCATCCCGAGGAAGGTTGCCGTCGGCAACGCGTGCTCCAGGGCGGCGCGGTCCGGGCCGTCGCCGACGATCACGATCCGGCAGTCCAGGTCGGTCAGTTCCGCGAGCCGCCGTACCTTCTTCTCGGCCGCCAGCCGACCGACGTACCCGACGATCGGCCGCCCGTCCGGGGAGATCTGCCGGCGCCAGTCCTCGTCGCGGTGCTTGGGATCGAACAGGTCCAGGTTCACGCCGCGGCCCCACAGGTGCACCCGCGGTACGCCGCCTTGCACGAGAGCGTCGACGGAAGCGGACGAGGGGGCGAGCGTACGGTCGGCGCGCGAGTGGGTACGCCGTACCCAGCGCCAGATCCCGCGGTCCGCGGCGGCGTACCAGGGGTACTGGCGGGCGAAGCCGGCGATGTCGGTCTGGAAGATCGCGACCGTCGGTACGCCGAGCTTGCGAGCCGCACGCAGCCCGTACGCGCCGATGATGAACGGTGAGGCGAGATGCACGAGGTCGGGCCGGAAGTCGGCCATCGCCCGCTCGATCGACGGATCCGGCAGGCCGACCGGGTACTCCTTGTAGCCCGGCGTACGGAAGCTCCGGGCCCGGAGCACCGGGACGTCGCCGTAGCTGTCGGGGCCCGGGCCGGGGGCGATGATCAGCAGTTCGTGGCCGCGGGCACGCAGCCGGTCGGCGACGTGGCGAGCCGTGTTCGCCACGCCATTGATCTGCGGCAGGAAGGTCTCGGCCACCATCACGATTCGCACAGCTCGAAGGTTCCTCACCGACCATGAACCGTGGGCGACACTCCCATGACCCGCCGTCGATGCCCTGTCGACGGCTACGGGCCCTTGAAGTGTCCTTCAGGTTGCCACCGAGCTGCGCCCGGTTAGTCAAACGCGAACTCTGAGAATCGCCTCGCTCAGGGGGCGATGAGCTGAAGGGTGGGAAAGTAGGTGCGGTAGCGCGATGTGTCAGTCGGCCCACTTCGGGTCGTCCGTGGTGAGGTCGAGCAGGACACAGGCGTCGACCAGGGTTGTTGGTGGCCGGAGGAGTGAGAGGTCACTCCTCGCCACGGAGCAGCTCCATGATCTCGTCGGTGCTCATTCCGCTGGTGCCACGACCGCGCAACCGCGCGGCGGCCCGCCGACCGTGCGACCGATTGGATTTCGCGCGGACCAGCTGTACGGCGTCCCCCGGACGACGAACTCCATTTCGTCTCCCTCGTGCAGCCCGAGGTGCTCGCGGATCTCCAGCGGCACGGTCAGCTGGCCCTTCGGCCGCAACTTCATCGATACCTCCGAGTAGGAATCGCACTGGTAGGAATCGCACCCGAGACCCAGTTCACAGCGCAGTGCTCGATCTCACCCGGGTTGTGCATACCAGTGGGAGTGTGGTTCGGCCTACCGTGGGGGGATGAGTCATCGGAGCGAGTCGGGGTTCGAGGTCGCGCCGGTGTACGGGCCGCTGGAAGGGTTCGACGCCGGGGCGAAGCTGGGGGAGCCGGGGCAGTTCCCGTACACCCGGGGCGTGTACCCGACGATGTACACCCAGCGGCCGTGGACGATGCGGCAGTACGCCGGGTTCGGCACGGCGGCCGAGTCGAACCAGCGGTACCACCAGCTGATCGACCACGGGACCATGGGCCTGTCGGTCGCGTTCGACCTGCCGACCCAGATGGGGTACGACTCCGACGCGCCGATCGCGCACGGCGAGGTCGGCAAGGTCGGGGTGGCGATCGACTCGATCGACGACATGCGGGTGCTGTTCGACAAGATCCCGCTGGACCAGGTGTCCACCTCGATGACGATCAACGCACCCGGGTCGGTGCTGCTCCTGCTCTACGAGTTGGTGGCCGAGGAGCAGGGGGTCTCCGCCGACAAGCTCACCGGCACGATCCAGAACGACGTACTGAAGGAATACATCGCCCGCGGCACCTACATCTACCCGCCGAAGGAGTCGCTGCGGCTGATCAGCGACATCTTCGCGTACTGCAAGACCGAGTTGCCGCGGTGGAACACGATCTCGATCTCCGGCTACCACATGGCCGAGGCCGGCGCGACGCCCGCGCAGGAGATCGCGTTCACCTTGGCGAACGGTATCGAGTACGTCCGGACCGCGGTCGCGTCCGGGCTGGACGTGGACGAGTTCGCGCCGCGGCTGTCGTTCTTCTTCGTCGCCCGTACGACGCTGCTCGAGGAGGTGGCGAAGTTCCGTGCGGCACGGCGGATCTGGGCGCGGGTGATGCGGGATTCCTTCGGCGCTCGCAACCCGAAGTCGTTGATGTTGCGCTTCCACACTCAGACCGCGGGCGTGCAGCTGACCGCGCAGCAGCCTGAGGTGAACCTGGTGCGGGTCGCGATCCAGGGTCTGGCCGCCGTACTCGGTGGAACCCAGTCCCTGCACACCAACTCGTACGACGAAGCGATCGCGCTCCCGACCGAGAAAGCAGCCCGTCTCGCGCTGCGCACGCAGCAGGTGCTCGCGTACGAGACCGACGTCACCGCGACGGTCGACCCGTTCGCCGGCTCGTACGTCGTCGAGTCGCTCACCGACGAGGTCGAGGCGGCCGCGCTCGAGCTCATGGACCGGGTCGAGGAGTACGGCGGTGCCGTCGCCGCGATCGAGAAGGGGTACCAGAAACAGGAGATCGAGCGCTCGGCGTACCAGATCGCCCAGGAGATCGACTCGGCCGAGCGGGTCGTCGTCGGGATGAACAAGTTCAGGATCGCCGAAGAGGATCCGTACGAACCGCTCCGCGTCGACCCCACCATCGAGGCCCAGCAGGTAGCCCGCCTCGCCACCCTCCGCGCCACCCGCGACCAGAACGCGGTGGACGAGGCTCTGGCCGCCCTCAAAAAAGCTGCCGAAGGCAACGACAACTGCCTCTACCCGATGAAACAAGCCCTCAAAGCCCGAGCCACCGTAGGCGAAGTCTGCAACACCCTCCGAGACGTCTGGGGCGTCTACGTCCCCGCCGACACCTTCTAAGGCTCACCACTCCGCGACATCGAGCGTCGTGGTGATCCGGGTGATGTCGCCGGCCGAATCGGGCACCGCTTCGCGGTGGCTGTCTGTTGGCCGCCTTCGGCGGCGTGCGCGTGAGGTGCTGTCGGGCGGGTCTGCCGGCGCCGAGTGCTGTGGTGTCGCGCGTGACGGCCTGGACCCGCGAGACGGACATCGCTCCGTGGGCGGCCTCCTGATGCGTCCAAGGCGAGGGTCAGGCGGTGCTGTGCGGACGCTTGCCTCGAACAGCAATTGCATCGGCTCGGGCTGTCCGGACCGCTTCGGCCATCTCCTCTTCGGTGATGGTGCCGTGCAGGCTTCGTAGGCGGCGATGAAGCGATCTAGCCCGCTCAGTCTGCGTTCACGATCGACCTGGCGGTGCAGGGCTTCGTTGACCCAGGCGCTGACACTGCGTGCTCGCCCCGAGGACACCGCGACACGCGCCGCGGCGGCGACGCCCGGATCCACGGTCACGGGTTCGTGACCTGGGCGGAGAGCCTGTCCATGTCTGTCACAACCTAATACTCCTCGACTCTAACCACTCAACGTCAGCCCGGCAGCGCAGTCAGGCGCGACAAACGCCGGTCGCACGCTCCGGTGTCCGTCACAATCCCACCCGTTCCTTCCCGACGCGTACCACCGCTGCGTCCTCTTCTGGGACGAGAAGACGGGCGCGACACGAATCGCCACGTCCGCCTAGATGGTTCGCATGGGCATCACGTCTTGATTGCAGTGCGTGCTGCGGAAGTCCTGATCTGGTGTGGACGTCTTTGAATGTGCGACCATATTCGAACGTTGCGAAAGGTGGTTCGTAACGTTCGGAACGGAGGTTGTCATGGCTGCCGAGCTTCTTGAGTCGCAGACGTATCTGCCTGAAGAGCAGGAACAGTTGGCGACGGTCGCCAGCTTCCTCAGTGCACACGAGGGCAAAGCCGGCGAGCGTCCGAGTGCTCGGTACTTTCTTGCGGGCGCCGAGGAGCACGACCAGATCGAGCTTCCTGAGGCGCTCCACAAGGTACTTGTGCAAGCGGTGGCAGCGCTCGCGGCCGGCAAGGCGGTCACGATCTCACCGGCCATGCCGAAGCTGACGACCCAGGAAGCCGCAGATCTGCTCGGTGTCAGTCGGCCCACCGTTGTGCGATTGACGGACTCGGGCGACCTTCCCTTCGAGCGGGTTGGGAGCCGTCGCAAGATTCTGCTGAAGGATCTGCTGGCCTATCGCGATGCACGTCGCCAGCGGCAGTACCAGGCGATCGCGGACACATCACTGGATCTGAGCGATGACGAGGATCCGGCAGTTGTGAACGAGCGGCTCAAGCGGATCCGGAAGCAGCGCGCCGAGCACAGGCGCCGGGCCTCCGGTTTCTGAGAGTATCGAGGCGTGTACGCCGCGCTCCTCGATACCTGTGTTCTCTCGCCCAGCCGACAGCGGGACTTCCTTCTCAGCCTTGCCGTGGAGAATCTCTACCGCCCGCTCTGGAGCAGCGCGATCCTCGATGAACTGCACTATCACGAGATCGAGAAACTCACGGAGGACCGTGGGTTCGACCGGGTCGAGGCGCAACGAAGGGCGGCACGCCTCATCGAGCAGATGCGAAGCAATTTCGATGACGCCGAGGTCCAGAACTGGGAGCCGTACGAAGGCACGTTCGGACTGCCCGATCCCGATGACGAGCACGTCGTCGCGGCCGCCGTCGCCGGTCACGCCGGCGCCATCGTGACCGTCAACCTCAAGGACTTCCCGCGGAGCAAGATCCCGCACGGCATCGAGATCCTGCCACCAACGGAGTTCTCGGCCAATACAGTGGCTGTCTCGCCGCAGACGGCGTTGGAGGCGGTCGTCAAGCTGACCCAACGCCGCCAGAATCCACCGATCTCGGTCGACGACTTTCTCACGACTCTCCGCGACGCGTACGGGATGTATGAGGCTGTCGACCTCATCCAAGACATCCGGTAGTCCACGCGCGGTAGTGGCCTGGGGCGCCCGTCTTCGGGAACTGCAGGACACACGCAAGGCTTTCAATCGTCGTCAGGCTCGGTGCATCGCCTCGCGCCGTGCATCTGTCGGCGGTTCGATTCGCGCATGCCGCCGGAGGCGGCAATCGGGACTGCCGCCGCGAAGCGGTGTCCTTTCGCCGGTGGCCGTTCAGTCGAGGAGGGCGGTGGTGGTTAGGAGGGTGGTGCCTACGGTGATGGCTTCTTCGGAGGGGTCGAAGCCGGGGGTGTGGAGGTCGGCGGCGGTTTCTTGGGTGGGTGGGCGGACGCCTAGGCGGGCCATGGCGCCGGGGATGTGTTCGAGGTACCAGGCGAAGTCTTCGCCGCCGAGGCTCTGGTCGGTCGGGGCAATGGCGCTGGAGCCGAGCGTCTGGTGAACGGCGTTCTGCAGGACGTTGATCGCGGAGGCGTCGTTCATCACGGGCGGTACGCCGTGTGTGACCTCGACGTCGGCGTCCACGCCGTACGGCGTGACGATCTGGGCGGCGAGTGACGGGATGAGTTCCTCGGCCAGTCGCCAGGCGTTGGCGTCGAGGCAGCGGAGGGTGCCTTCGGCCTCGCCGCGGGACGGGATCGCGTTGGCCGCCGAGCCGGAGGTGATGCGGCCCCAGACGAGGGACATGCCGGCGCGCGGGTCCACGCGGCGGGAGAGCGCCGCAGGAAGCTGCGAGACCAGGGTCGCCAGCGCGTAGACGAGATCGGCGGTCAGGTGCGGTCGGGAGGTGTGGCCGCCCGGTCCGGTGAGCCGGACGAGCAACCGGTCGGCGGCGGCGGTCAGCGCGCCGACGCGCAGGCCGACCTCACCCACCTGCAGTCGCGGATCGCAGTGCACACCATAAATACGCCGTACGCCGTCCAGCCCGCCCGCCGCGATCACTCCGAGCGCACCGCCGGGCATGACCTCCTCGGCCGGCTGGAAGATCACGCGGACCCGCCGGTCCAGGTGCCCGTCGCGCGCCATGCCGGCCAGCACCAGCGCCGCGCCGAGGAGAGCGGACGTGTGTACGTCGTGACCGCACGCGTGAGCCACCCCGTCGAGAGTCGACCGCCACGGCGCCTCCACGCCGTCCGGCACCGGCAGCGCGTCGATGTCGGCGCGCAGCGCGACGCACGTGTCGCCGGACCCGATGTCGCAGATCAGCCCGGTCCCGGTCGGCAGCACCCGCGGCGACAGCCCGGCCTCGACGAGCCGCTTCTCGAGCAGCTCGGTCGTCCGTACCTCGTGCCACCCGAGCTCCGGGTGCGCGTGCAGCTCGCGCCGTACGTCGACCATGTCCTCACGGACCGCCTCGACCCGCGCCAGCACGTCAGCGACCAGTAACTGATGACTCATCCGGAGATTGTGACACCAGCGGTACGCCGGGCCACGTCGAGGTCCGCCGCCTTCCACCAGCCGTGATCGCCACGCTCGGTGAGCGCGGCCACGGAGCGTGCACGCTGTGACGTGGGAAGCGCGGGCGGTGACCGCACCGGAGAAGTTGTCGAAATGTGACGCGGATGCCGGTCACTTTCCGGTATCGAGGCCTGCTTGACGTTCAAAGAAACACTGACCGCGCCCTATAGTCTGCGGATGCGGCACGTGGGGGAAGGCGTGCGGCGTGTCAACGTATCTGGTCGAAGAAGGAGACTTCCGGTGAAGAAGTACGTGCGGGGAACGGCGATCGTGGGCGTGCTGACGCTCGCCGTCGCCGCGTGTGGCAGCAAGCCGACCGACAGCGGCTCCGGCAGCAGCGCCAACAAGGACTTCAAGGCCTGCATGGTCTCCGACTCCGGGGGCTTCGACGACAAGTCGTTCAACCAGACCTCGTACAAGGGTCTGCAGGACGCGGTGAAGGACAAGGGCCTGACCGAGGTCAAGGCGGAGTCGAAGTCGGACAACGACTACCCGACCAACATGACCGCGATGGTGAACGCCAAGTGCAACGTGATCGTTGCCGTCGGCTTCAAGCTCGAGGACGCCACCGAGAAGGCGGCCGCGGCGAACGCCGGCATCAAGTTCGCGATCGTCGACTCGGCCCCGGCCAAGCCGATCACGAACCTGAAGCCGCTGCTGTTCAACACCGCGCAGTCCAGCTTCCAGGCCGGCTACCTGGCCGCGGCGATGTCGAAGTCCGGCAAGGTCGGCACCTTCGGCGGTCTGAAGATCCCGACCGTGACGATCTTCATGGACGGCTTCGCCGAGGGCGTGCGCTACTACAACACGCAGAAGAGCAAGAACGTCCAGGTCCTCGGCTGGGACGACGCCAAGCAGGCGGGCCTGTTCACCGGTGACTTCGAGGACAAGGCCAAGGGTCAGAACAACGCGCAGAACCTGATCACCCAGGGCGCCGACGTGATCTTCCCGGTGGCCGGCCCGTCGGGTCTGGGCGGCCTGCAGGCGGCCAAGGCCAGCAACGGCAAGGTGAACGCGATCTGGGTCGACACCGACGGCTGCGTGAGCGCGGCGGAGTACTGCTCGGTCCTGCTCAGCAGCGTCCAGAAGGGCATGGACGTGGCCGTGAAGGACGCGGTCGTGTCGGTCGTCGACAACAAGTTCGACAACAGCCAGTTCACCGGCACGCTGGAGAACGGCGGTACGTCGCTGGCTCCGTTCCACGAGTTCGACAGCAAGATCCCGGCGGACGTGAAATCCGAGCTGGACCAGATCAAGGCCGACATCATCAGCGGCAAGATCACCGTGCAGTCGAAGGTTCAGCCGAAGGCATCCTGAACCGCTGCTGTCTTGCGTAGTACGGTGCGAGCCAGGAAGGCAGACCTACAGGTCGTCGCCTTCCTGGCTCGCCGTCTGAAGGGGAGGCTGCCCGCATGCACCTCGAGCTGTCCGGCCTGACCAAGAGTTTCGGCTCGCTGGTCGCCAACGACCACATCGACCTGGTCATCGAGCCGGGTGAGATCCACTGTCTGCTCGGCGAGAACGGGGCCGGCAAGAGCACCTTGATGAACATGCTCTACGGGCTGCTGCAGCCCGACTCGGGCGAGATCGTGATCGACGGCGAGAAGGTGCAGATCACCTCGCCGAGCGCCGCGATCAAGCACGGTATCGGCATGGTCCACCAGCACTTCATGCTGGTCCCGGTGTTCACGGTCGCCGAGAACATCATGCTCGGCCGGGAGAACGTCCGGGTCGGCGGCGTACTGGACCGGAAGAAGGCGCACGCACTGGTCACCGAGCTGTCCGACCGGTACGGGTTCGAGGTCGACCCCGAGGCGCTGGTGGAGGACATCCCGGTCGGCGTCCAGCAGCGGGTGGAGATCATCAAGGCGCTCACCAACGACGCCCGGGTGCTGATCCTGGACGAGCCGACCGCGGTGCTGACGCCGGCCGAGATCGACGAGCTGATCGGCGTCATGCGCCAGCTCAAGGAGAACGGCACCTCGATCGTCTTCATCACCCACAAGCTCAAAGAGGTCAAGGCGATCGCGGACAAGATCACCGTGATCCGCCGCGGCAAGGTGGTCGGGCAGGCCGAGCCGTCCGCGTCCGAGGAGGAGCTCGCCGAGCTGATGGTCGGCCGCGCCGTCGACCTGGTCGTGGACAAGGAGCCGGCTCAGCCGAAGGACGCCGTACTGCGGGTCGAGGGCCTGACCGTGATCGACGAGCGCGGGTTCACCGCCGTCGACGGTGTCGACCTCGAGGTCCGGGCCGGTGAGATCCTCGCGGTGGCCGGTGTCCAGGGCAACGGTCAGACCGAGCTCGCCGAGGCGCTGCTCGGGCTGACGCCGATCGCGGCCGGGAGGATCTCGCTGGACGGGCGTGACCTGACCGGCCGGAGCACGCGGCAACGACTGGACGCGGGGATCGGGTACGTTCCCGAGGACCGCTGGCACGACGGCTTCGTGGACTCGTTCTCGGTGGCGGAGAACCTGGTCCTCGACCTGTTCCGCAAGCCGCCGTTCGGCAACGGGATGATGTTGCGCACCGACGAGATCGAGAAGAACGCGCAGGCCCGGGTGGAGGAGTTCGACATCCGCACCCAGGGCATCGACCAGCCGGTGTCGTCGCTGTCCGGTGGCAACCAGCAGAAGGTCGTGCTGGCCCGTGAGCTGTCCCGGCCGCTGAAGCTGCTGGTCGCCTCGCAGCCGACCCGCGGTGTGGACGTCGGCTCGATCGAGTTCCTGCACAGCCGGATCGTGAAGGAGCGCGACAACGGTACGGCGGTGCTGATCGTGTCCACCGAGCTGGACGAGATCGCCGCGCTGGCGGACCGGGTCGCGGTGATGTACCGCGGAAAGGTCGTCGGCGTCGTACCGGCGGACACCCCACGCGACGAACTGGGCCTGATGATGGCCGGCGCCTCGAAGTCGGAGGCGCACGAAGTGGCGATCGAGAACCCGACGACCTTGGGAACCATCTGATGAGCACTGAGACAGAGGCCGCTGCGGCGCCCGCGCCGCCGGCCAAGGAGCCGCAGCGGTCGGCCGGCCTGCCGTCGTGGGCGGTCCAGGGCCTGGTCTCGCTGAGCGCGATCGTGCTGGCCCTGCTGGTCGGGGCGATCCTGATCATCATCGGCGACGACCAGGTGCAGAAGGCGATCGGGTACTTCGGCGCCGCGCCGATGGACACCGTCTCCGCGGCCCTGACCGCGGTCGGCGAGGCGTACAAGTCGCTCGCCGTCGGCGCCCTGGGCGGCTGGACGCCGATCAGCGAGTCGTTGACCCAGGCAACACCGCTGATCTGCGGCGGTCTGGCGGTCTCGCTGGCGTTCCGCACCGGACTGTTCAACATCGGCGCGCAGGGGCAGTTGATCGCCGGCGCGATCCTGGCGTCGTACGTCGGATTCGCGTGGCACCTGCCGCCCGTCCTGCACCTGATCGTGGCGATCGTCGCCGGCCTGATCGGCGGCGCGCTCTGGGGCGGCGTGGTCGGCCTGCTGAAGGCCCGGACCGGCGCGCACGAGGTGATCGTGACGATCATGCTGAACTACGTCGCGATCTACCTGCTCGCCTGGCTGCTCACCACGTCGACGTTCCAACGGCCCGGGCGGACCGACCCGATCTCCCCGATCGTCGACAGCAACGCGCAGTACCCGAAGTTCGGCGACACCCGGTTGCACGTCGGCTTCCTGGTGGCGCTGGTCGCCGCGGTCTTCGTCTGGTGGCTGCTGAACCGCTCGACGATCGGCTTCGAGCTCCGCGCGGTCGGCGCGAACGCGGACGCCTCCCGGACGGCCGGTATGTCGGTCGGCCGCGCGTACGTGATCGCAATGGTCGTGGCCGGCGCCCTCGCCGGTCTGGCCGGGACCCAGCAGGTGCTCGGCACCGACCTGCCGCTGACCGACGGGGTCGCGGCCTCGGTCGGGTTCGACGCGATCACCGTCGCGCTGCTCGGCCGCGGTACGCCGCTCGGCACCGTGCTGGCCGGTCTGCTGTTCGGCGCCCTGAACGCCGGCGGCCTGCAGATGCAGTTGATCACGCAAACGCCGCTGACCCTGACCACCGTCCTGCAGGCCGTGATCGTCCTGTTCGTCGCGGCCCCGGCACTGGTGCGCTCGATCTTCCGCTTCCTGCCGAAGGAACGCGGAGCGGGCGCGGTTCTCGCGAAAGGCTGGAACGGATGAGCGAGACAACACCGGACGCGGTACCGGCAGCGCCCGCGAAACCGCAGGTCATCGAGGCCCCGGCCGACCGCACCCGCCGGCTGCGCGTCGGCGGCGTGATGCTGGTGTTCGCGCTGATCGGCCTCGGGCTGGCGGCCTTCACCAAGAGCGGCAAGGCGACGTTCCAGCTGGTCTCCGGCGACCTCGAGCACAACCTGCTCGGGCTGCCCGCCCAGCCGGTCGCCATCGTCCTCGGGATCCTCGGCGTGGCCGCCGCCGTCGCGTACATCCTGCGCCAGGTCCCGCAGCGGTACGCCGGGTGGCTGGCCGCCGTACTGGGAGTCGCGTTCATCGGCGCGTTCCTGTGCTGGGCCTCCGCGGGCAAAACGTTCCCGCTGGCCAACCAGTTCCAGGGCACGCTGAACTTCGCGACGCCGCTGATCCTCGGCGCGCTCGCCGGCGTACTGTGCGAGCGGGCCGGTGTCATCAACATCGCGATCGAGGGCCAGTTCCTGGTCGGCGCGTTCACCGCCGCGCTGGTGTCCAGCACGACGAACAGCGCCACCGCCGCCCTGATCGCGGCGGCCGCGAGCGGCGTGCTGATGGCCGCGCTGCTGGCGGTGTTCTCGATCAAGTACCTGGTCAACCAGGTCGTCCTCGGTGTCGTCCTGGTGGTGTTCGCGACCGGTATCACCGGCTTCCTCTTCGACCAGTTCATGCAGCCGGAAGCGGAGAAGCTGAACACGCCGAACGTGCTGTCGGCGGTGAAGATCCCCGGCCTGGCCGACATCCCGTTCATCGGGCCGATCCTGTTCAACCAGACGGTCCTGGTGTACCTGACCTACCTCGCGGTCGCGGTCGTCACGTTCGTGCTCTTCGAGACCCGCTGGGGCCTGCGGATCCGCGCGGTCGGCGAGCACCCGAAGGCGGCCGACACGGTCGGCATCAAGGTCAAGCGGATCCGGTACTCGGCCGTGCTCGCGGCCGGCATTCTTGCCGGTCTCGGCGGCGCGTTCTTCACCGTCGGGTACGCCGGTTCGTTCGCCAAGGAGATGACCGCGGGCAACGGGTTCATCGCGCTGGCCGCGCTGATCATGGGCCGCTGGCACCCGATCGGCGCGATGGTCGCCGCCCTGTTCTTCGGTTTCGCGACCCAGTTGCAGTCCCAGCTGCAGATCATCCAGACCCCGATCCCGGGCGAGCTGCTGCTGATGGCGCCGTACCTGGCCACCATCATCGCGGTCGCCGGCCTGGTCGGCCGGGTCAGAGCACCGAAGGCGGACGGTGAGCCCTACGTCACCGAGTGAGGTCGACTGGCCGGCGTTGCGCGCGGTTGCCGTCGAGATGATGCACCGCGCGTACGCGCCGTACTCGCACTTCCCGGTGGGAGCGGCGGCGTACGTCGACGACGGGCGGATCGTTGCCGGGTGCAACGTGGAGAACGCGTCGTACGGACTGACGTTGTGCGCCGAGTGCGGGCTGGTGTCGGACCTGCACCGGACCGGAGGCGGACGGCTGGTCGCGTTCACCTGCGTGGATCAGCACGAGCACCTGCTGACGCCGTGTGGACGGTGCCGGCAGCTGCTGCACGAGAACGGCGGCCCGGGGCTGCTGATCGAGACCGCGACCGGGGTCCGGCCGCTGCGCGAACTGCTACCGGACGCGTTCGGGCCCGAGTTTCTGGAGGAATGATGAGTTTCGACGCGGTGGATGTCATCCGGGCCAAGCGCGACAAGGGCGAGCTGAGCGACGGGCAGATCGACTGGGTGATCGACGCCTACACCAAGGGCGACGTCGCCGACGAGCAGATGTCCGCGCTCGCGATGGCGATCCTGCTGAACGGGATGAACCGGCGCGAGATCGCCCGCTGGACCGCGGCGATGATCGCGTCCGGCGAACGGATGGACTTCGGCAAGCTGTCCCGGCCGACCGCGGACAAGCACTCGACCGGGGGCGTCGGCGACAAGATCACGTTGCCGTTGGCCCCGTTGGTGGCGGCCTGCGGGGTCGCCGTACCGCAGCTGTCCGGCCGGGGGCTCGGACACACCGGCGGCACGCTGGACAAGCTGGAGTCGATCCCGGGCTGGCGGGCGTCGCTGTCGAACGACGAGCTGATGCAGCAGCTCGAGGACGTCGGCGCGGTGATCTGTGCGGCCGGTGACGGTCTGGCGCCGGCGGACAAGAAGCTGTACGCGCTGCGTGATGTGACCGGGACGGTCGAGGCGATTCCGTTGATCGCCAGCTCGATCATGAGCAAGAAGATCGCCGAAGGTACCGGCGCGCTGGTGCTGGACGTGAAGGTCGGCTCCGGCGCGTTCATGAAGGACCTGGCGGATGCCCGCGAGCTGGCCGAGACCATGGTTGCCCTGGGCACCGACGCGGGTGTGAAAACGGTCGCGCTGCTCACCGACATGTCGGTTCCGCTCGGCCTGACCGCCGGAAACGCCTTGGAGGTTCGCGAATCGGTCGAGGTACTGGCCGGTGGCGGACCCGCCGACGTCGTCGAGCTGACCGTTGCCCTGGCCAACGAGATGCTCGCCGCGGCCGGGGTCACCGGCGTCGACCCGGCCGAGAAGCTTCGCGACGGTACGGCGATGGACGCCTGGCGGGCGATGATCTCGGCCCAGGGCGGCGACCCGTCCGCCGAGCTCCCGGTCGCTCCCGAGCAGCACGTCGTACCGGCCCCGTCGTCCGGCGTACTGTCCAAACTCGACGCCCTCGCGGTCGGCGTCGCGGCCTGGCGCCTCGGCGCGGGCCGGGCGCGCAAGGAGGACCCGGTGTCACCGGTCGCCGGCGTGGAGATGCACGCCAAGCCGGGCGACCGCATCCAGGAAGGCCAGCCGCTTCTCACGCTCCACACCGACGACGCCGCACGCATCGACCGTGCCCTGGAGTCCCTCACGGACGCAATCGCCGTCGCCGACTCCTACGAGCGCGGCCCGCTGGTGATCGACCGCATCGACTGACCCACCCCAGTTTCATACCCGCACGTGCCGGCCGCCGATTCCATTGGTGGGAAAGAAATCGTCGGCATGTGGACATTTCTTTCCCATCAGGCCGTCCTCGTCGACAGCGGGCGGCGGGGCGTGGGGTGAGTGGGTTAGCTGGAGGTTGTGGTCAGGCGGGTGTGCTGTTCTTTGGTGAGGGCGGTGATGAGGGTGGTGTCGGGGGTGAGGTGGGTGCCTAGGGCACTGACCTCGCGGACTGTGAGTTCTACGACGATCGGGCCTATGGCGAGGCTGGCTTCGGCCAGGGCGATCGACTGGTCGGTGCTGCCGTCGTACTCGACCCGGGCGTCGGAGAGCGCGTTCGGGATCGTGAAGGGGTGGTCGTGGACGTCCTGGTTCCACAGGCCCTTCTGCAGCGCCTTCGCCTTGGCGGCCGAGCCGGTCTTGAACAGCTGCACGGTGTAGCGCTTCTTCTTGTCGGGGCTGAGTCGGGTCGTCCGGTACCCCTCGACGAAGCTCGCGTTCAGCAGCAGGGCGCGGTCCAGCGCCGGGTCGGCGGACCAGGTGTTCAGGTACGACGACGCAGTGAACGGACCGGTGACGTTGCGCGGATCCGCGACGTACCCGCGGGGGAGCGCGACCAACCCGGCGAGAGTGCTCCTCGCGGACTTGTCTGTCGTCCCGGACAGCGCGGAATGCTTCGCGGCCGGCGGCTGGGCAGCGACGGCCGACGTGCCGTCCGCGCTCCCGCAGCCGGTCACGCCCAGCAGTACCGCGGTCGCCGCGACGGCAACGGCTGACCCCTTCCGCCTCATGGTCCCGATACCAACAGAGCTGGGTGAACTTCAGGCGAACGAGTCGGGGCTACTGAGACGTCGCCTGCGTGATAAGCGTCTCGATCCGGGCGCGGGCGGGCTTGGGATGCATCGGTTCACAGCCCGCGGCGACGCAGCGGCGGACCACCTGCGGGTCGTCGCGGAGCAGCAGCAGGCCGCGGCGGAGCAGCGTCAGCGGAGGTTTGCGGTGCTCGCGGAGGTCCCGCTGGAACCGCCGGACGAAGGTGACGACGCGGTGGTGGTACACGCAGATCGCGGTCGCCAGCAGGTCGCGGTCGCGGAGCGCGCCGGTGATCTGGTCGGCGAAGATGCCTTCAGCAACGATCAGCGGCGAGTCGCCGGTGGTGACGGGTCGGTGACCGACGGTGCCGTCGGCTGCGATGTCGTAGATCGGGAGGTCGGCGGTTCCCGTCGTACACAACTGTTCCAGGGCCGCGACCGCGCGATCGCCGTCCCAGGAGCGTGGGTCGTCCCAATCGACGATGCCGAGCGGGGACCGCGGCATCGCGTCGTCGTCGCCGTCGCGATAGAAGTCGTCCAGCCGTACGACGGGCAGCCCGACCTGCTCCGCCAGACGCGACTTCCCCGCCCCCGAAGGCCCCGCCAGCAAAACCACCCGTGAACGCACCGGGACATTCTCTTCCACTTCCTGCAGCAACAGCCAATCCCCACCTGCGATAGTCAGGTATGCCGAAGATGAAGCTGGGGGCCGCGTTCTACGCGGTGATAGCGGTAGGCGCGGTTGTGTCCGGCGTGCTCGTCTTTCGCGGGTACGGCAGCTATTCCGGTGCCAACCAGTGGTACCTGATCGCGCGGGGGACCGTGTTCCTGCTGATCGGGGTCATGTTCGGCATCGGAGCAGTCACGCGGCGCGGGCTGATGTCCGACGAAGGGCCACGAATCTGCCGGAGAGGCTGGATCGTGGTGACTGCCCTGGTCGGTGCTGAGTTTGTGGTGTACGCGGTGGGCGACGACTGGGGCAGCTTTCCGAGCACCGTGTCGATCTTCATCCCGCCGCTCGTCAAGCGGTTGCAGGAGAAGTACTACGAGGGTCGGGAAGAGGCTGAGCGGGAGCTCAGTCCAGGAGCGCCTGACGGAGGGCGGCCTCCGACTGCTTGAACCAGCGGTTGGTGCGGTCTGTGAGCTCGGCTTCGCCCGTGGTCCAGCGTTGGTGGAACCACGGGTGGCCGGCTTCGGAGCCTCGGCGGACGTAGTCCATGCACCAGATGTGATTGTCGGCGGCGGCGTCGACCAGGCGGAGGCGGTCCGCGTCGGTCAGGCCGTACGCGTTCGCGAAGCGGCGCAGACGAGCGAGCGACTGCCCGCGCCGTACGTCGTGGATGTCCGCGTCCGGGCGCAACGGTGCCCACAGCCGCACGGCGGTTGCGACGTCCCACAGGGCCGACCCAGGTCCGGCCAGGTCGAAGTCGATCAGCGCGACCGCGACGCCGTCCCGGAACACCACGTTGTCGAGGTTCGGGTCGTTGTGGCTGATCAGCCCGGTCACGTAGCCGGCGGGCACCGGCTCGGCCCACTCGAGCCCGGCGGGCCGGAAGTCCGCAACCGCCTCGTGGTACGACCGCAGCAGCGCCGCCACGCTGTCGAGCGCCTTGTCTGTCATGGACCAGGATGGGTACGGCGCGGTAACGGTCTCTCCGGGCAGGTACGAGAGGATCTCCCGCCCCTGCGAGTCCACCCCGAGGAACGCCGGCGCCCCCTTGAATCCGACGCTTTCCAGGTGCTGCAGCAGCGCATGCGTCGCCGTACTACTGGCACGCAGCGGTCGCCGGACGGTATCCCCGACCCGCACCACCAACCCGCGGTTCGCCGTACCTCCGACCAACTCGACCTCAGCAGCAGAGGACATCTGGAAACCCCGCGCCATAGCGAGCAGGTGCTCGGCGGAGTGCCTCGGTGTGCTGGAGGGAAGGTCACGATGCGGATCCATCGTCACCTTTCCTCCAGTGCACCGAGGCGCCCGCCGAGTGCCGCGCAGTAGGCGTGGGGTCTCCAGATGTCCTCAACATCGCCGGTCAGTCTGACTGTTGCAGGAGGGCCTTCGCCAGGGGTGCGTGGGTAACGATCGCGTTCACCAGGCCGCTGCGTACGGCGGCTCGCACCGCCGGGACCTTCGCGAGCCCGTACGGGATCGCGATCACCTCGTCGATCTGGTTCATCTGTTCGGCGTTGATCGCGATCACCCGATCGGTGACCCGGCTCTGCACCGGTGCGCCGTGCGCGTCCACGAAAACGCCCGAGATGTCCGCCACGACCCCTTGCTTCTGGAGCTGTTCACAGGCCTTCTCGTCCATCGCGTCGTACAGCGTCGACTGCCCCGCCGCCCACGACCCGAGCCCGACGACCGCCTTCGTCACCGAGTCGAAATGGCTGATCGCCTCCGCAACCTCCGGCTGCTGCCGCAACGCCCGCGCCGTCGCGGCGTCCGGCACGACGAGCGGCGCATAGAACAGGTACGCCGGTCCGCCTGACAGGCGCGCGGTGTGCCGGACGAGCTCGACGGAGTTCGCCTCGACGTCCGGACGGGTCAGCGCGCCCGTCAACTGGACGACCGGAACCGGCGCGAGTGAGGTGAGTTGCTCGGTCATCGCGGTCACCGCACGCGCCCATGCCAGGCCGAGTACGTCCTCGGGCGTGACGATCTCCGACAGCAGATCCGCCGCGGCCTTCCCGAGTTGTGTCCGCAACGCCGGCTCGTCGATCTCGGGGGTGTCCACCACGATCGCCCGGCGCAGCCCGAGGGCCTCCTGCAGGCGGGCGGACAGGTCGAGATCGATGGCTCCGGGATGGCTGATCTCGATCCGCACCAGCCCGCTGCTGCGCGCCTGGTCGAGCAATCGCGCGACCTTGAACCGGCTGAGCCGGAACTCGTCCGCGATCTCCACCTTCGACCGGCCGTCGACGTAGTACCGCCGCGCGATCGACGCGGTCAGCACCAGCTGTGCCGGCCCGAACGTCTCCATCAACGCCTCCCCGCTCATATGAGCACACGTGTCCCCAAGTGTTGCACAGACCCTTGACAGGTCAAGTGCCTTCCCGGTCTACTCATGGTGTGAGCAGAGGCGTGCTCAAATGAGCGAGTCGGCCCGAGACGATCTCAAAGGCAAAAGCCAACAGCACCGCCTCGCTTCGCTCGGCGGGGTGTGTTGTGAAGGGAGAGACCGTGCTGAGTAAGCGCAAGAGCATCGGAGCGGCCGCGATCGCGCTGGTGATGACCGCGGCCAGTGGATGTGCGGGCTGGGGAGGCGGAGCGGGCGGCGGTGGCGGCGACAGCATCAACGTCTTGATGGTGAACAACCCGCAGATGGTCGATCTGCAGAAACTCACCGCCGACAACTTCACCAAGCAGACCGGCATCAAGGTGAACTTCACCGTGCTGCCGGAGAACGACGTCCGGGACAAGATCAGCCAGGAGTTCTCCAGCCAGGCCGGTCAGTACGACGTGGCGTCGGTGAGCAACTTCGAGATCCCGATCTATGCCAAGAGCAAATGGATCGCGCCGTTGTCGGACTACATCGACAAGGACCCGTCGTTCGACCAGGACGACGTACTGAAGTCGATGACGCAGTCGATGACCGCGGACGACGGCAAGATCTACGGCGAACCGTTCTACGGCGAGTCGTCGTTCCTCATGTACCGCAAGGACATCCTGGCGGCCAAGGGCGTGACGATGCCGGACAAGCCGACCTGGCAGCAGGTCGCCGACATCGCGGCCAAGGTGGACAACGCGCAGCCGGGGATGCGCGGTATCTGTCTGCGCGGCCAGCCCGGCTGGGGTCAGCTGTTCGCGCCGCTCACGACGGTGGTGAACACCTTCGGCGGCACCTGGTTCACCCAGGACTGGCAGGCGAAGGTCGATTCGCCGGAGTTCACCGAGGCGACCAAGTTCTACGTCGACCTGGTCCGTGCGCACGGTGAGGCGGGCGCGCCGCAGGCGGGCTTCACCGAGTGCCTGAACAACACCATCCAGAGCAACGTCGCGATGTGGTACGACGCCACCTCGGCGGCCGGTTCGCTCGAGGCGCCGAACTCGCCGGTCAAGGGCAAAATGGGCTACGCCCCGGCGCCGGTCGTGAAGACCGACAGCTCCGGCTGGCTGTACGCATGGGCGTGGGGCGTCCAGGAAGCCTCGAAGAAGAAGGACAACGCCTGGAAGTTCATCTCCTGGGCGTCCGGCAAGGACTACGAGAAGCTCGTCGGCGAGAAGGTTGGCTGGTCCAACGTTCCGGCCGGCAAGCGGGCGTCGACCTACGAGCTTCCGGCGTACGTCAAGGAGGCGTCGGCGTTCGCGGAGCCGACCAAGAGCGCGATCGAGAACGCGGATCCGAAGGACCCGGGCACCCAGCCGCGGCCCGCGCCGGGGATCCAGTTCATCGACATCCCGGAGTTCCCGGATCTCGGGACCCAGGTCAGTCAGGACGTGAGTTCGGCGATCGCGGGACGGATGAGCGTCGACGAGGCACTGAAACGCGGGCAGGTGCTCGCCGACGACGTCGCCGAGCGGTACCGCTCGCGGCAAGCGAAGTAAGGGGCCCGTGGCATGTCTGTAGAAGCGAAACCTGACACCAAGGCGCCGCGGCGCCGGCACACCACGCCGCCGCCGGGTTCCGAAGGCACGCTGATGCGCAGGACCGGTGACTGGGCCCGGCGGGGTCCGTTGCTGCCCGCACTGGTGTTCATGATCATCGTGACCCAGCTGCCGTTCGTGGTCACGATCGTCGTGTCCTTCATGGACTGGAACGCGTACTACCCCGACGAGCGCGGCTTCGCCGGGATCGACAACTTCCGCCGGGTGATCACCGACGCGAACACCCGGCACGCGATCTGGGTGACGATCCTGCTGACCGCGGGCGTCGTCCTGATCAGCCTGGTGTTCGGGCTGCTGATCGCCCTGCTGCTGGACCGCAAGTTCCGCGGCCGGGGTGTGGTCCGGACGATGATGATCACGCCGTTCCTCGTCGTACCGGTGGCCGCGGCCCTGTTGTGGAAGCACGCGCTCTACAACCCGACGTACGGCCTGTTCAACGGCGTGCTGAAGTGGTTGTTCGGTGACAACGCGCCGCAGCCGGACTGGATCAGCAACCAGCCGTTGTGGTCGATCATCTTCGCGCTGGTCTGGCAGTGGACGCCGTTCATGATGCTGATCCTGCTGGCCGGTCTGCAGAGCCGTCCGCTGGACGTGATCGAGGCGGCCGGCATCGACGGCGCGAACCAGTGGGAGATCTTCCGCTACATGACGCTGCCGCACCTGCGCCAGTACCTGGAGCTGTCCGCACTGCTCGGATCGATCTACGTCGTCCAGAACTTCGACGCGGTCTTCACGATCACGTCCGGCGGCCTCGGTACGGCGAACCTCCCGTACACGATCTACCAGACCTTCTACACCGCGCACGACTACGGCCGGGCGTCCGCGGCCGGTGTGATCGTGGTGATCGGCACGATCGCCATCGCCACCTTCGCGCTGCGCTCGGTGTCCACGCTGTTCCGAGAGGAGACGGGTCGATGAGCGGCCAGGTCGCGATTGTGACGGGGAAGAAGAGCCGTGGCGGTGGGTTCTTCCTGGGCGGGTTGGCGTGGATCGTCGGGATCCTGTTCGTGCTGCCGGTGCTGTGGATGCTGCTGACCTCGTTCCACAGCGAGGAGGACGCGGCGAAGAACCCGCCGGACCTGGGCGCGCCGCTGACCCTGGACGGCTACAAGTCGTTCTTCGACACGGGCCCGTGGCCGTCGATCGCGAACTCGCTGACCGCGAGCATCCTGTCCACGGTGCTGGTCATCCTGCTCGCGTTCCCGGCGGCGTACGCGCTGTCGATCCGGCCGGTGAAGAAGTGGACGGACGTGCTGTTCTTCTTCCTGTCCACCAAGATGCTGCCGGTGGTCGCCGGTTTGCTGCCGATCTACCTGTTCGCGCAGTCGGTCGGCTTCCTGGACAACATCTGGCTGCTGATCATCCTGTACACCTCGATGAACCTGCCGATCGCGGTCTGGATGCTGCGCAGCTTCCTGTCCGAGGTGCCGGTGGAGATCCTCGAGGCGGCCTCGGTCGACGGGGCGAACCTGCCCCGCACGCTGCGCTCCGTGGTGGCGCCGATCGTGACCCCGGGGATCGCGTCGGCCGCGCTGATCTGCTTCATCTTCAGCTGGAACGAACTGTTGTTCGCCAGGGTACTGACCGGCACAGTGGCGCAGACCGCTCCGGTGTTCTTGACTGGGTTCGTGACCAGTCAAGGATTGTTCCTCGCCAAAGTCTGTGCCGCGTCCATCGTGGTGTCGCTGCCGGTGCTGATCGCCGGGTTCGCGGCCCAGGACAAGCTCGTCCAGGGCCTGTCGCTGGGGGCGGTCAAGTGACGGTACTGAACACCGCGTCGTTGGGTGCGCTCGGCAACGAGGTCGCCGTCCCGTCGTACGACCGTACGGCGGTGACGCCGGGGATCGTGCACTTCGGGGTCGGTGGCTTCCACCGGGCGCACCAGGCGATGTATCTGGACCGGCTGATGAACGACGGGAAGGCGCTGGACTGGGGGATCGTCGGCGTCGGCGTGCTGCCGCACGACCGGCGGATGGCCGACGTACTGGCCGCCCAGGACTGCCTCTACACGCTCGTGCTCAAGCATCCGGACGGGACGCTCGAGCCTCGGGTGATCGGGTCGATCGTCGACTACCTCTTCGCGCCGGACGACCCGACCGCGGTCCTCGACCGTCTCGTCGACCCGGCCACGCGGATCGTGTCGCTGACGATCACCGAGGGCGGGTACCACGTGAACCAGGTGACCGGGGAGCTCGACGCCTCGGATCCGGCGCTGGCCGCGGACCTCGAGCCGGGCGCGACGCCGGGGAGCGCGTTCGGGTTCATCGTCGAGGCACTGCGCCGG
This sequence comes from Kribbella sp. VKM Ac-2571, assembly GCF_004362255.1. Lineage (NCBI taxonomy): Bacteria > Bacillati > Actinomycetota > Actinomycetes > Propionibacteriales > Kribbellaceae > Kribbella > Kribbella sp. VKM Ac-2571. The sequence continues at coordinate 330,539 of NZ_SNWS01000004.1, forward strand.
CGGCGCGAGGCCGGCGTACCGCCGTTCACCGTGATGTCGTGCGACAACATCCCGGGCAACGGGCATGTGGCGCGGAAGATGCTGGCGTCGTTCGCGCGCCTCAAGGACCCGTCGATGGCGGAGTTCCTGGAGAACGAGGTGCGGTTCCCGAACTGCATGGTCGACCGGATCACGCCGGTCACCGCGGACGCCGACCGGGAGGCGCTGGCCGAGCGGTTCGGGGTCGAGGACGGCTGGCCGGTGGTGTGCGAGCCGTTCACGCAGTGGGTGCTCGAGGACGACTTCGGCGGCGAGCGCCCGCCGTACGAGGAGGCCGGCGTCCAGATCGTCGAGGACGTCGAGCCGTACGAGTTCATGAAGCTGCGGCTGCTCAACGCCTCGCATCAGGCGCTGTGCTACCTCGGCTACCTGGACGGGTACCGGTACGCCCACGAGGTCTGCCAGGACAAGCTGTACGTCGACTTTCTGCTCGGCTACATGGATCACGAAGGTACGCCGACGTTGCCGCCGGTGCCCGGGGTCGATCTGGACCGCTACAAGCACCAACTGATCGAGCGGTTCGCGAACCCCGAAGTACGGGACACGCTGGCGAGGCTGTGCGCGGAGAGCTCCGACCGGATCCCGAAGTGGCTGCTGCCGGTCGTGCGCGAGCAACTCGCGGCCGGTCGGGAGATCAAGCGCTCGGTGCTCGTGGTCGCGTCCTGGGCGCGGTACGCCGAGGGCGTCGACGAGCAGGGGCAGCCGATCGAGGTCGTCGACCGGCTGCGCGACAAGCTGGTCGAGCGCGCGCAGCACAACCGGGACGATCCGCTGGTCTTCATCTCGGACCCCGACCTGTTCGGTGATCTCGCGCAGAACGAGCAGTTCGTCACGCAGTACAGGGCGGCCCTGAAGTCACTCCACGAGATCGGCGCGCGGGCAACGTTGGAAGCCCTCTAGTCTGGACGCCATGACTGAGCTGAGGCTGGTTGCCGGGGTGGACTGCTCCACCCAGGCGACCAAGGTGGTCGTGTGCGACGCGGAGACCGGAGCGGTACTGCGGGAAGGCCGGGCACCGCACCCGGACGGGACGCAGGTCGACCCGGAAGCGTGGTGGCAAGCGTGGCAGAGCGCCTCCGACGGTCTGCTCGACGGCGTCGAGGCGGTCGCGATCGGCGGTCAGCAGCACGGGATGGTCCTGCTGGACGACTCCGGTGAGGTCGTCCACCCGGCCGTCCTCTGGAACGACACCAGCTCCGCCGACGCGACCACCGAGCTGATCGCCGAGCTCGGGGGGCCGGAGGCGTGGGCCGAGGCGATCGGCTCGGTTCCGGTCCCGAGCTTCACCGTCACGAAGCTGCGCTGGCTGCGGGACGAGGCCGCGCGCGGTGCGGCCGAGGTACGTCGCGACGCCGCGCGCCGGGCGGCCGCCGTCGTCCTGCCCCACGACTGGATGACGCATCGGCTCGCCGCCGACCGGCACGGCATCGAGGGGATCACCACCGATCGCGGCGACGCGTCCGGGACCGGGTGGTGGTCACCGACCACGAACGATTACCGGACTGATCTGGTCGAGCTCGCCTTCGGTCGTCAGCTCGCGTTGCCGCGTGTCGCCGGACCGGCGGAGATCGTCGGCCAGACTTCCTTCGGCGCGGCGATTGCCGCCGGCACGGGTGACAACGCCGCGGCCGCGCTCGGTCTCGATCTGCAGCCGGGCGACGTCGCAGTCTCCCTCGGCACGAGCGGTACGGCGTTCGCACGTTCGGCGCACCCGACCAAGGACGCAACCGGCCTGGTCGCGGCCTTCGCGGACGCCACCGGCGAGTACCTGCCGCTCGTCTGCACGCTGAACGCGGCCCGCGTGATGTCCGCGACCGCGCAGATGCTCGGCCTGGAGCTCTCCGCCTTCGACGAGGCCGCGCTGACCTCACCTGGGAGTGACGGCCTGGTCCTGCTCCCGTTCCTGGACGGCGAACGTACGCCGGACCTTCCGCACTCGACCGGCCTGATCTACGGCCTGACCCGCGCGACCATGCAGCCCGCGACAATGGCCCGCGCCGCGGTCGAGGGTCTGCTCTGCGGCCTCGCCGACGCCGTCGACGCACTTCGTGACCAGGGCCTGCCGGTCCAGCGCGTCCTGCTGCTCGGCGGTGGCGCTCGCTCCCGCGCCGTACAGGCTCTCGCGCCGTCCCTCCTCGGCGCCGAGGTCGTCCTCCCCGAGCCGGCCGAGTACGTCGCCCTGGGCGCCGCCCGCCAAGCCGCCTGGGCCCTCTCCGGCGCCGCGACCCCGCCCACCTGGCAGATCCCGGTCGGCAAACCCGAGCCCGCCATCACCGTCGATGCCACCACCATCCGCGCCAACTACGAACAGGTCCTCACCAACACCCGCCCCCTCCTCGCACAGCCGTACAACCAGTAGGTGCGCAAGCCCTCGATGCACCGGGGCAAGCGCGTCGACGGCCGGCTCGAAGGTGCCCTGAGCCTGGTCGCGGCGGCGGTGTTCATCGGGGTCGGGTACTTCGAGATCCACGACCTGTACCTGCTGAAGCACCGAGGCGAGGTGGTGAGTGGGACCGTCCTGGAGGAGTCGGGCGGCCGCACGGAGTACATCACGGTCAAGTACCGCACGCTCGCCGGGGAAACGGTCACCGAGGACACCTCGAACTACGAGGATGCCGACCCCGGGGACACGATCCAGGTCGTGTACGACCCGAAGAAGCCGAGCCGGATGCAGGCGGCCGACTTCGGGTTCGACTACTGGATCCCGGGCGTCATCCTCGGACTCATCGCCGCCGGGTTCCTCGCCTACGGCATCATCGGGCTCTGGCGGTGACTCCCGGTGTGGGTTTCCGGAAAGAATTGTCCGTCCGGTGACGAATTTCTTCCGGAAAGATCAGCCGCCGGCGACAAGGAGCGCGTCGACGGCGGTGGTGGTGCGAGCGGACAGGGCTGTGCGGCTGAGCCGCGCTCTACAGTGGGTAGATGGTCTACTTCGGTGGGTTGCTCGGGCTGATCGGGCTGCTGACGTTGCTGGTCCGCGACGATGACGTCGTCGGGCTGCCTGCCGTCGCGGTCGGGATCGGGCTGCTCGTGATCGGTGTCGGGGTCGGCGCGCTAGGGGTGGTGCGCCGACGGGCGATCCGGCGGCGGAAGATCGCCAACGGTGAACCGGTGCCGGTCGGGAACGTGATCGATCGCGCCAAGGCGCTGCCGCGGTTGCTTCGCGAGGTACGTCGGGGCACGTACGCCGACCTGCCGAAGAGCCGGACGTTCCTCTGGCTGCTGGCGCTCGTCTACCTGATCTCGCCGATCGACATCCTCCCGGACCTGCTGCCGGTCATTGGCGTCACCGACGACGCAGGCGTCGCGGTCTGGCTCCTCACGAGCGTCTCGACGGCCGCCGGCCTGTACCTACGCCACGAACGCGAGCAGCTCCCACACCACGACCCGCCCCGCGGCCGTCGTACCAACCCCTAGCCCCGCTGCCGTCCACCGCGTCCGCAGGTCCGGCCGCGTTGGCGGGGGCTGGCATTTGGTGGGTAGACGTCTGAGATGCTGGGTTAGCGTCCGGGATATCGGTCGTCAACCCTGCATCTGGGACGCCAACCCATCAAATGCGCCGCGGTGGGCAGGAGGGGTGGTGGGTCGGCGCGGCTCGGCGGCGGGACCAGTCGGCGATGTCCTCGGTGGCCTCCTCGGGATGCTCGTAGGCGAACCGTTGCAGCGGATCCGCCGGTACGTCGTTGGACCCGAGTCGGCCGGCGGCGGCGACCAGTTGCTGAGCTGCCGCGAGCACCCGAGCCGCCTGTGCCGCGGCGTCGACCGGATCGTCCAAGTCGACCATCGCGGCGGCCAGGTCCGCGACCTCGCAGGCCTGGTAGGCCATCGCCAGTTGAGCGGGCCTCATCCGAACGCCCGCACGAAGAACAGTCCGGTCATCAGGACAGCCGTGGTGAGGACCAGCCCGCGGAGGACCGTCGGCGGCAGGCGCCGGACGAGATGTGCCCCGGCGTACCCGCCGATCACGGCACCGGCCAGCAGCGCGACCAGGTGCAACGGCTGCGAGAGTACGTCGGCCGCGAACACGAAGATCACCGCCGCTGTCAGGTAGACCGCCGCGACCTGGATGACCCGCAGCGGGTTCCCGCGCGCCGGATCGAGGGTGGTCGTCGCGGTCCAGAACGCGAGCATCATCAGCCCGACCGCGCCGCCGAAGTACCCGCCGTAGATCGCCAGCACGAACTGCCCGGCCAGGATCACTGCCGGCCCCGGCCGTCCGAGCCGCAGCGCCGCCGTGAGCCGCTTCCCGAACGCCAGTACGACGGTCGCGAACGCCAGCAACCACGGCACTGCCGCGTCGAATGATGCTGACGGCAACAGCAGCAGCAGCCCTGCGCCGAGCGCGCCGCCGAGCACACTCGCGAGCGTGAGGCGTGCGGGCGACGGGTGATTGAAGCCCTCGAGTTCGCGGCGGTAGACCCACGCGCTGGTCGCGTTCCCGGGCAGCAGGGCGACGGTCGTGGTCGCGTTCGCGGTGACCGGCGGCATCCCGGCGGCGACCAGTGCCGCGAGTGCCACAAAGCTCCCGCCACCGCCGACCGCATTCAGCGCGCCGGCCGCGACACCGGCCAGGAGGATCAGCAGCACTCTTCGAGGATCCGGGTTCGCGCTGCACTCCACAATGCGCGATCCCCGTAGCCAGCCTTAGTCTGAGCCGTAGGCTGGTCCCATGCGGTACGACCTCGACGATCTCCGGCTCTTCACCCATGTCGCTGCAGAGGGCTCGATCACCGGCGGCGCGCGCCTGATGCACCTCAGTCTGCCTTCGGCAAGTGCGCGGGTCAGAGCGCTCGAAGCGCAGGCCGGCGTACCCCTGCTGGTGCGTGAGCGCCGTGGCGTCCGGCTGACCCCGGCCGGCGCGACCTTGGCCCGGCATGCCCGCGAGGTCCTCGCCGAGACCACCCGCCTGGACAGCGCGGTTGCGTCGTACGCCGTGTCGCGATCAGCGCCGATCCGCCTCGTCGCGGGCGGGTCCGCGATGCACCAGCTCGTCCCCGCCGCCCTCGCCACGTTCCTCCGCGACCATCCGGAGTACGACGTCAATGTGAGCGAGCGCCGTACGATCCGCAGCGTCCGCCTGCTCGCGGCCGGTGAGGCGGACCTCGGCGTGATCCTCGACGACGAGCCGACCCCGTTGCGGACCGAACCGCTGGCCGACGACTCGCTGGTCGTGATCGGCCAGGCCGGCGGCACCCTCTCCGGCCGGACCTCGATCGCGTACGCCGAGGTTGCCGAGCATCCCCTCGTCGGCCTCGTCGCGAACTCGCCGCTCAGCCAGTGGATGGACGATCGCCTCGGACCGCACGCGCCAGCGCCGCGCTACCGCACCGTCGTACCCACCCTGCATGCGCTGATCACCTTGGCCACTGCGGGCGCAGGGCTCGCGATCGTGCCCCGTCGGGCCGTCGACGCCAGCACCGCCGTCGAGATCTGCCCGCTCCAGGACTCCTGGTCCACCCGCCAGCACTTGCTCTGCTACGCCGCGAATGCCCCCGAGCCTGCCCATCTTCTCGCGACCCACCTGCACGCAGCCGCCACCCGCAAAGGGGGTGTCTGATGGTTCCACGCCTACTGCGGGGCACCATCAGACACCCCCTAGGACAGGCTCTGCTCGATGCCGTCCAGCAGGTAGCCCAGGCCAAGCTCGAACCGCTCCGTGGGATCGCGGTGCTCGGCGTCGTGCATCGCCTCGGACATCATCGGATAGTCGCCGGTGGCGAACATCGCGAGCAGGTGCGGCGCCATCGCGTGCTGCCATTCGCGCTCGTCGAGACCGGAGGCACGTTCGGCCCGCCGTTCACCGACCTCGGTCCGAAGCGCCCCGCGCAGATAAGTGGAGACGACCTCGACCGTGCTCATGATCGAGTCGATCTCCAGCAGGCCGGCCGCCCGGAGCGCAGCCAATGAGGCCTCGGCGTGGGTGACGGCCGCCGGGCCGAAGCGCGGCCGCCCGTCGAGCAGGTCGGCCAGCCACTCGTGCCGCAAGCCGGCCTCCCGGATCCCGTGCGCGTACGAGCGGGCCACTTCGCGCCAGCCGGATCCGGACGGTGGCGGAATCTCGGCGTACACCGCGTCGACCATCAGGTCGAGCAGTTCCTCCTTGGTGCCGATGTAGCGGTACAGCCGCATCGGACCGGCGTCGAGCTCCGCTGCGACCTTGCGCAGCGAGACCGCCTCGAGGCCCTCGGCGTCGGCCAGCGTCACGGCGGCGCGGACGATCCGCTCCCGGCTCAGCGGGCTGGGCGCGCGCCGCTCGGGCGGCTCGGGCCGCTCCCAGATCGACGGAGTGTCTGCCACTTGTCGCACGATACATTGCCTCGTTCGATACGGTGTATATTGCCAATACAGTGTATCGAGAGGAGTTGACCATGATCGCGATCATCGGCGGCGGTCCCGGCGGGCTGACGCTCGCGCGGGTCCTGCACGTCCATGGCATCGACGCCGTCGTCTTCGAGCGGGACGCTTCCCGCCGGGCCCGGACCCAGGGCGGCATGCTCGACCTGCACACCGACACCGGTCAGCTCGCCCTGCGTACGGCCGGGCTCGAGAGCGAGTTTCTCGCCGCGGCCCGGCGTGAGGGACAGGACCATCGGATGCTGGATCACACCGGCAAGCTGCTCTACCAGCAGGACACCCCGGACGATGCGCCGATGGCCCGTCCGGAGATCGACCGCGCCGACCTGCGCGACCTGCTCGTCGACTCGCTCCCGGCCGGGGCGATCAGCTGGGGCCGCGCCTTCAGCCACGCCGAGCCGCGGTCCGCCGGCGGGTACGTCGTACATTTCACCGACGGCAGCCTGGTCGAGGCCGACCTGCTCGTCGGCGCCGACGGCGCGAACTCCCGGGTACGCCGGTTGCTGACCGACGCCGAACCCGAGTACGCCGGGACCATCGCGCTGCAGAGCTCCATCCACGACGCGGATCGCACCCACCCCGAACTCGCCGAGATGGTTGGCCGCGGCAACTTCTGGGTCTTCGGCCCGGACCTGCGACTGTCCGCCCAGCGGCACGGCGACGGCAGTATCGGGGTGAGCCTGTCGCAGCAGGGTCCGGAGGACCTGGTCGACGAACGCACGGATCCTGCCCGGTTGGTCGACGGCTGGGACCCCCGCTTCGGGCGGCTGGTGCGGGCCTGCGACGAACCGTTCGTGGTGCGCAAGATCGCCGTACTGCCGATCGGCCTGACCTGGCCGCGCCGGTCCGGGATCACGCTGCTCGGCGATGCCGCGCACCTGATGCCGCCGGTAGGGGAGGGAGCGAACGCGGCCATGCTGGACGGAGCCGAGCTCGCCCTCGCCATCGCGGCGCATCCGGACGACCTGGACGCCGCAGTGGCAGCCTACGAGCCGGTCATGCTGGCTCGCAGCACCGAGGCCGCGAAGCTCTCCGCGAGGGCGCTGGAGATGATCTCCGGACCGGACGCGGCCCAGAAGGTACTGCGATTCTTCCAACCAGATAGCGTCTGAGGGTATGAACCCGGACGAGGCGATTCCCCTGCAGGCGTTCGGTGCGTTGCTGCACAGCCAGAACCTCGGCATGGTCTGCCGGGCGTTGAACATGTACCAGGTGGCAGCGGCGTACACGCAGGTCAGTGGCGGGAACCCGCTCGAACCGATGGCCGACGAGGTGCGGCAGGTCGCCCGGGGGATCGTGGACCGGCCACCAGCCGATGCGGGCGCGGAGGTCCCGGCTGGATTCGATCATCTGAGTGCGCTGAACGTGCTGACGACGCTGGCCGAACCGGAAGACGCCGAGCTGCTCGCGGAGGTGCTGGAGAGCACGTCGAACGACCAGATCCGCGCCGTCGCTTCGCTGGCAGCAGACACCGCGCGCCGGAAGGCGACCGGAGCGTAGAGATAGCGTTGCACCCATGCGCGCTTTGACAGTTGAAGAGGCCCGGCAGCGAGCGACAGACCTGGCCCTGCGGTCGTACGACGTCGCGTTCGACCTGACCGGTGACGGGGACACGTTCGTCACGACCAGCCGGATCCGGTTCGGGGCCACGAGCAGCACGAGCTGGGTGGACGTGAAGCCCGAGCGACTGATCAGCGTGGAGCTGAACGGGCAGGTGCTCGATCCCGCCGCGCTCGACGGCGGCCGGTTTCCGCTCGCCGGGTTGCAGGCGGAGAACGAGGTCGTCGTCACCGCCGAGCTGAAGTACTCCGCGGATGGTGAGGGCCTGGTGCGCTCGGTCGACGCGGCCGACGGTCGTGTCTACACGTACGGCATGTCCTCGCTCGAGTCCGCGCCGCGGTACTTCCCGTGCTTCGACCAGCCCGACCTCAAAGCGCCGTACACCGTGACCGTGAAGTGCCCCGAGGACTGGGTGGTTCTGGGGAACGGCGCGGCCACCAGGATCGCGCCGGGGGAGTGGACGCTGACCGAGACCAAGCCGCTGTCGACGTACTTCGTCACGCTGGTCGCCGGCCCGTACCACCAGCTCCGCGGTGAGTACGACGGAATTCCGCTCGGACTCGCCTGCCGGCAGTCGTTGAAGGAGTACCTCGATCGGGACGCCGAGGACCTGTTCCGGACCACCCGCGAGGCGTTCGCCGAGTACCACCGGCTGTTCAGGCAGCGGTATCCGTTCGGCGAGTACTGGCAGGTGTTCGTCCCGGACTTCAACATGGGCGCGATGGAGAACCCGGGCTGCGTGACGTTCACCGACAGCCTGCTGTTCCGCGGGCAGGCCACCGAAGCGGAACGCAGTACCCGGGCGCGGATCGTCGTGCACGAGATGGCGCACATGTGGTTCGGCGACCTGGTCACGATGAAGTGGTGGAACGACATGTGGCTGAACGAGTCGTTCGCCGAGTACATGGCGCACCGCGTGGCCGAGGACGCGACCAGCTACCAAGGCAACTGGGTCGACTTCGCGTTCGTCCGCAAGTGGTGGGGGCTGACCACGGATCAGAGCAGCTCGACGCACCCGGTCGCGCCGGACAGCCTGAAGGACGCGCGGCAGTCGCTGGACGACTTCGACGGGATCTCGTACGCGAAGGGCGCGGCGGTCCTCAAGCAGCTGGCGAAGTACCTCGGTGACGACGTGTTTCTCAAGGGCGTGAACGCGCATCTGGAGGCGCACGAGTACGGGAACGCGGATCTGCACGAGTTCATCGCGAAGCTCACCGAGGCGGGGGCGCGGGACCTCGACACTTGGTCCGACCAATGGTTGCGGACTGCCGGGCTGGACACGATCACTGTCGAGCGGACCGGTGCCGGGGTCGTGCTGCATCGAAAGAGCCCTGACGAGTCGCGCCGACTGCACAAGTTGAGCGTCGGCGCGTACGACGCCGACGGGTCAGCCGCCTCGGTCGACGCGGTGATCGCCGGCGACTCGGTAGAAGTTGTGCTGGGCAACGATGCCGGCGTGCTGGTCCCGGATGCCGGCGACGACACCTGGGCGAAGATCCGGCTCGACCCGACGAGCCTCGCCGACCTGCCGACGGTGCTGCCCGCGATCACCGACGGCACCACGCGGGCGGTGATCTGGAACTCGATCCGGGACGCGGTCGCGGACGCCGAACTGGATCCCCGGCAGGCGCTGGAACTGTTCACGGCCGCCTTGCCGCACGAGGACAGCGACGTCGCTGTCGGCTCCCTCGTTCAGTGGCTCGAGATTCGTCTCCTCGGTCGTTACCTGGACTACGACCGGTACCACGGTCTCGCGGCCGAGGCGTTGCGCGACAAGCTGGCGAGGACAGCTCCGGGCAGCAGCCTCCAACTGGCGACCGCGCGCGGACTGATCGCGACCACGGACGACGCCGACCTGCTGGCGTCCTGGCTCCAGGAAGCCGGCGGTCCGGACGGGCTGGAGATCGACGCAGACCTCCGCTGGGCCCTGGTCCTGCGGTTGGTGCGACTCGGCGCCTACGGCGCAACGGAGATCGACGCCGAACTCACGCGCGACGGGTCCAGCGAAGGTGTCAACCAGGCCGCTCGCTGCCGCGCCGCGCTGCCCGATGGCAAGGAGGCAGCCTGGACGCGGATCATGACGGACCCGACCGTCGGCGTGAAGGAGCTGCTGGCCGCGGCCGAGGGATTCTGGCACCCGGCTCAGGCCGCCGTCACCGCGCCGTACGCCCGCCGGTTCTTCACCGACATCCCGCACACCGGCGAGATCCGCTCCGGGATGGTCCTCGGACTCACCGCCCACCGGATGGCACCACGCTTCGTCGTGGATCCGGACCTCATCGCCCCGGCCGAGGCTCTGATCGCGGACGAGACCGTGGTGTCCGGCATCCGGCGCCAGACCGCCGACTTCCTCGACGACCTGCGCCGGGCGCTGGCCGTACGCCGTACGTTCGGCTGAGGTGACGTCAGCGCACCGTGAGGTGTTCCGCGACGGCCTTGCGGGCCTGGTGGATGCGGGCCTTGACGGTACCGAGCGGGACGTCCAGTTCGTCGGCGATCTCGGCGTACGACAGCGCGCCGAGATCGCGCAGGACCAGCGGCTGGACCAGCTGTGGGTGGTGGGACTCCAGGGCCTCCAGGGCCTCGAGCAGGTCGAGGCGGGAGCCGGCGATGACCGAGGTGGTGCGCGGATCGACCGACTCGGGCATGACCTCGGCGGACTGCTCGACCGCGCGGCGCTTCAGCGACCGGTAGGTCTGCCGGGCCTGGTTGGTGGCCACGATCGTCACCCAGCCCGCGAAGCTGCCGGTGCCCTTGAAGGTGTGCACCTTGTTCACCACCTGCAGCAGGGTGTCCTGGACCGCCTCCTCGGCGTCCTCCCGGTACGGCAGGAACTTGGCCACCCGCCGCTGCACCTGCGGCCGGATCATCTGCAGGAGTTGTGGCAGGACGGTCTGGTCTCCTGCCGCCGCCCGAGCCGCCAGTTCTTCCAGCTCGTCGTTCATCGTCCCCCAGTGTCACCGTTGAGCTTGGTTGTGACCGACAATAGCCGGGATGGATGTCATCGGGCGTTACCGGTTACGGGACAAGATCGGCGCGGGCGCGTTCGCGACCGTCTGGCGGGGGTACGACGACGACCTGGACGTCGACGTGGCCGTCAAGGTTCTCGCGGACAACTGGGCGTCGCGCGCCGACGTACGCGAACGCTTCCTGTCCGAGGCGCGGTTGATGCGGCGGATCTCCAGCGACCGCGTGGTCCGGGTGTTCGACCTGGGCAAGCTCCCGGACGGGCGTCCGTACTTCGTGATGGACTACGTCGGCGGCGGCACACTGGGCGACGTACTGCGGCAGGGACCGCTCGACCCGGTGGACGCGCTCTGGTGGGGCGCGGACCTGGCGCGAGCGGTGGCCGCCCTGCACAGCGAGGGCGTGGTGCACCGCGACGTCACCCCGGCGAACCTGCTGCTACGACCGGGTGAAGAGGACGGCGGCGGAACCCACCGGATCGTGCTCGCCGACCTCGGTCTGGCCAAACGTGCCGCCGAGGCGTCCGGGCTCACGCAGGCCGTCGGTACGCCGTCGTACATGGCGCCCGAGCAGGGGCGCGGCGACGGAGGATTCGACGAGCGGGCGGACATCTACGCGGTCGGCGCGGTCACGTACGCCCTCGTCACCGGGCATCCGCCGTACTCCGCCGGCTCGATCGGCGACGTACTGAACCGGGACCCGGACCTCGCACCGCCGAGCCTGCGCTCGGTGCTGCACGACTCGGTCGGGCAGCTCGACGACATCTTCGCGCGGGCGCTGGCCTACCGCGTCACGGACCGCTGGGAGCGCGCGGACACGCTGGCCGAACGTCTGGAGGCAGAGGCGTACCGGCTGGAGCAGGAGGCCCCGTTCCGGGCGGCCGAGCGCACCGCGATCACCGACGAAGACCTGGACACGACCGTCGCCACCGATCCGCCGGTACGGCGACGCCGTCGGAGGCGCGCGTGGTTCCTGCTGGCCCTGCCCGTGGTGTTCGTCGCCGCGGGTGCCGGCGGATGGTTCCTCTTCGGACGATGACTGCATAGAGTAGTCATATGGCTACTTACTGCAGTCTTGCGGTGGTTCTTGCCTTGCTCGCTCCGACCGGTCCGCCGGTTGCCACCTATGCCTGCCGCGCAGACACCAAGTTCGGCCGGCACACCATCTCAGTGCGGCAGGCCGTTGACGCCAAGGCGCCGGCCACCGTCCCCGCCAAGACCCGCTTCACCATCGCGGTCCACCTGCAACCCGGAACGCTCCCGGGCGAGGTCAAGGGCTTCAAGCTCAAGGAGGTCCGCGACCTCACGCTCCGGGTCCCGATCCCGGCGAACTCGTCGTACGTCAGCGCCCACCTCGACGGCGGCTCCGGCCTGAACTCCACCCCGACCGTGCAGCTCGAGGGAAACGCCGCCGTCATCAAGGTCGCCGGACCGATCCCCGGCGGCGCGAACTTCCAGCTGCCGACAATCAGCGTCCGCCTGAAGTCCGGCCGCGCCGGCACCCTCATCGAAACCAAGCTCAAGGGCACCAGCTACGACGACCCAGGCCTCACCTTCCAGGCCAAGATCAAGTGGAAGTTCGTCACCACCACAGCCCCAGTCACCTGCTACCCCGACCCCAACCCGGCGCTGACCCGTACGGTGGTGAGGTGAACAGTGCAAGCCGTCAGAAGCGGACCCTCCCGCGACGGATAACCCGTCACGTGCAGGGTTCTCCCCTCCTGCATCAGTAGAGGACCCCGGCGGGGACAACCGCAATGCCGTTCGGTTGAGGGCGTGGGCCGGCTGTCAATCCCTTAGTGGGAAAGAAGTCGTCGGCATATGCACATTTGTTTCCCAACAAGCCGTCACGCACTCCGCCTCAGGAGCCAACGGCGGTCGGAGTTGCCGCGCCGGCTCGAAGGGGGAGGCTCGCGTACCGGATCCGGCGGGTAGTCCTCCCCGGTCGGTCAGTAAGTGACAGTGATTCGTTGTGTGGCAGGGTCGATGTGAACCGGGCCGCCGTAGGGGAGGACTTGCTGGGGGTCGGTGTGGCCGATGTCGAGGCCTTTCACGACGACCGCGTTCGGGTTGTACTCCGCGAGCGCGCGGTCCACCGCCAAGTACTGGCCCGTCACGTAGGCGACCGACTCTTCGGCGGTGAGCTCGTTGAACAGCGAGCTGGACTTCGGGCGACCCCAGAGGACCGCGTCGAAGCGTTCGAGCAGGCCGCGTTCGCCGAAGTTGCGAAGGATCCGGTAGACCGTCTCGGACGACGGCATCTCCTCGCTCGTCTCGGCGAACAGCACACCGCCGTACGACTCGGTCGGGAGCATCCAGCGGTTGACGGACAGTTGCCAGTCGAGGATCTCGAGGCAACCGCCCCAGAGCTTCCCGCTGACCGCCCGCGACCCGCTCCAGGTCCAGCCGGTGCCGGGGAACAGCGGCGGCTCGGTCTCCAGGTTCTCCGGGACGTTCCAGTCGTGGTCGTGGTCGGTCCAGGCCTTCGCGGGCGTCAGCTCGAACTCTCCGCCGGTGAACATCGCCGCGCGCAGCGCCCGCTCGGTGTCCGGGTGCATGGCGCCGCCGCGGCCGAACTGGACCATCACGCTGCCGCCGTGGAAGGCCGGCAAACCCAGCGAATACAGGAAGTTCAGCAGGTTCGTGTTGTCGCTGTAGCCGAAGAAAGGCTTCGGGTCCGCCTGGAACACCGCGGGGTCAAGGTGCTTCAGCACGGTGATCTGGTCGTCGCCGCCGATACTCGCGAACACCGCTCGGATCGACGGGTCGGACCACGCTGCGTGCAGATCCGCGGCGCGCTCCTCCGGAGTGCTCGCGAGCTTCCGGGTGGTCGGGTACTCGACCGGCTCCAGGCCGAAGTCGTCGCGCAACCGGCGCAGCCCCAGCTCGTACGGCCCGGGAAAGATCTCGGGCAGTCCCCGGGACGGCGAGACGATCGCGACCCGGTCACCTGGCTTCAGCACTCAGACCCCGATCGGATGCCAGACGGTCTTCAGTTCGAGGTACTGCGTGAGGCGCGACAGGCCCTGGTCCGCGGACCAGTCCTCCTCGGCGGGACGGCGTACCCGCTTGAGGTTGCCGGCGGCGGCGATCTCCAGGTCGCGGGCCTCGTCGTCGGACGTGATGCCGCACAGGTCGATCGCGTTCACGTCGTCGTGCGACGCCAGCCACGGCCCGATCTCGGACGCCGACCCGGTGAGGAGGTTGACCACACCACCGGGTACGTCGGAGGTCGCCATCACCTCGCCCAACGTCACGGCCGGCAGCGGGCGCTCGTACGACGAGACAGCGACGACCGTGTTGCCGGAGACGATCGCAGGTGCGATCACACTGGTCAGGCCGAGCAGGCTGGAGTCCTGCGGAGCGAGCACCGCGACCACGCCGGTTGCCTCGGGCAACGAGAAGTCGAAGTACGGGCCGGCGACCGGGTTCGAAGAGCCGACCACCTGGGCGAGCTTGTCGGCCCATCCGGCGTACCAGACCCAGCGGTCGATCGACGCGTCCACGACCGCGCGGGCCTTCGAGATCGACAGGCCTTCACCGGCGGCGACCTCGGCGCTGAACTGCTGGTGCCGGCCCTCCATCACCTCGGCGATCCGGTACAGCACCTGACCGCGGTTGTACGCCGTCCGCGCGTGCCAGCCGCCGAACGCCTTGCGGGCCGCGACGACCGCGTCCCGGGCGTCCTTGCGGGAGGCCTGCGACGCGTTCGCCAGGAACTTGCCCTTGGCATTGTTCACGACGTACGACCGCCCGGATTCGCTGCGGGGGAAGACGCCGCCGATGTAGAGCTTGTAGGTCTTGCGCACTTCGAGCCTCGGAGTCGCGGTGTCCTTAGTGGGCAAGGTAGGCCTCCAGACCGTGACGGCCGCCCTCGCGGCCGTAGCCCGACTCCTTGTAGCCGCCGAACGGCGACGTCGGGTCGAAGCGGTTGAACGTGTTCGCCCAGACCACGCCGGCGCGCAGCTGGTTCGCCATCCAGAGGATCCGGGAACCCTTCTCGGTCCAGATCCCCGCGGACAGGCCGAACGGGGTGTTGTTCGCCTTCTCGACCGCCTCGGCCGGGGTCCGGAAGGTCAGCACCGACAGCACCGGGCCGAAGATCTCCTCGCGGGCAATCCGGTGCGCCTGCGAGACGCCGGTGAACACGGTCGGCGGGAACCAGTAGCCGTTGGCCGGCAGCTCGCACTCCGGCGACCAGCGCTCGGCGCCCTCGTCCTCGCCGATCTGCGACAGCTCACGGATCTTCGCCAGCTGCGCCGCCGAGTTGATCGCGCCGATGTCGGTGTTCTTGTCCAGCGGGTCGCCGACGCGCAGCGTGCCCATCCGGCGCTTCAGCCGCGCGAGCACCTCGTCGTACACGCTCTCCTGGACCAGCAGCCGCGAACCCGCGCAGCAGACGTGGCCCTGGTTGAAGAAGATGCCGTTGACGATGCCCTCGATGGTCTGGTCGATCGGGGCGTCCTCGAAGACGATGTTCGCCGCCTTGCCGCCGAGCTCGAGCGTGACCGCCTTGCGGGTGCCGGCGACCGACTTCGCGATCGCGCGGCCGACGTCGGTGGAGCCGGTGAACGCGACCTTGTCGACTCCCCCGTGCTCGACCAGGGCCTGACCGGTGCGGCCGGCGCCGGTGACGATGTTCACCACGCCCGGCGGCAGATCGGCCTGCTGGCAGATCTCCGCGAACGCGAGCGCGGTCAGCGGCGTGGTCTCGGCCGGCTTCAGTACGACGGTGTTGCCGGCGGCGAGTGCGGGCGCGATCTTCCACGCCAGCATCAGCATCGGGAAGTTCCACGGGATCACCTGGCCCGCGACACCCCACGGCTGCGGGTCGTCGCCGACACCGGCGTACTCGAGCTTGTCGGCCCAGCCCGCGTAGTAGAAGAAGTGCGCGGCCACCAACGGGATGTCGACGTCGCGGGACTCGCGGATCGGCTTGCCGTTGTCCAGCGACTCCAGCACCGCGAGCTCACGTGAGCGCTCCTGGATCAGCCGCGCGATCCGGAACAGGTACTTCGCCCGGTCCTTGCCGCTCATCGGGCCCCAGACCTTGTCGAAGGCCTTGCGGGCCGCGCGAACGGCCTTGTCGACATCCGCCGGACCGGCCTCGCTGACCTCCGCGAGCACCTCCTCGGACGCCGGGGACACGGTCTTGAACGGCTTCCCGTCCGTGGCCTCGACGAACTGGCCGTTGACGAACAGCCCGTACGACGACTTGATGTCCACGATCGCCCGGGACTCGGGCGCGGGTGCGTACTCGAATCTGCTCATGCCTGTCAGTCCAAGGTGAAGTAGTCGGGGCCCGGGTAGTGCCCGGTGGCCAGCTTGGTGCGTTGCATCAGCAGGTCGTTCAGCAGGCTGGACGCCCCGAACCGGAACAGTTCCGGGTCCAGCCAGTCCGGTCCGGCCGTCTCGTTGACGGTGACCAGGTACTTGATCGCGTCCTTCGCGGTCCGGATCCCGCCGGCCGGCTTGACGCCGATGTGCAGGCCGGTGGCCTCGTGGTAGTCGCGGACAGCCTCCAGCATCACCAGCGTGACGGGCAGCGTGGCCGCGGGGGTCACCTTGCCGGTGGAGGTCTTGATGAAGTCCGCGCCGGCCAGCATCGCCAGCCAGGACGCCCGCCGGACGTTGTCGTAGGTGACCAGTTCGCCGGTCTCCAGGATCACCTTCAGGTGCGCGTCGCCGGCCGCCTCACGGATCGCGGCGATCTCGTCGAAGACCATCGCGTACCGCCCGGACAGGAAGGCGCCGCGGTCGATCACCATGTCGACCTCGTCGGCGCCGGACGCGACCGCGTCCTTGGTGTCCTGGATCTTGATCGCGAGGCTGGAACGCCCGCTGGGGAAGGCGGTTGCGACACTCGCGACGTTGATACCGGTGCCCTGCAGCTCGCGCTTCGCGGTCGCGACCAGGTCCGGGTACACACAGACCGCGGCGACCTGCGGAGCCGTCGGGTCGGCCGGGTCGGGCCGTTTCGCCTTCGCGCACAGGGCCCGCACCTTGCCCGGGGTGTCCTGTCCCTCCAGCGTGGTCAGGTCGATCATCTGGATCGCCAGGTCCAGCGCGTACTGCTTCGCGCTGGTCTTGATCGACCGGGTGCCCAGGGTGGCCGCGCGAGCCTCCGCGCCGACCTGGTCGACGCCCGGCAGCCCGAGCAGGAACCGGCGCAGCCGATCCTCGGACGAGGTCACGTCGGCCAAGCTGTCGACGCCGCTGTCGAGTGTGGTCACCCACGGCAGTCTAGTGCCGATTCTGGGGGCCGGTTACTTTGTGCGGGTGAAGTCGAAATCGCTGGAGAGCGAGCAGTACCTGTCCGCCTCGAACCGGATCACCGGGTCCATCGTGATCGTGATCGGGGCGCTCGGCCTGGTCGACATCCTGCTGGAGTGGCGGACCGGGACCGGGCTGCTGGTGGGCAGTGTCATCGGGATGTTCATCGTGCTGGCGTACGTCGGGCTGATCCGGCCGTCGGTGACCCTCAGCCCTGAGCACCTGCTGCTGCGTAACCACCTGCGCGACCACCGGATCCCGTGGTCGAAGGTGACCGGCGTCGACGTGACCGACGTCCTGCGGGTCCACACCGACGGCAACCGTTTCCGCGCCCCCGGTGTCCAACTGGTCATGCGCGACCTTCGCAAGCAACGGGTCGGCGGGCGCAAGCTCGCCGCGGACAGTTCGATCTCCAAGGCCGACTTCGTCGTCAATCGGATCGAGCATCACCAGGAGCAGTACGCCGCGAAATCCCAGGGCGAGGTGGTGAGCGGCTGGGCGGCGCCCGAGCTGATCGTCTTCGGCGTGCTGGCCGTCATCGCGGTCGTCGCGGCCGTGGTCCGCTGACCGGCGCGTGCTGACCCGCCGCGCGTTCGTGCGCACCGGCGCCGCGGCGGCGGTGGCCGGCGTCGCCGCGGTGGCCGCGCTGGAAACGGGCGTCGTCCCCGGCCGCGCCCGGGTGCACGACCTTCTCGGTCTCACCGGCCCGGACGGCGTCGTACCCGACGTACCCGCGGGCCCGGTGGTGTCCGGGAGCTTCGACTCGTTCGGCCGCCGTACGAAGGTCGGCTACAGCATCATCTATCCGGACGGGTACGACGCCTCGGCCGAGCTGCCCGTCGTCCTCGTCCTGCACGGTCGTGGGGGCGACCACACGTCGGCCGTCAACGATCTCGGCATCGACCGCTACCTGACCGCCACGGTCCGGGCCGGTACGCCGCCGTTCGCCCTGGCAACCGTGGACGGCGGCCGGGACAGCTACTGGCATCGCCGGGCGGACGGCAACGATCCCGGGTTCATGCTCGACCAGGAGTTCCTCCCGCTGCTGAGGCGTCGTGGGCTGCAGACCAGCCGGTTCGGCGTCCTCGGCTGGTCGATGGGCGGGTACGGCGCCCTGCTGTGGGTCGCACTGCACTACTGGCAGCGCCGGGTCGGCCCGTCCGCTCGAGCGGTCGCGGTCGGCGCTCTCAGCCCGGCGCTGTGGCACAGGTACGCCGACGCGCAGCCGGGCGCGTTCGACGACGCCGCGGATTTCGAACGCAGCCAGGTGTTCGACCGGCCGAGCGGATTCCGCGACGTTGCCGTCCGCATCGACTGCGGCCGCGACGACCCGTTCGCCGACGCCGCCCGGGAGCTCCGCGAGCAGTTGCGGGCGGCCGGCGGGCAGCAGGCCGGCGTACACACTGCCGGCTACTGGCGGCGCATGCTCCCTGACCAACTGCGATTTCTGGGCGAAAAAGTCGGCCGCTGAGTGGAACTGTGGCGTGAATCGCCGCGTCAGAGCCCGTGTTCAACCCTTGAGTGAACCCCTGTGCACTCAGGATTGGTCCGACAGGTCCCTAGACACATCGAGAGTGGAGCTCATGGTCAACCTCTCCCGCTACACCCTGCGTGGCATGGCCACCGTCGGTGCCCTGGCCGGCTTCGCCGCGCTGGCGCTGCCGAACGCCCAGGCCGCGCAGACCTCCAGCACGACCAAGACGGCTGCGACGGCCGCAACGGCGACGACCGCCGACCCGGCGATTCCGAACGGCCACCAGCCGATCGTCATCGGTAACCCGCCGGCTGGTGACGGCCTGACCACCAAGGCCTCGCTGACGAACGTCGTGCGCTACAACCGCCTGTACAAGACGGGGCCGATCACCCCGTCGAAGTGCAAGGAGGTCAACGTTTCGCTGCGCACCTACACCGGTGTCAACCAGTACCTCTCGCAGCTGTTCCGCTGCACCTACGCCGAGTGGGCGCTGCCGCTGAAGCAGGCCGGTGCCGCGTACAAGGTGGCCCCGAAGCTGGTCGTCACCACGGCGCGCACGATCAACTCGTACTGCGGCACGGTCACCGACACCGCGTTCTTCTGCGCGTACAACGGCCGGTCCTGGATCTACATGCCGACCGGGCAGATCATCAGCTTCTGGAAGTCGAGCCCGACCCTGGCGCGGGCGTACGCGACCAACACGCTGGCGCACGAGTACGGTCACCACGTCCAGTGGCTGACCGGCATCCTGAACGCGTCCTGGCAGCGTCAGCGCGCCTTCAGCACCTACGCCGCGCAGCTCGAGGAGAGCCGTCGTCGTGAGCTGCAGGCGTCCTGCCTCGGCTCGGCCAGCATCGCCGCGAACAAGCGGTACTACCCGATGAGCGGTGGCCTGTACCAGCAGTGGGTCTACGTCGTGACGAACTCCGGCGACCAGCCGGGTGGCGTCCGTGACCACGGCTCGCTGAAGAACCACCGGTTCTGGTCGTTCGCCGGCTTCAACGCCTCGCGCAGCTACGCCGTCGCGGGCAACTGCAACACCTTCAACGCAACCTCTGCCTACGTCTCCTGACGTAAGCACGTAACTCGGCCGCCCGGTACGCGTTGGCGTACCGGGCGGCTGTTTCTTTTTGGCGACACCTGCACGATCTGCGATCGTGTGGTTACTTGTTTCGGGTGCGGACGCCCTAGAGTTCTTGAGTCGAGCATCGAACGGCAGGAGTCACAGTGAACTACGACGAGTTCAACACCGAGTACGCGAAGGTGCTGGACAAGATCAAGAGCGGCCGGAGCACCTGGTCGGAGCTGTCCGGGCACGTCACCCGGCTGCGCCAGGCGACCGCGGGGATCACCGTGCCGGTGGAGCGCACCCAGGTCGACCACGACCTCGCCGCGCTGAGCCAGATGGTGGACATGTCCCGGCGTACCAACGACAAGGAGGACGTCTGGACGGTCACGTCGGACGCGATCCGGAAGGCCAGCAGCCAGGAGGGTACGGTCGCCGACCGGATCGCCCGGATCGAGGCGAGCATCAACGACATCACCGCCCTGGCCAACCGGAACCCGGACGAGCGGGACGCGCTGATGCAGTCCACCAGCACGCTCCGCATCCTGCACTCGTCGCTGCAGAGCTCCCTGCACGCCGAGGAAGCCGAAGCGGCCGCAGCCGCCCGCTGAGCTCCAGAGCCGCCCGCCAGGTGTTCTGAAGCTCAGTGACGTCAGCGGACTAGATACCTGCCGCGGCAGCCAGATCCGACTTGACGGCTGCCAGCGCGGTCGCTGCCTGAGCGCGTGCCGCGGTGACGTCCGTCGTGACCGGGACGACCACCTCGAGGTAGCACTTCAGCTTGGGCTCCGTACCCGACGGGCGCACGACCACGCGTGCGCCGTCGGACAGCGTGTACCGCAGCCCGTCCGTCGGGGGCAACGACTCCGACCCCTTGCCCAGGTCGTCGATCCGCTCGACGGCGTACGCCCCGAGAGCCGTGGGCGGCGTCGCGCGCAACCGGTCCATCGCCTGCGCGATCAGCGACAGGTCGTCGACCCGCGCCGCCAACTGGTCGGTCGCGTGCAGTCCGTGCTTGACCGCGAGATCGTCCAGCAGGTCGAGCAGCGTGCGTCCCGCCGCCTTCGCCTGCGCGGCCAGCTGCAGCACCCGGACCAGCGTCGACACACCGTCCTTGTCCTTCACGGCTGCCGGATCCACGCAGTACCCGAGCGCCTCCTCGTAGCCGAAGACCAGCTCCGGCACCCGCCCGATCCACTTGAACCCGGTCAGCGTCTCGACGTACCGGACGCCGTACGACGCCGCGATCTTGCCGAGCAGCGACGACGACACGATCGAGCACGCCGCCACGCCGTCGGGGCGTGCCGACAGCAGGAACTCACCGAGCAGCGCGCCGAGCTCGTCGCCGCGCAGCATCCGCCAGCCTCCCGCGGCCGACGCGTCCGGGACGGCGACCGCGCACCGGTCCGCGTCCGGATCGTTCGCCACCGCGATGTCGGCGTCCATCGAGCGCGCCAGCTCCAGCGCGGCGTCGATCGCGCCCGGCTCCTCCGGGTTCGGAAACGCGACGGTCGGGAAGTCCGGATCCGGGTCGGCCTGCGACGTGACCACCTGCGGTACGGCGAACCCCGCACGGGCGACCGCCGCCTCGACCAGGGTTCGCCCGACGCCGTGCAGCGGCGTGTAGGCCACGTTGAGGTTCCGTGGCGCATCGGCCGGCACCAGCTGGGCGATCCGGTCCAGGTAGGCGTTCAGCAGGTCGTCCCCGGTCGTCTGCCAGTCGTCCCCCCGCGGTACGTCGGCCAGCGAGCCGACAGCGGCGATCGCGGCCGCGATCTCGGCGTCGGCCGGCGGCACGATCTGCGAACCGTCGCCCAGGTAGACCTTGTAGCCGTTGTCCTGCGGCGGGTTGTGCGAAGCGGTCACGACCACGCCGGCCACGGCGTGCAGATGCCCGATCCCGAAGGCGACGACCGGTGTCGGGGCAGGCCGGTCGAGCAGTACGGCGTCCAGGCCGGCACCGCGCATCACGGCCGCCGTGTCCTGCGCGAACACGTCCGACTTGTGGCGCGCGTCGTACCCGATCAGGACCGGGCCGTCGGTGAGCCCCTTCGCCTTCAGGTACGCCGCGAGTCCGGCGGCGGCACGGATCACGACGACCCGGTTCATCCGGTTCGGTCCGGCGCCGACGGCACCGCGCAGACCCGCCGTACCGAACTCCAGGGTGCCGTCGAACCGATCGGACAGCTCGTCGTAGTCCGCGGCGTCCAGGAGCTTGGTCAGCTCCAGGCGGGTGTCGGGGTCGGGGTCCTCGCGCAGCCAGGCTTCGGCGGCGGCCTTCAGATCATCTGTCACATGGGCACTCTAATGACCTGACGACTGACAGGGCCGTGACCGGATGTCCGCCACGTAGTCGTCGGGAGCCCCGGCCGCCTCGGCGGCCTCGGCCAGGATGCCCAGGTAGCGGGCCGAGGGCAGGCCGCCCTCGTAGGCGTTCAGCACGTACATCCAGGCCAGTTGCTCGCCGTCCAGGGTCTGCACCCGGACCTGGATCTTGCGGTAGATGCCCTGGTCGATCGCTTCCCACTCGTCGAGGCGCTCGACGTCCTTGGGGTGGATGTCGTAGAGCGCCACGAAGACCTGGTTGGTGGGGTCGGCCGGGTCCTCGACCACGGTGGCCATCGCGCC
Source organism: Kribbella sp. VKM Ac-2571 (assembly GCF_004362255.1). NCBI lineage: Bacteria > Bacillati > Actinomycetota > Actinomycetes > Propionibacteriales > Kribbellaceae > Kribbella > Kribbella sp. VKM Ac-2571. Next base: position 352,899 of record NZ_SNWS01000004.1, read on the forward strand.
CTCCCAGCCGAGCTCCTCGCCGCCGAAGGTGAGGCGCCAGCCGGTGATCCAGCCGGTCCCGCGCAGGGGCGAGTACGGGCACCGCTCGGACATCAGGTTCGGGTCCAGATTCGACGCAAACGCGGCGTACAGGGTCACGGAATCAGAGGATACGGAAGAATGACCTCCCGTGGCGCGAGTTGTGATCATCGGAGGCGGTCCAGGCGGGTACGAAGCGGCCAGTGCGGCCGCCCAGCTGGGCGGGGAGGTGACGGTCGTCGATTCCGACGGGATCGGCGGTTCCGCCGTGCTCACCGACTGCGTACCGAGCAAAACCCTGATCGCCACCGCGGAGGTGATGACCGAGGTGGAGGAGGCCGGGGAGCTGGGCGTCCGGCTGGACGACGGCGACGACGACCCGGCGAACTCCGTGCGTGTCGATCTCTCCGTCGTCAACAAACGGGTGAAGGCGCTGGCCACCGCCCAGTCCGAGGGCATCGAGCGCCGGCTGGACCGCGACAAGGTCCGGATCGTCAGGGGCCGCGGCCGGCTGGACGGGCCGGAGACCGTGGTCGTCGGCGACGAGCGCCTGGACGCCGACGTGATCCTGATCGCCACGGGAGCAAGGCCTCGCATCCTCCAGGGCTCCGAACCCGACGGCGAGCGGATCCTGACCTGGGAGCAGGTCTACGAGCTCGAAGAACTGCCCGAGCGGCTGATCGTGGTCGGCTCCGGTGTCACCGGTGCGGAGTTCGCCAGCGCGTACGACGCGCTCGGCAGCGACGTCGTCCTGGTGTCGTCGCGGGACCGGGTGCTGCCCGGTGAAGACGCCGACGCGGCAGCAGTCCTCGAGGACGTGTTCAAGCGGCGCGGACTCACGGTGCTGGGCAAGTCCCGGGCCGAGTCGGTCAAGCGCCAGGGCGACGGCGTCGTGGTGACGCTGACCGACGGCCGGAAGGTCGAGGGATCGCACGCCCTGCTCGCGGTCGGCTCGCTGCCGAACACCGACGACATGAATCTGGTCGACTCGGGCGTGTCGCTGACCGACGGCGGGTTCGTCCAGGTCGACCGGGTCTCCCGGACCACGGCCCGCGGCGTCTACGCGGCCGGCGACTGCACCGGCGTACTGATGCTGGCCTCGGTGGCCGCCATGCAGGGCCGGATCGCGATGGCGCACGCACTCGGCGATGCCGTCACCCCGTTGGACCAGTCAACGGTTTCCGCCAACGTCTTCACGGCCCCAGAGATCGCGACGGTCGGCCTGACCCAGGCGGTGGTCGACGCCGGCGGCAGTACGGCGATGGTCGTCAAGGTGCCGCTGGCCGACAACGCCCGCGCCAAGATGCAGGGTGTCCGCGACGGTTTCGTCAAACTCTTCTGCCTCCCCAACACCGGCATCGTCGTCGGCGGTGTCGTTGTGGCCCCGCGAGCCAGCGAACTCATCCACCCCATCTCGCTGGCCGTCGGAGCCCGCCTGACGGTCGACCAGGTGGCACAGGCCTTCACCGTCTACCCCTCGGTCTCCGGGTCGGTCGCCGAAGCCGCCCGCCGCCTCCACCTCCGCAGCTGAGCTCGATCAACTCACCGCAACTTTGGCGGCGGAGGTTGCATCGTCTGAGGTGTGAAGAGCTACCTCAGACGAGTCTCCACCGCGGCAACGGCCGCCGTATTGCTGGGTGCACTGGCCACCATCGCCCCGGGTACGGCGGTCGCTGCCGCGCCGGCTGCTGCGTGCAAGATGCAGCTCCAGCCGGTGACGAGCGGCGGTGACGCGCCCAACACGACCATTACCGCCGGGACACCCCCGACCGCGAAGACCGTCACCGGACCTCATCTGTTCTCGCCGGGAGCGGCGCGGGTCAGCTCGACCTGGCGCTGGGACGCCGGCTCGAACGACGCCTACGTGGTCCTCGGATCACGCCTGTACCAGGTGTCCTGGGGCTACGACGAGATGACCGGTGAGCTGTACACCTACCCCAATCCGGTCGGGGGCGGCTGGGACAGGTTCACGATGTTCGAACAGGCCACCTACGGCTCGCCGGCGACCCGGATCGCGCGCTACGGCCTGCGCAACGACGGCGTCCTGTTCCGCTGGACCAGCTGGAAGAACGTCCGCCAGTACGCCGGGTTCTCCTCGGTGAAGGCGATGACGCTGATCAGCGAGACCAAGACGTACGACACATTCCTCGCCACCACCCGCGGCGGTGCGCTGTACACGATCCACATCCCCGCGGACACCCGGCTGCAGCCGACGGTGAAGAAGATCCGCACCTCGACCTGGCAGGGCTTCGAGACCCTCGTGGCCGAGCGCTGCGGGACCCAGAGCACGTTGCTCACGGCAATCGACAAGGACACCGGCAGCGCCTACCTGTACGCCGTCGGGCACGCGAACGGTACGTCGACCGTGATCCAGGGCCTGGGCAAGGTGCCCGGCACCTTCAAGGACCCCGTCGTCTCCCTGTGGCGTCTCGACGGCGCACCACCGCGCAACGGCGAATAACAACTCCTGAAAGGCATTTCGATGAAACTGAACCGGGCTACCGCAGCGGCGGCCTCCGCTCTGCTCCTCGGCGGGTTGGCCGCACTGCCGGCCGGCACCGCCACCGCAGCCGGCACCGCGACCGCTGGTGCGACCGCCGCCTGCGAGATCAACCTCGGCTCGATCACGGCCGGCGGTGACATGGCCAACGCCCAGGTCATCGCCACGTCGCCGGCCACCGTCAAGCGATCGACCGGCCCGCACATGTTCTCCCCGGGACTGGCGAAGCTCGCCTCGACGTGGACCGACTCGCTGGGCGTCGGGCAGGACTACACGGTGTACGGCGACGTGATCGTCAACGGCACCCTGTACGCCGGCTCGTACGGCGTGGACGTCGCCGGCAAGCCGTTCACCTCGCTGAAGTCCCGCGGCGTCGGGTACATCGGCTACAAGGCGATCGAGTCCTCGTGGTACTGGGGCAAGTCCGACCGCACCGCGGACTACCGGTTGCGGGGCGACGGGGTGCTCTATCGGTACGTCGGCCGGGTGGTGACGCGTTGGCCGGGCTACTCGTCGGTGAAGACGATGGCGCTGATCAGCGAGACCGCGACGTACGACACCTTCCTGGCCACGACGAACGGCGGCGCGCTCTACACGATCCACATCCCGGTCACCGGTGCGCCGGTCGTCAAGAAGGTTCGCACCTCGACCTGGCAGGGCTTCGAGTACCTGGTCGCGGAGAAGTGCGGCACGCAGAGCACGCTGCTCGCCGGCATCGACAAGGACACCGGCTCGGCCTACCTGTACGCCGTTGGTCACGCAGGAGGAGCCTCGACCGTGATCAAGGGCCTCGGCAAGATCCCCGGCGACTTCAAGGACCCGGTCTACTTCCTGAACACCGCCGAGGGAAACACCCCGCTGTTCGGCGAATGAGAAGTTGACCGAGTGACTCACGAAAGGAACTTTGGATGGGCCTGAAGCGAGCTTCCGCGGTCGCGGCCTCCGCCGTACTGCTGGGGTCCTTGGCAACTCTCCCCGGCAGTACGGCGAGCGCATCCGCGACCGCCGCCTGCACGATGTCCGTCGGCTCCATCACTGCGGGCGGCAACTTCGGCGGCGCCGACGTCACGGCCTCGGCGCCGCCGGCCGCCCAGCAGAGCACGGGACCACACGTCTTCACCGCGGGGATCACGAAGGCGAGCTCCACCTGGACCAACAGCGGGTCCGGGCCGGACGGCACCGCCACGTCGACCGCGCTCGTCATCCTGAACGACACGCTGTACCAGGCCGCATACACCACCGGCTCGACCCAGCCGCCGCTCAAGCTCGACAAGGTCGGGTCCGGCTGGAGCAACTTCATCGCGGTCGAGGAGTCCTTCTGGCAGCAGGCGCCTGGCTCCAGCGTGTCGGCCGGCGCCTGGTACGGCCTGCTCGGCGGGACCGGCGTCCTGAACCGCTGGGCCGCGGGTCCGGACGGCATCTATCGCCACGAGAAAGCAGGCGGGTTCGGGTCCGTCAAGGCGATGACGCTGATCAGCGAGACGAAGACGTACGACACCTTCCTCGCGAACACGCGCGGCGGTGCCCTCTACACGATCCGGATCCCGCGGACGTCGCCGCTGAAGCCGATCGTCACCCGGATCCGGACCGCCACATGGCAGGGCTTCGAGGCGCTGGTCGCCGACAAGTGCGGGACCCAGAGCACGCTGCTCACCGCGATCGACAAGGACACGGGGTCGGCGTACCTCTACGCGGTCGGCCACACCAACGGTACGGCCACCGCGATCAGGGGCCTCGGCAAGCTGCCGGGCACCTACAAGGACCCGGCCTACTTCAACGACACCGCGGAGGGCGCGCCACCCCTCAACGGCGACTGAAACGGATACGACAGGGCCCCGGTGACCAGCTGGTCACCGGGGCCCTTCTCGCGTTCGCGTTCCTAGAAGTCGCCGCCGAAGTCTCCGCCTCCGAAGTCTCCGCCGCCGAAGTCGAAGCCGCCGCCGTCGCCGCCGTCGTTGCCGTCGAACGGGTTGAAGTCGCCCCCGCCGCCATCGCCCCCGCCGCCGTCGCCGCCACCGAAATCGCCGCCGCCGTCGTAGCCGGCCGCGTAGTCGCCGTACCCGCCGCCGGCGAACATGCCGCCGAGCATCGTGCCGAGGAACATGCCGGTCATCACTCCGCCGAGCGCGCCGAACATGCCCTGCGCGTACGGCGAGTAGGCCGGGCCGGCCTCCCAGTACGGCACGCGCTGCGGGCCGACCATGACCTTGCGGACGTCCGGCTCGGCGCCGGCGCGGACCCGCTCGGCGTCGGCCGCACAGGCCGGCACCTCGCGCTGCGCGCCACCTGGCGGCGCCCACATGACGTCGACCACGGACGGACCGTGCTGCGGGTTGAAGAAGCACGACGGGCGACGTTGCGGCAACGGCTCGCCGGCCACGCGGGCGCGCACACAGGCAGCGGCGTACCGGCCGTCCTCGAGGATCTCGATCACGTGCTTGATCTGATCCGCCGCGGTGACCTGACCGACCGCCTGCTTCGCGGACTCGTAGGAGTCCAGCGCGCGCTGGTAGTCCTGCCGGGCACCGTCGCCGAGGTCCTTGCCGACCATCTCCAGGTCGAGGTCCTGCAGCTCCTCGCCGAACCGGGTGATGTCCTCGTCGGCGGTCCGCTTCACCGACTCGAGTTCGGCGGCCGTGATCTCGTGCTGCTGCTTGGTCTGCAACTGGGTCCGACGGTACGAGCGGTACGCCAGAACCGCGATCACCACCACGGCGATGATCAGGATGAATTCCATGTCGGGCCTCTCTCGGGGGCTTTGGGGAGAGCCTATCCAACCCCTCAAGACGGGCGACGCCACGCAGGGTGACGTAATCCCGGGAAAGCGGTCACCGTCGGCGCATAATCGAGGAGCGCGCCGCCCAGCGACTGTCCGTCCCCGCGCCGGAAGGCCAAATGTGGGCACTACTGCCATTGGCAAGACTGCGCGACTGCTGCCGCTCGTGCTGACGGCGGCTGCCCTTGTCCCGCTTCCAGTCCCGCTGCCGCACGAGAATCCTGACCCCTGGTACCAGGAGATCCCGCTCGACGGGCCGTCCGTCCGAGCCGAAACTTCGCCGTTCAGAATGGTCGGCATCACCTGGCCCGAAGGCGTCCACGGAGTCACCGCCAAGGTTCGCGCCGAACGCAACGGCCGCTGGACCGATTGGCAGCCGATGCAGATCGAGGACGATCACGGTCCCGATCCGAAGGATCCTGAAGGAACACAGCCATCGGACCCCGAAGGAACTGAGCGCGCGGGCACCGAGCCGTTGTGGGTCGGCAATGCCACAGGTATACAGGCGAGCGCCGTCACTGCTTCCGGCACAGTGCCTGGCGCCAAGGTGGTTCTGATCGAACCCGGGGTGCTGAGCTCCGACTCCGAGGAGCCGGGCGGCCGGGTCGAGGCGACGTCGAGCAGAGCGCCGTACCCGATGCCGTTGATGGTGAGCCGGAAGCGGTGGGGCGCGGATGAAAGGCTCCGCGCGGTGAACGGTGCCTCGTGCGTGCGGCCGAAGTACACGAAGACTGTGCTGGCGGCGTTCGTCCACCACACCGCCGATCGGAACGACTACACCCGCACACAGGTTCCGGCGATGGTGCGGGCGATGTACGCGTACCACGTGAAGAGCCGCGGCTGGTGCGACCTCGGATACAACTTCCTCGTCGACCGCTTCGGCCGCGTCTTCGAGGGCCGGTACGGCGGTGCGCAGCTGCCGGTGCTCGGCGCGCACACGTCGTCGTTCAACGCGAACTCGTTCGGCGTCGCGGTGATCGGAAACTTCGAGCAGACCGCACCGCCGCCGGCGATGCTGGAGTCCACGGCGCGTGTGATCGCCTGGAAACTGGATGCCAACTACAGGTCGCCGCTGGCCACGATCGTGCTCGACGGAAGCCGCCTGCACACGGTTTCCGGACACCGCGACACCAAGGCGACCGCGTGCCCGGGAACCCAGCTGTACAACAAGCTCCGCTGGCTGAAGCAGCGCGTGAACACCTTGATGAGCGGAAGTTTCTCGACCCCGATCTACGAGTACGCGCGGAAACTCGGTTTCCGGAACCTCGGCCAGCCGTTCTGGGGCGAGCACCGGACCCGGACCGGCTGGGCGACGTACTTCGGCACCCGCGACGTCTTCTACTCCGTTGCCACCGGCCCGCATTCCACGTCCGGCGCTTTCCGGACCCGGTACCGGCGGCTCGGGGCCGGCAGCGCGCGGCTCGGCCTGCCGATCACGGATGCCTATCAGGTCACGGGCGGCTCGCGGCAGAAGTTCCAGCGCGGCTGGCTGGTCTGGGACCGCCGTGACCGTCAGGTCCATCTTGTCTACGGGAGATCATCATGAGGAAACGTGCGATCGCGCTGGTGGTGCTGTCGTCCACGGCGATCAGTGCGACCGCCCAGGCGCGCGAGGTCGTCCCGGACGCGGCGCCGGACACGACGATCAACGGGCGCGGATTCGGGCACGGCCGCGGACTGTCGCAGTACGGCGCGCAGGGTGCGGCGCTGGCCGGGAAGCCGGTGAAGCAGATCCTCGACTTCTACTACCCGGGGACGACGACCGGGAAGGCGACCGGCAGCATCCGGGTCCGGATCAGCGCCGACACCACCGACGGCGTGCGGGTCGGCGCGGTGAGCGGGCTCGCGGTCCGCTCGCTGGCCACCGGCAAGGTCTACGCGTTGCCCAGGGCATCGACCAGGAGTCAGTGGTCGATCGACCCGAACGGCGAGCACGGCACGAAGGTCAGCTCGTACGACGCGAAGACCCGGAAATGGACGCTCTACAAGACGTTCACGGGGATGGCGCAGTTCGAGGGAGCGGCCGTGATCGGGCTGGTCCTGCCGAGTGGCGCCGTCCGCCGGTATCGGGGTGCGCTGCGGGCGATCGACGTGTCCGGGGCGCATCTGGACACGGTGAACGTGCTGCCGCTCGAGTACTACCTGCGGGGCGTCGTACCACGGGAGTCGCTGTCGAGCTGGCGGCCGGCTGCGTTGCAGGCGCAGGCCGTTGCCGCCCGCACCTATTCGGTGTTCCACCGGGCCCGCGCGGCGCGGAAAGCGTATGACTTGTGCGACACGACGTCCTGTCAGGTGTACGGCGGGTACGACTCGGAGGAGACGTCGACGAACAACGCGATCGCGGCGACCGCGGGACAGGTCCGGCTCTACAGGGGGAATCCGATCATCGCGGAGTTCTCCTCGTCGAACGGCGGAGCGACGGCGGCGGGCGATGCGCCGTACCAGCTCACCAAGGTGGACGGCTGGGACGCGTACCCGAAGAACGGGAACCCGAACGTGACCTGGACGGTGACCCGGACGGCCGCCCAGATGCAGGCGGTCTTCGACGTCGGCTCGATCCGCTACGTCCGGGTCCTGAAGCGGACCGGCGTCGGCCCGGGCGGCGGGCGGGCGCTCACCGTCGAGGCTGCCGGATCGCGCGGAAAGCGTGTGCTGACAGCCGACCAGGTGCGGATCCGGCTCCACCTGCGGTCCGCGTGGATCAGCTTCCCGGCCCGCACTTCTTGATATACCAACTGTTCTGCTCCCAGCGCCTGATGGCTGAGGCATTGACGGGGTGTCGGTGCTGCGGTTAAACATGACATCGCTGTCAACCACCGCCCAGGAGGAGCAGGTCGATGCGCAGAAAGATTGGTATATCAACTCGTCTGGCCGCCGGAGTGCTCGCGGTCGCGGTCCTCGGATCGCTGAACATGACCACGGCCAGTGCCGCCGACGCCGGGACCGACCCGACCGCAGCCGCTCGGGCGCGTGCGTCGTACGACGCGATCAACAAGTACTTCGACGCCGGCAAGGGGCTGTTGCTGGAGGAGTACCCGAACACCCAGAGCAACCCGTATTCGTACGTCTGGCCGTATTCGCAGGCGGCGATCGCGGCCGAGGACCTGGCCGGCGTACCGGGTGCGGGCCGCGCCGGCTCCGCGGAGGCCGATCGGCGGCTCGCGGCGTACGAGTTCTACTGGAACGCCGGGACGACGCCGACCGGGTACGACTCGTACGTCCGGCCGCCGAACGGTCAGGGCGGCGACAAGTTCTACGACGACAACGAGTGGATCGGGCTGAACCTGATCCAGCGGTTCAAGCGGACTGGTGACCGTGCTGCCCTCGCTCGCGCCAAGGAGATCTTCGCGCTCGTCGTCCACGGCTGGGACACCGATCCGTCGCACCCGTGCGCCGGTGGCGTGTACTGGACCCAGGCGCCGTGGAGCCAGGACCGCAACACGGTGTCGAACGGCCCGGGCGCCGAGCTCGGGGCGCACCTGTACCTGCTGACGCGGGACAAGTCGTACCTGACCTGGGCCCAGCGGATGTACCAGTGGGCGCAGGACTGCATGCTCGCGCCGAACGGGCTGTACTGGGACCACATCGACCTGGCCGGCAACATCGAGAAGACGCAGTGGAGCTACAACCAGGGCGTGATGCTCGGCGCCGGCGTGTTGTTGTTCAAGGCAACGGGTGACGTCAGGTACCTGCGCGACGCGAAGTCGGTCGCGAACGCCTCGCTGACGTTCTACAACACGCCCGAGATCCTGGCGAAGAACGGTGCGGCGTTCAACTCGATCTGGTTCAAGAACCTGTTGATCCTGGACTCGGTCGCGCCGGATCCCCGCTACCGCAAGGCGATGCAGTCGTACGCCGACTACAACTGGAACACCACCCGGGACCCCGCGACCAACCTCTACAAGTTCCGTGAAGGATCGGTCGAGCTGCTGCAGCAGTCCGGCATCACCCAGGTCCACGCGCTCCTGGCGTGGCCGCGCTCGCAGTACCACCTGCTGGCCTGACGCCAAGGAAACAGCCAACACCGCGCCGCCCGTCCCCTCAGGGGGCGGGCGGCGCGGTGGTTCTGTCTCAGGCTGCTGCTGATGCTGTCTTGATCTCCACCGGCGTGATCGGCGTGCCGTCCTGGGGGCCGTTCTGCGGCGTGACGCCGGCCTCCGCGACCTTGTCGATCAGCTTCACGCTCGGTTCGTCGATCGTCCCGAACGCCGTGTACTGCGGGGTGAGCCCGGAGGCGTCGCCGTACACGATGAAGAACTGGCTGCCGTTCGTGTTCGCGCCGGAGTTCGCCATCGCGAGGATGCCGCGGCCGTACTTCAGCGTCGGGTACACCTCGTCCGCGAAGCTGTAGCCCGGTCCACCGGAGCCGGTCCCGCTCGGGTCGCCGCACTGCAGCACCTGCAGGCCTTCACCGACCGTCAGCCGGTGGCACTTGGTGTTGTCGAAGTACTTCTGGCCGACCAGGCTCAGGAAGCTCTTCACCGTGCAGGGCGCGAGCGCGCTGTCCAGGGTGAGCTGCAGGTCGCCGATGGACGTGTTCAGGCTGACCTTCGACGTACCCGACGCCTTGACCTTCCCGTCGGCGGGCGCGTTGACCTTCTTCGCGGCCGGTTCGGCGGATTTCTTGTACGTGCAGTTGACCTCGGACGCGAGTGGCGTCGCGCGCTTCGGGGCCGGTGCCATCGCGGTCGGGATGCTGGCCGGCTTGTTCTCCGGCGCGGCCGACGAGGAGGCGGCCGGCTTGTCGTGGCCACCCACACCGAACACCACGAAAGCCCCCACGAGGACCACGACCACCGCCGCGACCGCAGTCATGGTGATCCCCAGATTCCGCCGCTGTCGCCGTCGCTCGAGCTCCCGCTCAGCCTGCCGCTTCGCCTTCCGCGCCGCCAGCTGCTGCTGATGGGTCTTCTTGGACATGCAGTAACCCTCCTCACCGAGACACCTGCAGGGAACCTACAGCGAAAACCTGAGAACTGTCTGTCAATCCAGAGGCACCATTTCCCACCGAAGGCGGCTTTCGTCGATGTAGGGCCGCCAACCGTGCGGAGGACCGGTGGGGAAGCGGATGCCGGCGTGATACCGGCGGCCGTGGTCCTGCAGCGCAGGCTGATTGAGCACGAGCGCGTCCGCGACGTCAGCGAGCATCTCGGAAATGCTGAACCATTCCGGGATGGAGGATCCGGCCGACTCGTAGTCAAAGGTGCTGACACAGCCGAACTGGTCGCCCTCGCGGAGGTCGACGAAGAGATGGATGTCGGTGCCCGCGTCGCCGATCGGCAGGAAGGCGTCCAGCCACTCGAACGACCTGGTGCCGGCCGGATCCCGCTCCCTGGCGATCGGCCGCTCCGGAAAGACCGTGGCAGTGACGTTCCGCAGCATCTCGCGGTCGCGCAGCATCCGGTCGATCCCCATCGGGATGTAGAGGAACGGGATGAGTCTCCCGAAGTCCGCCTTCCAGCCGAAGCCGTTGTTCAGCGTCAGCCAAGCGATCAGATCGCTTGGCAGACGACGGTTCATGGTCGTGCGGAGGGTGGAGATCTCACCCCAGGAGGCCGGCGGCTGCAGGTGCTCCAGCGCATGCGGCAGGTGCTCCTCCAGCCACCTGATGATCGAACCCCACGACTCCGCTACCGACCGATCCATAACATCCGGACTATGCCAGACGCCCAGGTCGTCCGCGGTCCAGCAGCTGCGCGCTCGGTGCAGTTGGAACAGCTGCCGGTGACTGGGAACAGGCTATTGCTACTTCCCAGTCACCTGCGGGGGTGATCAGATGTGGTGTCAGGGGTGGTCGGCGCCCCAGACGAGGCAGAATTCGTTGCCCTCGGGATCGCGGAGGACCTGCCAGAGGCCGCCGTCGTAGATGTCGTCGGCTCGGGTGGCGCCGAGGGAGAGGGCGCGGGCGATGGAGCGGTCCTTGGTGTCCGGGGGGACGTAGAGATCCAGGTGGAGGCGGTTCTTGCGGCCCTGTTTACCGTCGGGGACCCGCGCGAAGTCCAGTCGCATCCGCCCGCCGTGAAGTTCGGCGACGCCGTCGTGCTCGGGGCGCAGTTCGCCGCCGAGCAGTGCCTGCCAGAACTGCCCGAGCCGCTCCGGATCTGTACAGTCGATCGCCACCGCGTCGATCACCGGCACCGGCAGGTACGCCGCATCGTCAGCGGCGTCCTGCGCGGGGTCGGAGGGCATCAGTCCTTGATCTCGCAGATCGCGGCGCCCGCCGAGACGGTGGCGCCTACCTCCGCGCTGAGGCCGGTGACGGTGCCGGACTTGTGGGCGTTCAGGGGCTGCTCCATCTTCATCGCCTCAAGGACCACGATCAGGTCGCCCTCGGCGACGGTCGCGCCTTCCTCGACGGCGATCTTGACGATCGTGCCCTGCATCGGCGACGTCAGCGAGTCGCCGGACGCGGCCGAGCTCTTCGTCCCGCCCGCCCGGCGCGACGGCTTCTTCTTCGCCCCGGCGGCAGCGGGCGCGGCACCGATCGCACCGAGCCCGGCGGGCAGAACGACCTCGAGCCGCTTGCCCCCGACCTCGACGGTGACCTTCTCGCGCTCGGCGTCGGACGGCGCCTCGGCGGTCGGGCCGTCGTACGGCGTGAGCTGGTTGTCGTACTCGGTCTCGATCCAGCGGGTGTGGACCTTGAACCCGTCCGTCCCGACGAAGGCCGGGTCGGAGACGACCGCAGCGTGGAACGGGATGACCGTCGGCATGCCCTCGACGACGAACTCACGCAACGCCCGGCGCGACCGCTCCAGCGCCTGCGTCCGGTCCCGCCCGGTGACGATGAGCTTCGCGACCAGTGAATCGAACGCGCCCGGCACGGTCTCGCCCTGGTCGTATCCGCCGTCGAGACGGACACCCGGACCCGACGGCGCGTGCCAGCGCGTCAACGTCCCCGGAGCGGGCAGGAATCCGCGCCCGCCGTCCTCGGCGTTGATCCGGAACTCGATCGAGTGCCCGGAGATCTCCGGGTCGTCGTACCCGAGCTCTTCGCCGTTGGCGATCCGGAACATCTCCCGGACCAGGTCGAGCCCGGTGACCTCCTCGGAGACCGGGTGTTCGACCTGCAGGCGGGTGTTCACCTCGAGGAACGAGATCAGCCCGTCCTGCCCGACCAGGAACTCGCACGTCCCGGCGCCGACATACCCGGCCTCGCGGAGGATCTTCTTCGACGACGAGTAGAGCAGTTCCAGTTGCTCGGGCGACAGGAACGGAGCCGGCGCCTCCTCGACGAGCTTCTGGTACCGGCGCTGTAGCGAGCAGTCCCGCGTCGACACGACGACAACGTTGCCGTGGGCATCGGCCAGGCACTGGGTCTCGACGTGCCGCGGCTTGTCCAGGTACCGCTCGACGAAGCACTCACCGCGTCCGAACGCGCTGACAGCCTCGCGGGTGGCCGACTCGAACAGCTCCGGTATTTCCTCCAGCGTCCGCGCGACCTTCATCCCGCGCCCGCCACCGCCGTACGCCGCCTTGATCGCGATCGGCAGCCCGTACTCCTGGGCGAACGCCACGACCTCGTCGGCGTTTGCCACCGGGTCCGGCGTACCGGGGACCTGTGGCGCGCCGACCTTCTCCGCGATGTGCCGCGCCTTGACCTTGTCGCCGAGCGAGTCGATCGCCGACGGCGGCGGCCCGATCCAGATCAGCCCGGCGTCGATCACCGCCTGGGCGAACGCGGCGTTCTCGGCCAGGAAGCCGTAGCCCGGATGTACGGCGTTCGCGCCCGAGCGGGCCGCCACGTCCAGGATCTTGGCGATGTTCAGGTAGGAGTCGGCCGGTGTCGACCCGTCCAGCGCGTAGGCCTCGTCGGCGAGCCGGACGAACAGCGCGTCCCGGTCCTGGTCGGCGTACACGGCGACGCTGCCCAGCCCCGCGTCGGCGGCGGCCCGGACGACCCGGACGGCGATCTCGCCCCGGTTGGCGACCAGCACCTTGGTGATCTGCAAGCTGTCGGACACAGCGACTCCCTTCGGCTGGCCCGAGTCTAGGGTGAAGCAGCCGTCCCGCGGGCAGGGTGTTGCTCACACCACGATCACAGCACGGTGGGTTGTCTCTCGAAGAAGGTCTCCAGGACGACGACTGTCTGAGTGCTGGTCACCCCGTCCACCTGGTGGAGTGCCCGCAGGGTCGCCTGCAGGTCCTCGGTGGTCGCCGTGCGGACCTTCACCAGGACCGACGCCGGCCCCGCAATGATGTGCGCCTCTTCGACCGCCGGGATCTTCCGCAACGCCTTCAAGGTCGGCTCGTCGCCCATCCAGGCGCCTGACTCGAGCATGACGAACGCCAGTACGCCGAGCCCGACCGCGGCCGGGTCGACGTCGACCGTCGTACGTCGGATCACGCCGGCCGCCTTCAGTTTCCGGACCCGCTCGTGGGCGGATCCGGCCGAGAGTCCGACCGCCTGCCCGAGCGCGGCGTACGACTGCCCGGCGTCCTCCTGCAACGCGGCCAGCAACCCGCGATCCAGATCATCTACTGTCATATCGGTCACAAACCAAATCTCATTCTGTCTGAGCTGTCAGAGACAGGATAGCGTTCCGAATATGACGATCACACTCAACGCCGCGCCGCCGCGGCTCCGGGCCGAGCTCGTGGTGCTCGACGAGCGCTTCACCAAGATCGCGGGCGACGAGTACCTCGAATGCCTGTACGACGGCGGCCGCTGGCTCGAAGGACCGGCGTACTCGCCGGCCTGGCGTTGCCTCGTCTTCAGCGACATCCCGAACGACCGGCTGCTCCGCTGGGACGAGCTCTCCGGCCAGGTCAGCGTGTTCCGTCAGCCGTCCGGCTACATCAACGGCAACACCATCGACCGCGCCGGCCGCCTGATCAGCTGCTCGCAGGGCGATCGCCAGGTGGTGCGAACGGAGTACGACGGCAGCCTGACGGTCCTCGCCTCGCATCTCGACGGGCGGCGGTTGAACAGCCCGAACGACGTGGTCGAACGCAGCGACGGGTCGATCTGGTTCACCGACCCGCCGTACGGGATCACCTCGAGCTACGAGGGACACGCCGCCGAGCAGGAGATCGACGGTTGCCACGTCTACCGGATCGCTCCGGACGGCGCACTGACCGTCGTCGCGGACGACTTCATCCGTCCGAACGGGCTCGCCTTCTCCAACGACGAGAGTCAGTTGTACGTCGTCGACACACCGGGCAAGCACATCCGCCGGTTCGAGGTGGACGGCGAGAAGCTGACCGGGGGTGAGGTGTTCGCACCATGCGAGGGCGGGATGTTCGACGGCATCCGGCTGGACAGCACCGGCCGGGTCTGGGCGGCGACGCACGAAGGCGTGCACTGCTTCGATCCCGACGGCACGCTGATCGGCAAGCTGATGCTCCCGGACGTAGTGTCCAACCTGACCTTCGGCGGCCCGAAGGGCAACCGCCTCTTCATCACCGCGACCACCTCGGTGTGGTCGTGGCTGACCAACGTGCAGGCCGCCCCGAGATAGCGCGGGAGAACCACATAGGCTCTTCCGCGAGTGTTCGCAGCCGAGTTCGCGAGGAGTCGTGATGACGGGAATTCTCGAGCCGTTGGCAGGGACCGCGCCGGCCGTCTGGGAGAAGCTGGACGACCGCTTCGACGGTATCCGTGGCGACAGCCGCCTCGAACGGCTGTGGACCGGCGGCCGCTGGGTCGAAGGCCCGGTGTACTCCGCCGCGGGCCGCTACCTGTTGTGGAGCGACATCCCGAACGACCGCATCCTGCGCTGGGACGAAACGTCGTACCAGGTCTCCGTCTTCCGGCACCCGGCCGGCAACACCAACGGCCACACCCGCGACACCGAGGGCCGGCTGGTGAGCTGCGAGCACGGCAACCGGCGCGTGACGCGGACCGAACACCACGGCGGCATCACCGTGCTCGCCCACGAGTACGACGGGAAGCGGCTGAACTCCCCGAACGACGTAGTGGTGAAGCGCGACGGGTCGGTCTGGTTCACGGATCCGGCGTACGGGATCGACAGCGACTACGAGGGGTACAAGGGCGAGATCGAGACCGGCGGCTGCCACGTGTACCGGGTCGCGCCGGACGGCGGGCTGACCCGCGTCGCCGACGACTTCGACCGGCCGAACGGGCTCGCGTTCTCACTCGACGAGTCGTTGCTCTACATCACCGATTCGGAGCAGGGGACGATCCGCGTCTTCACCGTCGACGGCGACAAGCTGAGCGGCGGCGAGCTGTTCGCGGAGTGCGGCAACGGCATCTTCGACGGCATCCGCCTCGACACCCAGGGCCGCGTCTGGGCGTCGGCCGCGGACGGCGTGCACATCTACCACCCCGACGGCACGCTGCTCGGCAAACTCCTGGTCCCCGAAACCGTCAGCAACCTCACCTGGGGCGGCCCGAAACGCAACCGCCTCTTCCTCACCGCGACCACGTCGGTCTACTCCCTCTTCACCACGGTCAACGGAGCCCCGGAGGCCTACGGCCCCCGGGGCTGAGCGCTCTAGAGCTTCTTGGCCTGGTCGATGATGGTGAAGACGGCCAGGAATCCGAAGGCCAGGAACGAGAACCACAGGACCGCCGAGCGCCAGGTGGTGATCCGGATGGCGCGCGGGAGCGCCCTCGAGTTCATCCACCACAGCAGGCCGGAGTAGACGAACATCATGGTGCCGGCGGTGCAGGCGGAGATCACCAGGAGCACCAGCGGCTGCGTGAGGCCGGCCAGCAGGACGATGATGCCGAAGGCAACCAGTCCCCAGACCAGCCAGAAGTACAGCTTGGACTCGGTGACGCCGGATTCGCGCAGGTACCTGGCCTTGACCATGTCGGCCGCCAGCCGCGACGTGTAGTCGACGATGCCGGCCGCCGCGGCGAACAGCGAGAAGGCGCCGATTGCCCAGAACAGGTAGCCGAACCAGCCGCCGACCAGGGTCTGCAGCGTCGTACCCTCGATCTTCAGGAAGCCGATGTTGTTCTTCACGTTGCTGTCACCGAAGAGGGTGGCGTGGGCAAGCATCGAGGTGAAGACGATCGTGACGACAGTGATCGCCACGAAGGTCGCGGCCTGCTCGATGTTCGCGAACTTCCACCAGCGCTTCCAGCGGGCCAGGTTCTCGTCGTTCGGCGGGAACGTGTATCCGTTGGCGGTCGGGTCGGCCTCGGTCTCACCGGTCACCGGTGACGTCAGTCGCGGCACATGCACGCCCATCCCGAAGCCCTTGTCACGGATCCAGTTGCTCTGCACGAGGTTCTGGCCGCCGCCTGCTCCGGCGTACGCGATCGCGCCCATCACGAGCGCGAACCCGAGCTGCTCGGCCGGGAACTGCGGGTGCGTGACCGCGTCCCCGAGCGCGCCGTACGTCTTCCCGCGGATCGCGAACGCGAGCGCGAGGATCACGAGCAGCGCGACGGCGGCGATCTTCACCGCGATCAGCCGCTCGAGCATCACGTAGACGACCGGCGCGAGGGTCAGGATCGCGCCGATCAGTACCAGCATGCCGATCGCGATCCAGCGCGGGTTGCCGGCGCCGAACAGGTACGTGAGCATGCTCGCCGAGCTCGTCGCCCAGCCCGGCCAGAGGTTCGCGAAGTACGTCATGATCGCGAAGAACAGGCCCCAGTGCTTCCCGTACCGGTTGAAGCCGGTCAACGCTGTCTCACCAGTTGCCAGCGTGTACCGCTCGATCTCCATGTTCAGGAACCACTGGACCACCACGCCGACGACGGCGCCCCAGAGGAACACCAGGCCGACCTGGCTGGAGATGTAGGGCCAGAGGATGAACTCTCCCGACGCCAGACCCACCCCGGCGCCGACCATGCCGGGGCCGATGATCTTCCAGGTCTTGGTGGGCGGATCGGGCAGGTCGCGAACCTGCGGTGCGGGCAGGTTCTTGGTCGGTAGTGCGAATCGTCCGTGGTCAGTCGACTGGGTGTCCGCCATGAGGCTCCTCACTTCCTCGACCCCCCTCTGACCGGAGGTTAGCGAATACTGTGGACAAGGGCGACCCGACACAGCCGAATGGCAGACTGGCGTCCATGGGTGGGGTGACAGTTCTGATCGCGTCGTACGCCGGTGCCGCCAGCGCACCCGCCTACGAGCGCCTGGCCGGCCTGGCCGCCGAGCTACCGGGGGAGCAGCTGGTACGCCGGGATGCCGGGCAGCCTGTCCTGGTGTACGACGACGCGGCAGACGCGATCGCCGCGGCCGGGACGCTCCGTGAGGCCGCCTCCCGCGTGCCCGCCGGTGAACTCCTCCGGATCGCCCTGCACGCCGCACCGGCCGCCACGCCCGCGGTCCGCCACGCCGAACAGTTGCTGGCTCTCGCCAACCCCGGTCAAACGTTGCTCACTGCAACAACTGTCGCGGGCCTCCGGAACGCTCCGGACCTGACCGACCTCGGCGTGCACCGCTTGCGTGATCTCGGTTCGCCCGAGCGGATCTTCGAGCTCACCACCACGAACGAGCCGCTGCGTTCCCTCGATCGGGTGCCGAACAATCTTCCCGTCATGTTCACCAGCTTCATCGGCCGCGAGACCCAGGTCGCAGCGCTCCGAACCCAGCTGTCCGGCAGCCGCCTCGTGACGCTGACCGGGCCAGGCGGTAGCGGAAAGACCCGGCTGGCCGCGCAGACCGCGGCGCAACTGGCCGAACGCTGGCCGGACGGCGTCTGGTGGGTCGATCTCTCCGCAGTCACCGACAGTGCGCAGATCCCTGAGGTGGTCGCAGCCGCGAGCGGTCTCCTGGTCGAATCCGGCGACCGTCTGCTGATCGGCCAGCTGCGAACCAAGCGGGCACTGATCTGCCTCGACAACTGCGAGCAGATCATCGAGGGCGTCGCCGAGTTCGTCGTCGCCCTGCAAACCGGCTGCCCGGAGATCACCGTCCTCGCGACCAGTCGCGAGCCGCTGGACATCCCTGGCGAGGCGATCTGGCGAGTCCCTGCCCTCGCCCCCGACGAAGCCCGGGCGCTGTTTCTCGAACGCTCTGGCACCGGCTTTCCGGACACGAAGCAGGCGACGCCGTCGGAATCCGAACCGGCTGGATCGTCGGAGTCGGAGTCCGATCAGGCGATCCGCTCGATCTGCGCGCGTCTCGACGGGATCCCGCTCGCCCTGGAGCTCGCTGCCGCCTGGACCCGCACGCTGACGCCGACGCAGATCGAAGCAGGCCTGAGCGATCGGTTCGGCCTGCTGACCAAGAACGTCCGTGGCGTCGCGGCTCGCCAGCGCACGCTCGCCGCATCCATCGACTGGAGCTACGACCTGCTCGACGAGGACGAGCGTCAGGTCTTCCGCCGGCTCTCGGTCTTCGCCGGAGGGTTCGCTCTCGACGCCGCATCGGCCGTCTGCGGCGCCGTACTCGAGGTTCTCGCGCGGCTTGTCGACAAATCGCTCGTTGTCGCCGAGGGCGGACGGTACCGGTTGCTGGAGACGATCCGCGAGTACGCCGGAACACGTTTGACGGCCGATGACGACGTACGGGATCGGCATCTCGATCATTTCCTCCAGGTCGCCGAGGCGGCAGAACCCTTGCTGGACAAGGATCGGGACGCGTGGCGAGTCCTGATCGAACCGGATCGCGAGAACTACCGGGCCGCCCTGGAACACGGGCTGTCCGCGGACGATCCCGAGCGCGGCCGGCGATTGGCCGCGGCGCTTCGGTGGCTGTGGAACCTGCAGGCAACCGGCAACGAGGGCATCGGCTGCCTGCGCCGCGCGATCGAGCGTGCGCCGGACGACAGATCGTTGCTGCAGGCTCGTTTGCTCTACGGGTACGCGACGGTTGCCGACACGGTCGATCCGTTCGGGTACGACGCCGCGGGTCGTGGACTCGAACTCGCGACCGAGTTGGGTGACGACCGGCTGCGTTCGCTGTTCCTTGCACTGGTCGCGGTCGGGGAGTTCTTCAGGGACTTCCAGAAGGCGTGGGATCTGACGGCGGAAGGTGTACGGCTGGCCGACGGAATCGGTGACGAATCGGCGCGGAACGCGAACGTCGCCCTGCAGTGCGTACTGCTCTCGCTCTGGGACCGTCATGACGAGCTCCGTCCGCTGCTCGATCGCGCCGCCGACGGCCTGACCACCAGCGGCGAACGCGGTATCGCTTCGACCGTGCTGACGGTCTGGTCCGAGAGCCTGGTCTCCACCGGCGAACCGTTGAAGGCGGTCGAGATCGCCGAACGCGCCCTGGCCGCTGCCGAACCGCTCGCCGACTTCCACCGCGTCGGCACCGCGCGCGGGCAACTGGCGTCGGTGCTGGCCAGAACGGGCCGCCTCGACGAAGCCCGCGAGTTGATGCGGCCGCTGCTCGAGCTGGCCGACACGGCGGGCGCCGTCGTACCGAATCTCGGTCAGGTGATGGGGCTGGTCTCGTTCTGGAGCGGCGAGTACGACGCAGCGGTCGAGTGGCTGGCCCGCGACACCGCACCGGACAGCCCGCTCGCGGAGACGTTCGTGCCTGCGATGCTGCTGCCCACGGTCGCCGCCGCCGAGCGCGCCCGTGGACAGGACGCGACCGACCTGCTCGAACGCGCCGCGGAGCTGGCCCGTCGTTACAACCTCCCGCGGATTCTGGCCGACGCGCTCGATCAACTCGGTCGCATCGCGATCGCCGAACAACCGGACAAGGCAGCAGACCTCCTGCACCAGGCGCTCACCATCCGCGTCGACCACGGGCTGCGCACGTACGTCATCGACAGCCTGGAATCCCTTGCCCTGCTGGCAATCCACACCAACCGCACCTCCGACGCAACCCGCCTGTCGGCGGCGGCAACCACGGCCCGGGCGGAGTTCGGCCTGGCAACACCCCCCGACCTCCCGACCCTCATCCAGCTGGCGCAAGGGGACGAGTCGGCACTCCCGTTGGACGAGGCCGTCGCCTATGCCCGGCGTACCCGAGGCGCCCGCGGCCGCCCGTCATCCGGCTGGGCCAGCCTCACCCCCACCGAGGAACAGGTGGTCGCGCTCGCGGTCGAAGGCCTCAGCAACCCGGAGATCGGCGAACGCCTCTTTATGAGCCGCGGCACGGTCAAGACGCACCTGGCCCACGTCTACGCCAAACTCGGCGTCTCCAACCGCACCGAACTCGCCTCCCTCAAGAAGCCCTGAGCAGGCGGGGACAATCCCGCCCTACGGGCGCTTGGCGAGTTTGCTGGGCCACCAGACCTTTTTGCCGAGGTCGTGGGCCAGGGAGGGGACCAGGAGGGAGCGGACGACGGTGGTGTCGAGGAGGACGCCGAAGGCGACCATGAAGGCGATTTGGGCCAGGAAGAGGATGGGGAGGACGGCGAGGGCGGAGAAGGTGGCGGCGAGGACCACGCCGGCGGAGGTGATCACGCCGCCGGTGACGGCCAGGCCGACGAGGATGCCGGGTCTGGTGCCGTGCTCCTGGGATTCCTCGCGGACGCGGGTCATCAGGAAGATCGAGTAGTCGATGCCCAGGGCAACCAGGAAGACGAACGCGTAGAGCGGGATGCCCGGGTCGGCGCCGGGGAACTTGAAGACGTGGTTGAACATCAGCGCACTGACCCCGACTGTCGCCCCGAACGAAAGCACGTTCGCGATCACCAGCAGGATCGCGGCGACCAGCGAACGCAGCAGCAGCATCAGGACGACGAAGATGACCGCGAGGATGGTCGGGATGATCACCCGCAGGTCGCGTTGCGCGGCGTCCAGTACGTCGAGATTGATCGCGGTGTTGCCGCCCACCAGGATGTCCGGGCTCACCTTGTCGAGTTCGGTCCGCAGGTGCTTGACCACCTTGGTCGCGTCCGGTGAGTCGGCCTGCACCTTCAACGTGGCCTGGACCAGTACTTTGCCGTCCACCACCTTCGGCGGTACGCCGGGCGCGGCCGAGGCGGAGGCTCCGCCGACACCGTCGACCTTCGTCGCGGTCTGGACCACCTGATCTGCCAGTGCGACCGGGGTCAGGATCTGCACCGGCGTACCCGCTCCGGCGTCGAAGTGCTTGGCCAGCTCCTCCTGACCGGTGACCGACTCGACCTTGTTCAGGAACAGGTCCTCCTGCGACGTACCACTCGCCTTGAACGTCGGCAGGAACGCGGCGCAAGCCAGCAACGCCAGCGCCGTGATCGCCCAGACCCGCCGGGAACGCCGGCCGACCAGACCCGACACGCGTCCCCAGAGCCGGCGTCCGCCGACCTGGTCGCTGGAGTGCACGTGGTCGACGCGCGGGATCGACGGCCAGAAGATCCGCCGTCCGAACGCGAGCAGGATCGCGGGCAGGAACGTCATCGACGCGATCAGCGCACCGGCGATCCCGAGCGCGCCGACCGGCCCGAGGCCCTTCGTGCTGCCGAGCTGCGAGAGCAGAAGGCAGAGCAGGCCGAGGATGACCGTCGCCGCGCTGGCCGCGATCGGCTCGATCGAGGCTCGCCACGCGACGCGCATCGCCTGGAACTTGCTGTCGTAGTCGTGCAACTCCTCTTTGTAACGGGAGACGAGTAGCAACGAGTAGTCGGTCGCCGCGCCGACGACCAGGATGAAGAGGATGCCCTGGCTCTGACCGTTCAGTTGCAGTACGCCGTTCTTCGCCAGCGGATAGACCACGAGCGCGGCGAGCGCGAGACCGAAGACCGCGGTGAGTAGTACGGCGACCGGGAGGATCGGGCTGCGGTACACGATCAGCAGGATCACGAACACGACCGCGAGCGCGACCCCGAGCAGGATCCCGTCGATCCCGCTGAACGCGACCACGAAGTCCGCGAACACCCCGCCCGGGCCGGTCACGTAGACGGTGAGACCAGTTGGTGTGAGGTCCTGCTTGATGTCGGTCCGCAGGGTGTCCGCGACGGCGTACAGGACCGTTTCGCTCTCCTCGACCACCTCGTCGGCGCGGTCCTGGTCGATCTGCACCGTGAGCAGCAGGGCCTTGCGGTCCTCCGACGGGACTGCCGGCGTGGCCGGGCCGGTCAGATAGTCGCCGAGTTTCTTGCCGGCGCCGAGGTCGAGCCCGGGGAGCCTCGCCTGGAACGCCTTGACCTTGGCGAGGTCGGCGGCCGTGATGCCGGAGTCACGCTTGATCAGGACGAAGTACGGCAGCGCCTTGGAGTCGACGAACTTGGCGGTCTCGTTGGCGACCACCGTCGACTCGGCCTGTTTCGGAAGGAAGTTGGCGTTGTCGTTCTGCTGGACCTCGCTCAGCTTTCCGACCGCCGGCCCGCCGAGGGCGCCCAGCACGAGCCAAACGATCAGTACGGCGGCGATCCCCGCCCTCCACCTCCACCGGTTCACCCAGGAACAGTACCCGGAACCTCTCACCACCCGCCGACGGGTGTGCGGGAGCCGTTTCGGCGACGTAACAACAAGATGACTACGTGGAAACACCCCGGTCATAGCGTCCTGGCCTAATCGAACAGGTCGGATGATCGGAGACACGCGATGACGCTCGAGGCAGGACCGGAGGTCGCCACCACCCGCGACCAGACCGGTACGGTCGGAACGGTCGAGGCGCCGCGACGCGGGCGGTGGATCGATGTCTGGGATCCCGAGGACGCCACGTTCTGGGCCGAGAAGGGCCGTGCGGTCGCGCGGCGGAACCTCTGGCCCTCGATTTTCGCCGAGTTCCTCGGCTTCTCGGTGTGGCAGCTGTGGAGCATCGTCGTGGTGTCGATGCCCAAGGCGGGCTTCACCTACACGACGGACCAGCTGTTCTGGCTGGTCGCGCTGCCGAGCCTGGTCGGCGCGACACTGCGGTTGCCGTACACGTTCGCCGTACCGAAGTTCGGCGGCCGGAACTGGACGATCGTGTCCGCCAGCCTGCTGCTGGTCCCGACCGTGGGTCTGTCGTACTTCCTGACCCGGCCGGACACGCCGTTCTGGCTGATGGTGCTGGTCGCGGCCACGGCGGGCGCGGGCGGCGGCAACTTCGCCAGCAGTATGACCAACATCTCGTTCTTCTACCCGGAGAAGGAGAAGGGTTTCGCGCTCGGCGTCAACGCGGCCGGCGGCAACCTCGGCGTCGCGGTGGTGCAGCTCGTCGTCCCGATCGTGATCGTCGCCGGCGCCGGTCTGACGCTGAACCGGGCCGGTCTGATCTGGCTGCCGCTGATCGTGCTGGCCGCCTTCTGGGCGTGGAAGTCGATGGCCAACCTGTCCGCCGCGACCTCGTCGTTCCGGGCGTCGGTGGCGGCCGCGAAGCGCCCGCAGACCTGGATCATCTCGTTCCTCTACATCGGCACGTTCGGGTCGTTCATCGGCTTCTCCGCGGCGTTCCCGCTGCTGATCAAGACCACCTTCCCGGCCATCACCGTGGCGCACATCGCCTTCCTGGGTGCGCTGGTCGGGTCGGTGGCGCGGCCGTTCGGCGGCAAGCTGGCCGACCGCGTCGGCGGGGCCTGGCTGACCGTCTGCTGCTTCGTGGTGATGGGCCTGGGCATCCTGGCCTCGGTCGTCGCGCTCAAGGCCGACAGCTTCGCCGGGTTCCTGATCAGCTTCTTGTTCCTGTTCGTGGCCAGCGGTGCCGCGAACGGATCGGTGTACCGGATGATTCCGGCGGTGTTCCGGGTCACCACGCCGGGCGACCCCGGCAGGGCCCGGCGTGAGGCCGCGGCCTGTATCGGGATCGCGTCCGCGGTCGGTGCGTACGGCGGCTTCCTGGTCCCGCGTGGATTCGCGATGTCGACGAGCCACTTCGGCTCGCTGATCCCGGCGCTGTACGTGTTCTGCGGGTTCTACGTGATCTGCCTCGCGGTGACGTACTTCTGCTACCTGCGCAAGGGCGGTTCGCTCAGCCGGGAGCACGTGTGATCCGTACCCATTGTCCGTACTGCGCATTGCAGTGCGCCACCACGCTGCACCCGGTCGCTCGGCCGGGTGCGGTGGAGGTGCGGCCGCGCGACTTTCCTACCAATCGCGGTGGGTTGTGTCGTAAGGGCTGGACGGCTCCCGAGGTCCTCACGGTGCCGGACCGGCTCACCATGCCGCTGGTCCGCAACGCCGCGGGCGAGCTGGTGGAGACGAGTTGGGATGCGGCGCTGGATTTCGTTTCCGACCGGATCAAGGCGTTGCAGGCCGCTCACGGGCGGGACGCGATCGCCGTGTTCGGCGGCGGCGGGCTGACCAACGAGAAGGCGTATGCACTGGGCAAGTTCGCCCGCGTGGCGCTGAAGACGGCGAACGTGGACTACAATGGCCGGTTCTGTATGTCGTCGGCTGCCGCTGCGACGAACCGGGCGTTCGGAATCGATCGCGGACTGCCGTTTCCGCTGGCCGATCTGGGCGGTGCGGGAGCAGTCCTCCTGGTCGGCAGCAACATCGCGGAAACGATGCCGCCGGCGGTGGCGCATCTGCAGGGCGCACGCGACTCGGGTGGACTTCTGGTCGTCGACCCGCGTCGCTCCGCAACCGCTGGTCTGACTGAGGAAAACGCTGGAATTCACCTGCAGGCGACGCCTGGTACCGACCTCGCGTTGGTGCTGTCACTCACCCACGTGGTGCTGCAGGAAGGGCTGGCGGATACGACGTACCTGCAGGAGCGGACCGATGATCCGGATGCGCTCGTCCGGACGACGGCTTCCTGGTGGCCCGAGCGGGCCGAGCGGGTGACCGGTGTTCCGGCGGCGACGATCCGGCGGGCCGCACGGGTGCTGGCGGCGGCTGCCCCGGTGCATGGCGGCGCTGGGGCGTTCATCCTCACGGGCCGCGGGGCGGAGCAGCACAGCAAGGGCACCGACACGGTGACTGCCTGCATCAACCTCGCGTTGGCGCTTGGCCTCCCGGGCCGGCTGGGCAGCGGGTACGGCTGCATCACGGGGCAGGGAAACGGGCAAGGCGGCCGGGAGCACGGGCAGAAGGCGGATCAGCTGCCTGGGTACCGGAGCATCTCGGACCCGGCGGCGCGCGCCTACGTCGCTGGTGTCTGGGGTGTGGATCCGGACGAGCTGCCCGGGCCGGGGAAGAGCGCGGTCGAGCTCATCAACTCCCTCGGTACGACGGATGGTCCGAAGGCGCTGCTGGTGCACGGGAGCAACCTGCTCGTGTCGGCGCCGCACCTGTCGTCGGTCCGGGAGCGCCTGGCGTCTCTCGATCTCCTTGTTGTCGCGGACGTGGTGCCGTCGGAAACGGCATTGATCGCGGACGTGGTCTTTCCGGTCACGCAGTGGGCCGAGGAGGAAGGGACGATGACGTCCCTCGAAGGCCGGGTACTGCGGCGGCGTGCCGCGGTGGCCGCGCCGGGTGAGGTGCGAAGCGATCTCGCGGTTTTCGCGGGGATCGCCGAAAGGCTCGACGTACCAGGGTTCTCGACCGATCCGGCCGAGGTGTTCGAGGAGCTCCGGCGAGCGAGTGCCGGTGGGAAGGCCGACTACTCCGGGATCACCTGGGAGCGCCTGGACGCGGACGAGGCGTTGTTCTGGCCGGTGCCGCACGAAGGGCATCCGGGGACGCCGCGGCTGTTTTCCGACGGATTTCCGACGGCGGACGGGCGGGCGCACGTCGTACCTGTCGATCACCGCCCGGTCGCGGACGATCTCAGCACCGAGGCACCGCTCTATCTGGTGACGGGGCGGTTGCTGCAGCACTACCAGAGCGGCGCGCAGACGCGGCGGGTTCCGGAGCTGGCCGAGGCCGAGCCCGAGGTGTACGCCGAGATTCATCCGCGGGTCGCCGCGCAGCTGGGGATCGGCGACGGGCGTCCGCTGCGGTTGCGGACCGCGCGCGGGTCGATGGTGCTGCCGGCGCGGGTGACGGCCGACGTCCGGCCGGACACCGTTTTCGTGCCGTTCCACTTCGGTGGCACGGAGGCGGTCAACGAGCTGACCAACGACGCGCTCGACCCCGTGTCGCGGATGCCCGAGTTCAAGGCGTGTGCCGTCGAAGTCACCGCCGCTGCCCTGCCAGCGACGGGAGTTCCGGCATGAGAGTGGTGATCATCGGCGGCGGGATGGCCGGCCGGCGGCTGGCAGAGCTGTTGCCGTCGTACGACGTCACGGTCCTGGGCGACGAGCCGTCGTACAACCGGGGCCGGCTGACCGAGTACGTCGCGGGCCGCGCGGAGGTTGCTGTCGGCAACGAGCCGCTCGAGACCGCGGTGGCCGTGGATCGGGCACGGCGGGTTGTGACCGACAACGGTGGTCGCGAGCACCCGTACGACCGGTTGGTGTTCGCGACCGGTGCTGTGCCGGTGGTTCCGAAGGGCGTCGAGGGCGGGCAGCTGCTGAGGTCCCTGGACGACGCACGGGCGGTGGTCGCGGCAACAGGCACGGTCCGGCGTGCCGTCGTCCTCGGAGGCGGGGTGCTCGGGGTCGAGACGGCTTGTGCGCTGCGTGAACGCGGAGTCGCGGTCACGGTGGTGCACGACGGCGAAACCCTGCTGGACAAGACGGTTCGCGCGTCGGCGGGACGTCGCGTGACGCGCGCGATCCGCCGGCTCGGTGTCGAGGTCCTCCTCAACACGGAACTTGACGGAACGGAACAGAAGAACGGCAGTTTCCGCGCCATCCGGTTGCGGAACGGCCGCCAGGTGTTCGGCGATCTGCTGGTCGTCGCGTGTGGTGTCCGGGCCCGCACCGAGCTGGCGACCGGTCTGACGGTGCGCGACGGAATCGTCGTGGACACCACGCTGACCAGCCCGGACGACCCACGGGTACACGCGATCGGCGACTGCGCCGAGATCGACGGACGCATCACCGGCACGGTCGACTCGGCGTGGATGCAGGCCGAGGCGCTGGCGAAGCACCTGATGAACGAGACAGCGCAGCTACCTGACTACGAGGTCGTGCGTGTGACGGCCGGTGGCCTCGACCTGCTCGTTCTCGGCGACAAGGACGAGGACGGGGCCGTGGTCCGGCTCGAGGACGAGACGCGGTACGTACGGGCCGTGCTGCGGGACGGCGTGGTCCGGTCTGCGGTGGCAGTCGGTGCGCCGGAGGTCGCCGCCGAGCTGGTGCTGTTGGCAGACCGGGGTACGCCGGTGGTGGCGGACGGGCTGCTCACCGAGCCCGACGTACCCGCAGTACAGAACAAGAAGGTGGCGACCGTGTGCAGGTGCAACGGCGTCACCAGGGTCGCGATCGAAGCGGCCTGGCGTGGGGGTGCCGACAGTGTCGCCGGCATCGCCGCCACGACGCGGGCGACGACCGGGTGCGGAAGCTGCACCGGCGCCGTCGGCGAACTGCTCGACCGCTTCCGGCGCGGCGAGACCGAACCAGTCCCGAGCAGGAGGGCGACGATGGCAGAGCTGAACAAGGCCAAGCACGTGGTGGTGGTCGGTGGGGGAATGGTCGCGCACCGGCTGGTCGAGGCGCTGCGGCAGCGCGACACGGACGTCAACTACCGGATCACGGTTTTCGGCGAGGAGCCGCGGCTGCCGTACGACCGGGTCGCACTGACCAGCTACTTCTCCGGCCGCGACCCGCAGGACCTGTCCCTCGGCGACCCGGATCTCTGGGACGACCCGGCGGTCAACCTGCGCAAGGGCGTGCAGGTCACGTCGATCGACACCACGGCGAAGACCGTGACCACGGCGCGCGGCGAGCAGGTCGGGTACGACGAACTCGTCCTGGCGACCGGCTCCGCCGCGTTCGTCCCGCCGGTGAAGAACAACGACGCACAAGGCTGCTTCGTCTACCGGACCATCGACGACGTCGCCGCGCTGCGTGTGTACGTCGAACGACTGAAGAGCGAGGGCAAGGACGTCAACGGCGTCGTCGTCGGCGGTGGTCTGCTCGGCCTGGAAGCGGCCGGCGCGCTGCGGGCGCTCGGCGCCGGCACCAAGGTCGTCGAGTTCGCGCCGCGGCTGATGCCGCTGCAGGTCGACGAGGGCGGCGGTTCCGCGCTGGCCCGGCTGATCGAGGGCCTCGACGTCGACGTACTGACCGGGACGCAGTGTCAGCGCGTGAAGCTCACCTCGCAAGGTGCGGCCCGCGCGATGGGCGTTGCCGACGGCCCCGATCTGCCGGCCGACGTGGTGGTCTTCGCGGCCGGTGTCCGGCCGCGTGACGAGCTCGGTCGCGAGGCCGGTCTGCAGATCGGCGAGCGCGGCGGTGTCGTGGTCGACGAAGCCTGCCGGACGTCCGTTCCTGGTGTCTGGGCGATCGGCGAAGTCGCTTGTATCGAAGGGCGCGTGTGGGGCCTGATCGCCCCCGGCTACACGATGGCCGAGATCGTCGCGGACCGGTTGCTCGGCGGCGAAGCGACGTTCCCGGGCGCGGACACGTCGACGAAGCTGAAGCTGCTCGGCGTCGACGTCGCGAGCTTCGGGGACGCGTTCGGCGCCACCGAGGGCGCACTGGACATCGTGTACGCCGACCCGGTGGCCGGTGTCTACAAGAAGCTCGTGCTGTCGGACGACGCCCGTACCCTGCTCGGCGGCATCCTGGTCGGCGACGCGTCGGCGTACTCCGGACTGCGGCCGATGGTCGGCCGGGAGCTCGGCGCGGACCCGGCTGCCTTCCTGCTGCCTGAAGGTGCCGGTCCGGTGCAGCTCGAGCTGCCCGACGACGCGCCGGTGTGCTCGTGCAACAACGTGTCCGCGGGGACGATCCGCTGCGCGGTCCGCGACGAGGGCTGCAGCGACATCAAGTCGGTGTGCGGGAAGACGAAGGCCGGTACGTCGTGCGGCTCGTGTCTGCCGATCGTCAAGAACCTCCTCAACACCGAGCTCACCAAGGCCGGCGTGGAGGTCAGCAAGGCGCTGTGCGAACACTTCGCGCTGTCGAGGGCCGAGCTGTTCGACGTCGTGCGGATCACCGAGCTGCGGACGTTCAGCGAGATCGTCGAGCGGCACGGCAGCGGTCGCGGGTGCGACATCTGCAAGCCGGTGGTCGCGTCCATCCTGGCGAGTCTGGACCCGGCCGGTCACGTGCTCGAGGGCGAGCGCGCGTCGCTGCAGGACACGAACGACCACGTCATGGCCAACATGCAGAAGGACGGCACGTACTCCGTCGTACCGCGGATCCCCGGCGGTGAGATCACGCCGGAGGGACTGATCACGATCGGCGAGGTGGCGCGCGACTTCGGGCTCTACACGAAGATCACCGGCGGTCAGCGGGTCGACCTGTTCGGGGCGCGGATCGAGCAGTTGCCGGCGATCTGGAAGCGGTTGGTGGACGCGGGCTTCGAGTCGGGGCATGCGTACGGCAAGGCGCTGCGGACCGTGAAGTCGTGCGTCGGGTCGACCTGGTGCCGGTACGGCGTACAGGACTCGGTCGGGATGGCGATCGCGCTGGAGCTGCGCTATCGCGGGCTGCGGTCGCCGCACAAGCTCAAGCTCGGTGTCTCCGGCTGTGCGCGGGAGTGCGCGGAGGCGCGCGGCAAGGACGTCGGCGTGATCGCTACCGAGAAGGGCTGGAACCTGTACGTCGGCGGCAACGGCGGTATGACGCCGCGGCACGCCGAGTTGCTCGCCTCGGACCTGACCGACGAGGAGCTGTTCCAGGCGATCGACCGGTTCCTCATGTACTACATCCGCACCGGCGACCGCCTGCAGCGGACCGCGGTGTGGATGCGCGAGCTCGAAGGCGGCCTCGACCACGTGCGCGACGTCGTACTGAACGACAGCCTCGGCATCGCCGCCGACCTGGACGCGGCAATGGCCAAGCACGTCGACTCGTACGTCGACGAGTGGCAGGCGACGCTGAACGATCCCGGCAAGCTGGCCCGGTTCGTGTCGTTCGTGAACGCGCCGGACCAGCCCGACGCCGACCTGCGGTACGTGGTCGAGCGCAACCAGCCGCGCCCGGCCACCTCGGCCGAGCGCGGGCAGCTGGAGCCGGTTCTCTTGGCCGGCCCCCGATTGGAGGTACGTCCGTGAAGGAGCGCAGCGAGTTCACAATCCAGCACAGCCCTCTCAGCGCCTCATCGGCGCCCGGAGCGAAGCGAGGACGTCGATGAGCTTGACCAGTGTCGGGCACACGGTGGTCTGCGCGTTCGAGGCACTGTTGCCGGAGCGTGGCGTCGCCGCGCTGCTCGGGGAGGTGCAGATCGCGCTGTTCAGGACCCACGACGACGAGGTGTTTGCCATCGGCAACCAGGATCCGTTCAGCGGGGCGAACGTGATGTCGCGGGGCATCGTCGGCAGCCGCGGCGACGTACCGACGGTGGCGTCGCCGATGTTCAAGCAGGTCTTCGATCTGCGCACCGGGGCGTGCCTGGACGATCCGGAGGTGTCGCTACCGGTGTACCCGGTCGAGATCGTCGACGGACAGGTCGTGGTGGGTCCAGGTGACTACTAGGCCGGGGCCGCTGAGCGGTTGCACGATCGCCATCACGGCGCATCGGCGTGCGGAGGACCTGATCGCGTCGTTCGAGCGGCGCGGTGCGAAGGTGCTGCACGCGCCGACGCTGCAGATCGTGCCGGTCGCCGACGACCACGCGCTGATCGAGGCGACCCGGCGGGTGATCGCGAACCCGCCGGACGACGTCGTGGTCACCACAGCGGTCGGGTTCCGCGGCTGGATCGAGGCGGCCGACACCGCCGGTCTCGCCGCGGACCTGCTGGGCACGTTGGAGCAGTCGCGGATCCTCGCCCGCGGTCCGAAGGCGCGCGGCGCGATCCGCGCGGCCGGGCTGGTCGAGCACTGGTCGGCGCGGTCGGAGACGACGGCCGAAGTGGTCGAATGGCTGCGCGCGCAGGGCGTCGTCGGGCGCAAGATCGTCGTACAGCTGCACGGGTTGTCGGATCCTGCGTTGCAGGAGGCGTTGCGTTCGGCCGGCGGGTCGGTGCGTGGGCTGGAGGTGTATCGGTGGGGACCGGCGCCTGATGCGGCCGTGGTCGAGCGGATGATCTCGCAGGTGTGCGCGGGGACCGTTGACGCCGTCGTACACACATCGGCACCGGGTGCGCAGGCGATGCTCGATGCTGCGGCGTTGAACGGGCAGTACGACGACCTCACGTCGGCGTTGCGGACCGGGCGGGTGCTGAATGCCTGCGTCGGTCCGGTGACCGCGGCGCCGTTCGAAGCGCTGGGACTCGACCCGTTGGTCCCCGACCGGTACCGGTTGGGCGCGCTGATCCGGCTGGTGACCGATCGGCTCACCGACGACAACGCGCGGTCGATCGAGACGGCGTTCGGCCAGTTGGTGATTCGTGGTGGTGCGGCGGTCCTGGACGGTGTGGTGCTGCCACTCGGTCCCGGGCCGCGCGCCGTACTGGCCGCCCTGGTCGCGGCCGGTGGTGATGTGGTGTCGCGACCGGAGCTGCTCGCGGTGCTTCCTGGAGCTGAGGACGTACACGCGGTGGAGGTCACAGTGAACAGACTGCGTACGGCGGTCGGTCGTCCGGAACTGGTGCGGACGGTAGTGCGACGCGGCTACCGCCTGGCCGTGGAACCCGCCGGAGTTGCCTCATGACCGATCTCGTAGCCGTCGCCCACGGGACAGCCGACCCTCGCGGTATCCAGGTGATCCACGACCTCGTGCGGGAGATGGCTCGTCAACGCCCGGATCTGCCTATTTCCTTGGGCTTCGTCGACCTGCTGACGCCGGCGCTCCCGTCCCTCGTTCGTCGCGTCACCACGGACGCCTCGGACGCTGTCGTCGTACCGCTGCTGCTGAGCTCCGGCTACCACGTGTACGTCGACGTTGCTGCCGAAGCGCAGCGTTATCCCGGGCGGGTTCACGCGGCTGCTGCGCTTGGTCCTGATCCCGTGCTAGTTGAGATCCTCGCGGATCGCCTTGGCGACCTGTCCCGCGTGGACACCGTCGTACTGGCCGCGGCCGGCTCCTCCGACCCGCGCGCTCTCGCCGACTGCGAGGAGACGGCGAGTCTGTTGGCTGAGCGTGTCGACCGCCCGGTCCGCGTCGGCTACGTCTCCGGCGCCGGAGACCGCCTGCCCGCGGTCCTGTCTCGCACCCCGGGCCGGGTGGCCGTGGCGACGTACCTGCTCGCCCCCGGCTTCTTCCACAACCTCATCCGCCGCCAGTCCGGCCCCCACCCCGTCACGCCCCCCTTGGCCCCCCACCCCCGCCTCGCCACCCTCGCCCTCCACCGCTACGAAGAAGTCTTCGAGGCTCGTGCCGTGGATCCGGCGCCACGATCCAGGACTCACCGGGTGGTCGCGCCCGCCGGACGGCGGTGCTTGCGTGTGGGGTGATGGGGGCGGATCGTAGGAGACGTGCATGCGAAGAGGTGGGCCGACCTGAGTTCCCGGCAGCAGCGGTTGGTCGTGGCTGGGGCGGTCGCAGAGAGCGTGTTGAAGGCGGTCGCACTGGCCGACCTGGCGCGACGTCCCGCCAGCCAAGTTCGTGGCCCCAAACCGCTCTGGGCCCTGGCCCTCACCCTCTTGAACTCCCTCGGCGCCGCACCGATCATCTACTGGCTGTACGGCCGCAAGACGACCTAGCGAGTGCCGCTCTGATCCATCAGGGCTTTGAGGTCGGCGCGGCAACGGGCTTCCACCTCGGCCAGTTCCTCGAGGGTTTCTTCGATGTCGCGGCGGCGTTGTTCCAGTTCGGTGCGGCGGTGGGTGATCTGGGCGAGGAGGTAGGCGAGTTGGCCTTCCTCGCCGGGTTCGGCGTCGTACATGTCGACGATCTTGGCGATCTCGTCGAGGGAGAAGCCGAGGCGTTTGCCGCGCAGGATGAGGCCGAGGCGGACCTTGTCGCGGGGGTGGTAGACGCGCTGGGTGCCGCGGCGCTCGGGGGTGAGTAGGCCGCGGTCCTCGTAGAACCGGATCGTTCGCAGCGTCACGTCGTACTCGGCGGCCAGTTCGGCGATCGACCAGGTCTCTGCGGACACCTGGCTATTGTGCATGCTGCCTAGCGTGCTTTACGTTTACGTAAGCGTCAAGTACCTCGCTGGAGGAGGCGCTTTCAAGCACGAAGGGGTGCGTATGTTCGAGTTGTCCGCGGAGCATCAGGAGTTCCGTCGTAGCGTTCGCGACTTCGCGGAGGCGGAGATCGCGCCGCACGCGGCCGAGTGGGACCGCAAGCACTACTTCCCGGTGGAGGTCGTGCAGAAGATGGGGCGGCTCGGGCTGTTCGGGCTGACCGCGCCGGAGGAGTTCGGCGGCGCAGGCGGCGACTTCACCAGCTTGTGCGTGGCGATCGAGGAGATCTCCCTCGTCGACCAGTCGATGGGGATCACGCTCGAGGCGGCGGTCGGGCTCGGCATCAACCCGATCCTGACGTTCGGCACCGACGAGCAGAAGGCCGCCTGGCTGCCCGACCTGGTCGCGGGCCGGTCGCTGGCCGGATTCGGGCTGACCGAGCCGGAGTCCGGATCGGACGCCGGCGCCACCAAGACCCGCGCAGTGCTCGACAACGGCGAATGGGTGATCGACGGCTCCAAGCAGTTCATCACCAACTCCGGTTCGAGCATCACTTCGTGTGTGACGGTCACCGCGCGCACCGGCGAAAAGCCGGACGGCAAGCCGGAGATCTCCACGATCATCGTCCCGAGCGGTACGCCGGGATTCACCGCGGAAGCGGCGTACGACAAGCTCGGCTGGCATGCCAGCGACACGCACCCGCTGTCGTTCGTGAACTGCCGGGTCCCCGAGGCCAATCTGCTCGGTGAACGCGGCAAGGGGTTCGCGCAGTTCCTGGCCACGCTCGACGACGGGCGAGTCGCGATCGCGGCGGTCGCGCTCGGCTGCATCCGCGCGTGCCTGGAGCTGTCCGTGCAGTACGCGGGTGAGCGGCAGACGTTCGGCGTACCGATCGGCCGCAAGCAGGGTGTCGCCTTCCAGATCGCCGACCTGAAGGTGATGGCGGACGCCGCTTCGCTGCTGGTCTACCGGGCCGCCGCGCTGAAGGATGCGGGCGCGTCCAGGGCCGACTTCAAGCAGGCCGCGTCGGTGGCCAAGCTGTACGCGACCGAGTCCGCGGTGACCGCGACCAGGATCGCCACCCAGGTCTTCGGCGGCTACGGCTTCATGGAGGAGTACCCGGTCACCCGGTTCTACCGCGACGCCAAGATCCTGGAGATCGGCGAAGGTACGTCGGAGGTCCAGCGGATGCTCATCGCGAGGTCGCTCGGCCTCCCAGTGGAATGATGCTTGCATGACTGCATCGATGCCACGACTCCGTCGCGGCGGGTCATCGGGCTTTTCCTCCCGTCCTTCCCTCGTCGCTCCGGTCGCTTCGCTCCCTGCGCTCCTCAGTCCAGGACGGGAGGCCCGATGACCCACGATCACTGGACTGAGGTCAAGGTCGCCCGTGAGGCGACCCTGGCGCCGCCCGAGAAGGCGGCGGCCAAGCTCGCTTCGCAGAACAAGTTGTATGTGCGTGATCGGATCGCCCTGCTCGTCGACGAGGGGAGCTTCGTCGAGGATGCGCAGCTGGCGAACGCGCTGAACCCGGGCCTGCCTGCAGACGGTGTCGTCACCGGTCGCGCGCTCGTCGACGGCCGGCCGGCGCTGATCGTCGCCAACGACCCGACCGTGAAGGCGGGCTCCTGGGGCGCGCGGACGGTCGAGAAGATCGTCCGGATCACCGAGGTCGCGCTCCGCGACGAGCTGCCGATCTTCTGGCTGATCGACTCCGCCGGCGCCCGCATCACCGACCAGGTGCAGCTGTTCCCCGGCCGCCGCGGTGCGGGCCGGATCTTCCACAACCAGGTCGCGCTGTCCGGGAAGGTCCCGCAGATCTGCTGCCTGTTCGGCCCGTCCGCGGCGGGCGGCGCCTACATCCCGGCGTTCTGCGACATCGTGATCATGGTCGACGGCAATGCCTCGATGTACCTCGGCTCGCCCCGGATGGCCGAGATGGTCGTCGGGGAGAAGGTGACGCTGGAGGAGATGGGTGGCGCCCGGATGCACACCAGCGTCTCCGGCTGCGGCGACCTGCTCGCATCCGACGACGCCGAGGCGATCGAGCTCGCGAAGCAGTACTTCTTCTACCTGCCCGGTTCGTGGCGCTCGCGACCGCCGTCGTACGACGCCGCGGACGCCGGCCGGGACTTCACCCGGGACCTGGTGCCGGCCGAGGAGAGCGTCGGGTTCGACATCCACGACGTGATCGACGCGCTCGTCGACGCGGACACGTTCTTCGAGATCAAACCGGCGTACGCGCCTGAGCTTGTGGTCGGGTTCGGGCTGCTCGCGGGGCAGGTGGTCGGGATCGTCGCGAACCAGCCGGCGGTGAAGGGCGGCGTACTGTTCGTCGATTCGGCGGACAAGGCGGCACGCTTCATCTGGTTGTGCGACGCGTTCAACGTGCCGCTCGTGTACCTGTGCGACGTACCGGGCTTCATGATCGGCAGTGAGGTCGAGCGGGCCGGGATCATCCGGCACGGCGCGAAGATGATCACCGCGGTGTCGGAGGCGACGGTGCCGACGGTGTCGGTGATCGTCCGGAAGGCGTACGGCGCGGGGCTGTACGCGATGTGCGGACCCGGGTTCTCGCCGGACGCGTGTGTCGCGTTGCCGACCGCGAAGATCGCGGTGATGGGGCCGGAGGCGGCGATCAACGCCGTGTACTACAACAAGATCCAGGAGATCGCCGACGAGGGCGAGCGGGTCGAGTACGTGTCCAGGCTGCGCGAGGAGTACGAGACCGATATCGACATCCTCCGGCTGGCCGCCGACCTGGTCATCGACGCGATCGTCGAGCCGGAGAACCTCCGCGCCGACCTGATCGCCCGCCTCGCCGCGGCCCAGTCCAAGGACCGCACATTCTCCCATCGGCGCCACGGCGTACCACCCGTCTAGCTCAGCTGAGTGCCTAGGTAGTCCGCCAGGCCCGTACGCCAACGGCGGGCCTTCGCACGCAACTCCGGCTCCAGTTGCTCGAACTCCTCGAAGTCCCCGCTCGCATACCAACCGACCGCCCCACACAACCGCCAGACGTCGACCTTGTCCGCACGTGGCCCGTAGGTCTCGTAGAACGCGTCCGGCAGTTGTGGGGTGCGGTCGATGAGGTAGATGTGCTCTTCGAGCGCCGCGATCTCGCCCGCCGGGTCGCCGACGCGTGTGTCGCCCCAGTCGATCAGGAGCGTCTCGGCCGGGCCGACGATGATGTTGGACGGGTTCATGTCGAAGTGCAGAAGGGCCGTCGGCCCGCTGAGACTGTCGGCGTGCGCGTCGATCAGCGCGTGAGCCTGCGGAAGTTGCGCGACGACCTCGGGCAGGTGCGTACGCAGGTAGTCCTCGGCCGCGGTGAGGTCCTCGTGCAGCTTCGCGACAGGGTCAGCGGGGGTCAGCGTGAGGCCGTCCGGGCCGAACGTGCCTTGCAGCTTGTTCGGGAAGCGTACGGCGTGCAGCCGCCGCATCGCCGTGCCGAGCGAGCGCCACGCGTCGCTCGTCATTCGCCCCTCCGCCACGAGGGTGGAGAGCATCTCGCCAGGCCCGTACTCGTACAGCGTCGCCTCGTCGTTGCCGCCGAGCAGACGCGGTGCAGGTACGTCGTGATCGGCCAGGAACTGTGCCTGTACCACGGGAAGCGGGCGTGGGTGCGAGGCGCGATGCCGGAGGACGACGCGGGTGCCGTCGGCGAGTGTCGCCAGCAGGATGACGTGGTCGAAGCCGTGTCCGGTGATCGGTACGGCGTTCGCGACCGCCGGCAGCCCGGCCTCGGCGACCAACTCGTGCAGGAGGAGCTCCGTGGATGCCATCCTCAGCATCGTCTCGTCCAACTGATGGTTGGTCGAGGGATTTTCGGACGCGGGTCTGGATAGTCTGCGGGGGTGAATGCAAACGATTTCTCGCACAAGGTCCGGGCTCGGGAGAAGTTGGTCGGGTACTGGATCACGCTGGATTCGCCGGCTGCCGCCGAGCGGATCGCGCGGCTCGGGTACGACTATGTGGTGCTCGACGCGCAGCACGGGCTGATCGGGTACCAGGGGCTGATGACCGGGCTGCTCGCGGTCGACGCCGGGTCCGCGATCGGGCCGCGGGCGACGGTCGGTCTGGTGCGGGTCGAGGCGAACGATCCGACGCCGATCGGGCGGGCGCTGGACGCCGGGGCGACCGGCGTGATCGTGCCGCTGATCGACAGCGCGGACGACGTGGCTCGCGCGGTTCGGGCGGCGAAGTACCCGCCGGTGGGGGTGCGGTCGTTCGGGCCGATGCGGGCCTCGTTGCGGATCGGTCCGGTGCCGGCGGACAGCGACGACGCGACCGTCGTACTCGCGATGATCGAAACCCCGCTCGGCCTCGAGAACGTGGCGGAGATCTGCGCGACGTCCGGGCTGGACGGTGTGTACGTCGGGCCGTCGGACCTCAGCCTCGCGCTCGGTGCTCGCTTCCCGGGTGATCCGGACGTCGAGGGTCCGTTCGAGGAGGCGATCGAGCTGATCGCCCGCACTGCGCGGGAGGCCGGGATCGCCGCGGGCATCCACACGTTCGACGGCGAGTCGGCCAAGAAGCGACTGGCCCAGGGCTACACCTTCGCCACCGTCGCCTCAGACCTCGCCCACCTCGAAGCGATCGCCGCCACCCACCTCACCACAGCCCGCTCGTAGGGCGGACCTCCGCCACTCAGCAATCGCGCCGGTTCGGGGCGGTTCACGCTCAGCCGACGGGTGAGACCGGCCGTCGGCACGGGTTGGTGAGTGGTGGGCGTCCGGAACACCTCGGTCGCTTCTCGGGTTACGTTCTTCACAGGACACGAGGAGGCCGGGGATGAAGGCACCCGAGCGCGGCGCGTTGCCGCTGGGACTGGCGGCGACGCTGGGGCGGACGTACGGCCGGCTGACCGAGACGGTACACGGGCTCAGCGACGCGGACTTCCAGCGCGAGACCCGGTGCGCCGGCATGCCCGTCGGTCCGCTGCTCGTGCATCTGCTGTACGACGCCCAGCGGGCGCTGATCGCGTTCGCGAGCCCGGCCGTGGTCGAGCCGGACCGGGATTTCGTCACGTACTGGCGCGACTTCCCGCCGCACCCCGAGGGCGACACGAGTTTCGTGCGCAATGTCGCGGCGGCCTATCGCAAACCCGGTCTGCTCGTGCAGCACTGGCGGGAGGTGTCCGAGGCGGCCGTCCGTGCGGCCGCGACCGCGCTGGCGATCAAGGGGCACCGGGTCGAGACGCAGGGGCACGTCCTGCGGGCGGTCGACTTCGTGGCCACTTTGGTGCTTGAGGCAACGGTCCATCATCTCGACCTGATCGTCGGGTTGCCGGCCGCGCCGGAGCCCGATCCCGAAGGACTGCAGGTCACCGCGCGCACGCTGGACGGGCTGTTCGGCCCGGAGGCCTGGGACGTGATCGCATGGGACACCACGACGTACATCCTGAAAGCAACCGGCCGCCTACCCCTCGACGAGGACGACCTGGAAATGCTCGGCCCCCACGCCACCCGCCTCCCCCTCCTCGGCTAGCCCGCCCACC
Source organism: Kribbella sp. VKM Ac-2571 (assembly GCF_004362255.1). NCBI lineage: Bacteria > Bacillati > Actinomycetota > Actinomycetes > Propionibacteriales > Kribbellaceae > Kribbella > Kribbella sp. VKM Ac-2571. The sequence goes on from NZ_SNWS01000004.1 coordinate 391,374, forward strand.
CCATTTGCCCGGCTGACCCACGCATTTGCCTGGTCAACCGGGGGTGGGGTTAGAGGACGCCGGCGAAGGGGTCTTCTAGGGTGGTCCAGTCGAGTTGGGCCAGTTCGGACTCGGTGAGGAGGCAGGCGTCCAGGACTGCTTGGAGGCGGGCCGGGTCGAGGCTCATGCCGGTGGCTACGACGGTGCACTCGGCGAGGTGTTCGGTGTCCGACCATTCGCCGAGCGTCCCGAGCGACGCGCTGTACCCGGCGGATTCCCAGCGCACGCGCTGCGTCGGACGGTTCGCCAGCCACACCACGCCGCGACTACGAACCACACCGTCCACGATGTCCTCGAGCGCATCGCTCAGCCGCGCGGGATGTAGCGGCCGCGTCGACCGCCACAGCACCGTCGTCACGCCGTCGCCGCTCGGCTGCACCCGATCTGATGCCGCGAGTTCACCCGCCCACGCCTCGGCCGCGTCGAAGTCGAACCGCCCGGTCCGTGCAACCGGTCCATCCGGTACGCCGGCCGCGTCCGCCGTCACCACCGACGTCCGCGGGTTCAGGTGTACCAACAGGTGTTCGAGCCGCTCAACCGCCGTACTGCGATGCGCGTTGGCCAGCACGCACACGTCGGCGTACTCGATCTGGCGCGCGGTCAGCTCCGCGACATTGCGCCGATCCGGCAGACCGAGCGCCAGACCGCGCTCGGCGAGCAGCTCGTCGCCGGACAGTTGCTCAACCACCAGTACGGCGTCGACGACGCAGGTGACCGTGTCGACGTCGATCTCCGGCAGGACGGACGTCAGCGTGGTGACGAGCGGTCGCGCCTCCATCGCGGGCGGCGCCGCGAGCACGATGTGGTCCCAGTGCCCACGCTCGACCAGCGTCTCCAGCAACGGTACGAGCGACTCGATCAGCTGGCAGGCGCCGCAGTCGTCGCCGACCGTGAACTCGCCCGCGTCGATCGGCCCCGACGCGTCCCGCACCCGCCACGACAGCACGCCCCGACCGGGCAGGTCGTCCTGATCGATCACGACCGCCACGGTGGTGGCGTCGGTCATCGCTTCCAGCGCGGGCTCCCGCAACGTCGTGGAAAGCCCCACCAACACGGACAACGGAGTTTTCGCTTGGGCGGTCATGCCGACAGTATATGAAAACGGTTTTCATCAGTCTAGAGCTGGTGTTAACTGTTGATCGCCTCAGGGCTGGCTTGGATCGCCTGCTGTGCCTAGGGTTCGGCGCATGGGCGAACGGGAGTTCGCGGACGTGCTGCGGGAAGCCATCCAGGCGCGCGGGCTCGGGCTCGGGCGGATCCAGGAGCGGCTCCGCGCGCGTGGCGTGTCGGTGAGCCTCGCCACCTTGAGCTACTGGCAGTCGGGCCTCTCTCGCCCCGAGCGTCGGGACTCGCTCGCCGGGGTCGACATCCGCTGGTACTACTCCAGCGGTCCGGCGGCCTGACCTGCCACCCGCTGCCGGCGTCCAAGACGTACTCCGTCGCAGCCGACGAGACTGCGGCCGGTACGTGGACACTGCGCATCGGTGACAACGGCTACGGCGACACCGGAACGCTCACCAACTGGTCGATCACGCTGTAGACGGACGCGTAGACAAGTAGGGACAGGCACCGGCCGGCTCGGGGCAATGCCGGCCGGTGCCACCGTAAATCCCGGGTCACCGAGCCCGATCGTCTGGTAGGTAAAGGACATGACGATCGAGATCGGGCGGTTCGCGGGTGAGTGGGCGGAGCTCCTGGAGCTCCTGGACATGGCGTTCTCGGCGCCGTGGACCGACGAGCAGTACGAGTCCGAGCGGCGGGTCTGGGAGCGTGAGCGCAGTGTCGTCGCGAGCGAGGACGGGCAGCTCGTGGGGCACACCGGCACGTTCTCGCACCTGATGACGGTGCCCGGCGGGCAGTTGCCGGTCGCGGGCGTGACGATGGTCGGCGTCCGGGCGACGCACCGGCGGCGCGGCATCCTGCGCGACCTGATGCGCAGGCAGCTGACCGACATCCACGAGGCCGGCCGCGAGCCGCTGGCGGCGCTCACCGCGAGCGAGCCGGTGATCTACCCGCGGTTCGGCTACGGACTCGCGTCCGATCACCAGGAGATCGTCGTACCGAAGGCGTCCCGCACGCTGCGCCCGGTGGCCGGCATCGACGACGTCCGGATCCGGTACGTCGACGTACGCGAGCATCTCGCCCGCTGCGCCGAGCTGCGGAACAGGCTGGCGTTGGAGCGACCAGGTGTGTGCCGGCACGACGAGCGCTGGCAGGAGTACGCGATCAGCGCCACCGTCACCAGCAACATCGGGAGCGCGTCCAAGTTGCGATGCGTCGTCGCGGAGCGCGACGGCGAGTTGACCGGGTTCGCGTACTACCGGACGAAGCGCGCGGAGAAGGCGTACGTCGACGTACAGCGGGTGCATGCGGAGGACATCGCGTCGCATGCGGCGCTGTGGCGGTACCTGCTCGAACCGGACCTGCTCAGCGAGACGCGGTGCGAGATGCTCCCGTCGGACGACCCGCTGCTGGACCTGCTGCTCGACCCGCGGGCACCGGGGCCGATCACGCGGGACGGCCTGTGGATCCGGCCGGTCGACGTACGGCGTGCGCTCGCGGAGCGGACGTACGCGCGGGACCTCGACGTCGTTCTCGAAGTGGTCGACGACTTCCTCCCGTGGAACGCGGGCCGCTGGCACCTGACCGGCGGACCGGACGGCGCTTCCTGCGAACCGGTGGCCCGCGACGCCGACCTCACGCTGGATGTGCGCGACCTGGGCGCGGTCTACCTCGGTCGCCCGTCACTGGCGAGACTCGGCCGCGCCGGCCTGGTCACCGAGCACACCCCCGGAGCGCTCGCCGCGACCGCGGAAGCGTTTTCCACATCTCGGCTTCCATTCCTCGACACAGGCTTTTGACGAGGTAGCCTGCCCAGATGCAGACGCAGCGGCGGGGTGCGCTCGCAGTGGCCGCCGTGCTGTTCGTGGGGGTCGTGGTGGCCGGCTTCGTCGTGCTCGCCTCCGCGAGTGGGCCGGTGCGGCCGGTCAGCGACAGCACGCTGAGCGCGAGCCCGCGACCGCTGCCGACCTTCTCCGTGAGCCAAACGGCGCCGGAGCAGTCACAGCCGTCGCCGCGCGCGCTCCCGCAGCACGAGACGCCGGGCTGGGTGCTGTCGTTGTGGCAGACCGTCGTCTACTTGATCATCGCCGCGATCGTGGGGTTCATCCTGCTGGTGATCATCCGCGTCGTGCGCCGGGTCCGCCTTCCGCAGGTCGAGGCCGACGAGCCCGATTGGGAGCGGATGAAGGCGGAGCGACTGGCCGAGGCGGTCGACACGGGCTTGGCCCGCATCGACACCGGTACGGTGACCGATGCGGTCGTCGCCTGCTGGGTCGCGTTGGAGGAGGCGGCTGCGTCGGCCGGCGTACCGCGGGATCCGTCGGAGACACCGGCCGAGTTCATTGTGCGAGTGCTCGGGATCGGCGGGATCTCCGAGCCGCAGCTGATCCGGCTCGGTGAGTTGTACCGCGAGGCGCGGTACTCGACGCACGGTTCGAGCGAGCAGGCACGGACAGAGGCCCGCGCAGCCCTACTCCGCCTACGCGACGACCTCGCCGCGGCCCATCCCGCGGAGGTTTCCGGATGACGGTGTTCATGGCGCGACTCCGTCGCGCTGGCTCATGGGGCTGTAACTCCCGGCCTTCCCTCGTCGCTCCGCTCCTCAGTCCAGCCCGGGAGGTCCCATGACCGGATACCGATGGACGCCCTTGGAGGAGAAGGGGCCGCCGGCTGAGGTCAAGCGGAGGTCTTTGTGGCCGAGCAAGTTGCTGGTGCAGCACCTTGGTGTGGCTGTAGTGGTGAGCCTGCTGCTCGTGACCGTGTTCGCTGCTGCCGGTATGGCGCCGCGGCCGCTGTGGTTCGTGGTGGCGGCGCTCGCGGTCGGTGTGGTGTCGCTGGCGATCCGGCTGGTGGTGCCGCAGACCGTGGAGACGAGCTGGCCCGGGCGGCACGACGACAAACTGGCGGCGCTGCGCGCCCGGACCAACGACAACCGAACGCAGTTCATCGCCACCTGGTTGCAGGAGTCGAGCCGCGAACGGCGTGCCGGTGAGGGGTCGCAGACCTTCGCCCGCCGGGTCCGCCCGCTGCTGTTCGAGCTGGCGACCGACCGCCTGGTGCACCGGCACGGCGTCGACCCCGAGCGGGAGCCGGAGCGGGCCCGCGCGATCACCGGCGACCGGCTCTGGCAGCTGATCGCCGGCGAGGACAAACGCACCGCGTCCCTCGACGAGATCGAGTACGCGATCCACACCATCGAGAACCTGTGAGGGACCAGTGACCGACGCAGTGACCGACCCAGCGACCGACCCAGCGACGGACCCAGCGACGGACCCAGCGACCGACCCAGCCACTGAGGGCGAGCTGAAGCTCGGTGAGGTGACCGAGCTGAGCCGGCAGGTGCTGGAGCGGGTCAGCCAGGCCGTGGTCGGGAAGGCCGAGGCGCTGGAACTGGTGCTCGCGGGCATCCTGGCCGGCGGGCACGTACTGCTCGAGGACTACCCGGGGCTGGCGAAGACGCTGGCCGCGCGGTCGTTCGCGCAGGCGCTCGGGCTGGAGTTCCGGCGCGTGCAGTTCACGCCGGACCTGCTGCCGTCGGACGTGACCGGCGCGTTCGTGTACGACCAGAAGGACTCCGAGTTCGTCTTCCGGCCGGGCCCGATCTTCACCGGCCTGCTGCTGGCCGACGAGATCAACCGGACGCCACCGAAGACGCAGGCCGCGCTGCTGGAGTCCATGCAGGAGCATCAGGTCACGGTCGAGGGGCAGACGTTCCCGTTGCCGGTGCCGTTCCATGTGCTCGCGACCGCGAACCCGGTGGAGTACGAGGGCACGTACCCGTTGCCGGAGGCACAGCTCGACCGGTTCATGCTGCGGATCGGCTTCGGCTACCCGAGCCCGGCGGAGGAGTGGGAGGTACTGCGGCGCCGGATGAGCCGTCGTACTGAAGACCAGTCGGTCGAGGCAGTAACGGATGCCGCCGGGCTGCGTGCCGCGCAACGTGCCGTCGAGACGGTGACCGTGGACGACACAGTCGGTCAGTACTGCGTTGATCTCGCCACCGCGACCCGTCGGGACTCACAGGTACTGGTCGGGGCATCGCCCCGTGGCTCGCTGGCGCTGCTGCTGACGGCCCGCGCGTACGCGGTCATCAAGGGCCGAGACTACGTCGTACCTGAGGACGTGAAGGCGGTCGCGGTCGCCGCACTGGCCCACCGGATCACCGTGCGCCCAGAGCTGTGGCTCCACGAGGTCACCGGGGCGACAGTGGTACGCACCGTCCTCGGATCAGTCGCAGCACCACCCACCGTTGTAGGCACCCGCGCATGAGTTGGCAGCCGACGCATGCGCAGGTTCGGGCGATCTGTGTGGCTGCGGTGCTGCTTGGCGTCGCGGTGTTGCTGCGGCGTCCGGATGCGGCTGTGTTCGGTTTGCCGCTGGCGTTTCTCGCGGTGTGGGGGCGGTTCTTCCGGCCGCGGGAGCGCCCGGAGGTACATACCGAGCTGGACGCGGACGTGCTGTTCGAAGGGCAAGGTACGACGTACCGGATGCGGGTGCCGGAATCCGTCGACCCGGACGTCGATCTGATCGTGGCGGCGTTGCCGCGGACGCTGTGGTTCCAGTACGACCCGCCGCAGGCCGCGATCGCGGAGCCGGTCTCGCACGGTGAGGTGCGGCTGGAGGTCGGCGTACGGTCGAAGCGCTGGGGACTGCGGTCGTTGGAGCGGCCAACGGTCACGGCGACGTCGACGGTCGGGGCGTACCGGATCCAGGTGACGTCGGCGGAGACGCAGACGGTCACGACGCTGCCGTTGCGCGAGGGATTCGAGGCGGTGGACGCCGTACCGCGGCCGGCCGGACTGGTCGGGTTGCACCGGTCGCGGCGGCCGGGCGAAGGGACGGAGCTGGCCGGGGTACGGCCGTTCCGGACGGGGGACCGGTTGCGTCGGATCAACTGGTCGGTGTCGGCGCGGACGCAGGAACTGCACGTCACGTCGACGTGGTCGGACCGCGACACCGAAGTGGTGATCATGGTCGACACCGGCGGCGAGATCGGGATCAGCGAAGGGATCGACGGCCGGTCCTCGAGCCTCGACACCGCCGTCCGCGCGGCCGCCGCGATCGCCGAGCACTACCTGCGCAACGGCGACCGGGTGCGGCTGATCGACACCGGCAGCCTGTTCCGCGGCGTGCGGTCCGGGAGCGGGCGCGCGCATCTGCGACGGATCCTGGACACGCTGGTGCACGCGGACCGGCGCGGCCGGCAGCAGGACGAGGAACAGTTGGCGCGGCGCAACCGCGTCCGCTCGGACAGCCTGGTGCTCGTTCTCAGCCCGTTGCTGCGGCCGACGATCCTCGGCTACATCGTCACGCTCGTGCACTCCGGTTGCACGGTGATCGCGATCGACACATTGCCGCCGGACGTCGTGTCGATCATGGACCTCGACGCGCACGACACCAGGTCGTGGCCGCTCGCGTGGCGGCTACGGTTGCTCGAACGCCGCCGCGACCTCGACCGCCTCAGCGACCTCGGCGTACCCACCGTCCCCTGGCAAGGCGCCGGCACCTTGGACGAGGTACTACGAGACGCCGCAAGAGTCTCCGCCGCCCCAAGGATCCGCTCATGATTGTGCACAGGCCATGACTGCTGACGAGAAGATCACGTTGTGGTTGGCGCAGTTGCGGGTGGCTGGGCGGGCTGTGGTGGTTGCTCGGCTGGTGATCGCGGTGGCTGGGGCGGTCGCGCTGGTCGTGCCGTCGGTGCAGTCGTGGGATCAGGCGGATCTTGTCCCGATCGTCGGCGGCGCGTTGTTGCTGTGCACCGTCGTACTGCCTGATTCGCTGGCCGCGCTGCTGTTCGTGCTGGTGGTGACTCTCGGGTGGCTGATGCGTGCACCCGGCGCGCCGAGTTGGAGCCTGGCCCTCACCGCGGTTGCGCTCGTCGTCGTCCACCTGGCCGCAGCGTTCGCCGGCCAATTGCCGTCGTACGCGCGAGTGCACCGGGCGGCCCTGCGGCGCTGGTGGTTGCCTGGAGCAATCGCCGTCCTGCTGGCGCCGGCCGTCGCCGGCGCGGCCGCACTGGTCCGCAATGCCGACGTCGCCGGCTCACTCGTCGTCACCGCCGCCGCCACCGCCCTGACCGCCGCCACCATCTGGTTCGCCGCCGACCAAAAACTCAGCCGCGACTAGGTGTACTGCCCAGGCACGTGGCAACAACTGCTGGTGTCTGGCAACAAGCCATAGTCGGGTCTCCTGTCCGATGTGCGGGTGGTGATCAGCCCGATCCGGGGTCGCGCAACAGTCCGTGGTGGGTCGGCACTTGGTATTGCCTGTCCCCAGTCCCTACCGCCTGTCCCCACTCCCAACTCCCGGGTCAGGTGAAGGTCGAGAGTCCGAAATCCGGGGTGCCACCGGCACGCCGCATCGTGCTCAGATCGGCGAGGAACTCGTCCAACTCTCCGTCATCGAACACGCCGTCCTCGGCGAGATCCTCGGCGGAGCCCACCGCAGCAGTTCCTCGGAAGAGTTCATCGACCGGCCCGGTCGCACGCGACCGGCCAGAGTGTTCAGCGGACACGGCGTCACCTCCAATGCCGATCGCACCCTAGTCCTCGCCGAAGGTTTTTTGGATTTCTTCGGCCCACGGCATGGGGATCGCGTTCGGGCCGAGGACCTGCATGGCGGACATGACGGTGAGCAGCATGCCGGCGGAGAGGAACTCGCGGGTCTGCCGGGGTGATGCGCCGGTCAGTTCGCGGACCAGGGTGTAGATGCGACCGAAGCGTTCCCGGACGCAGTCGCCGATCACCGGGTCGCCGCTGGCGGAGAAGCCCTGCAGGAGGACCAGGAGCACCTCACGCTCGGCGAACATCCGCTCGTAGCTTGCGCCGAGCGCGCCCAGTTCCGGAGTCTCGGCCGCGGCCTCGCGGAAGTTCTGCTCGATCCGCTCGCAGGCACTCCGTACGGCGGCCAGGAAGAGTTCCTGCTTGGTGCCGAACAGCCGGATCACATAGGGCTGTGAGACCCCGGCCAGCCGGGCGATCTCGTCGGTCTTGGTGCCCTCGTACCCGGACAGGGCGAAGGCCCGGACCGCCGCCTCCAACACCTCTGCGCCGCGCTCCTTGGCCGTCAGCCGAACCTTGGGCGTCATCCATGCTCCTTCCACTCCCTTGACATGTTATCAGTCGATGCATACTCTCGTCATCAAGCTTGTTATCAGTCAATTACAACTAGGGGTACGAGATGACATCGACCGCTCTCGACGAGAGGCAACTGACCGCTCCCCGGAGCCGCGGACTCGGGCTGGTGCTGGCCGCCGTGGGGATTCCGGTGTTCATGGTCACGCTGGACAACCTGGTGGTGACGAACGCGCTGCCGGTGATCAAGTCGGAGCTGGGGGCGTCCCTGTCGGACCTGCAGTGGTTCGTGAACGCCTACACGCTCGCCTTCGCCGCGTTGCTGCTGACCGCGGCCGCGATCGGCGACCGGCTCGGCCGGCGGCGGGTGTTCCTGGCCGGGATCACGCTGTTCACGCTGGCCTCGGCGGCCTGCGCACTGGCGACCGAGCCGTGGATGCTGATCGGGTCCCGCGCGATCCAGGGCATCGGCGCGGCGGCCGTGATGCCGTTGTCGCTGACGTTGCTCGCGGGCGCCGTACCGGAGAAGATGCGGAGCGCCGCGATCGGTATCTGGGGCGGCATCTCCGGCCTCGGAATCGCGGTCGGTCCGGTGGTCGGCGGAGCCGTCGTCGACGGCCTGAACTGGCAGTGGATCTTCTGGCTGAACGTTCCGGTCGGGGTCGTCGCCGTCGTGCTCGCCACGCGGGTGCTGACCGAGTCGCGGGGTACGGCGAAGCAGCTGGACCTGCTCGGACTGGTGCTGGCGACGTCCGGCGTACTGTCCGTTGTCTGGGGTGTTGTGCACGGAGCCGATGACGGCTGGACGTCCGTCGGCGTGCTGGGCTCGTTGATCGCGGGCGGGGTGCTGCTGGCCGCGTTCCTCGGGTGGGAGCGCCGGACCGTCGCGCCGATGTTGCCGCTGCGGTTGTTCTCGGTTCGCTCGTTCAGTGTGGTGAACGTGGTCGCGTTCACCTTCGCGGTCGGCGTTTTCGGAGCCGTGTTCCTGCTCGCGCAGTTCTTCCAGGTCGTGCAGGGGTACACGCCGTTCCAGTCCGGTGTCCGCACGCTGCCGTGGACCGCGGCCCCGCTCGTGGTCGCACCGATCGCGGGTCTGATCGTCGACCGCGTCGGCCCCCGGATCCTGATCGTGCTCGGCCAGGCGTTCCTCGCCACCGCGCTCGGCTGGATCGCACTGGTCACCACGGCGACCACGCAGTACGGCGAACTGGTCGCACCGTTCGTCCTCGCCGGGATCGGGATGGGGCTGACCTTCGCGCCGTCCGCGAGCGTGGTGATGGAGAGCGCCTCCGACGCGGACCGCGGCGTGGCGTCCGGCACGAACAACACCATCCGCGAGGTCGGGGTCGCGATGGGCGTCGCCGTACTCGCCTCGGTCTTCGCCTCAGCCGGCTCCTACGAGTCGCCGACGCAGTACGCCGCCGGCCTCGTCCCCGCCGTCTGGACCGGAGCTGCCATCGTCGCCGCCGGCACCCTCGCGGCCCTCCTCCTACCAGGCCGGAGGCGCGCAGTCGGCTCGTCGAGCAACTGACGCAGCCAGAACGGAGCACACCCGCCGGGGACTGGGAACACGCAATTGCCTGTTCCCACTCCCCACCGGGTATCCCCGCCGTGCGAAGAACAGGTCGGACGCCGAAGAGCCCGGGTGTCGCCGCAGTCAGCCGGTTGGCAATCGGGACAGGTCAACATCCAGCATCGAATACATGATCATGTCTCGACGCTCCTCGCCTACCTGCTGCCAGCTGCGGAGCAGCCCCTCGCGCTGAAAGCCGACCTGCTCAGCCGTTCGCTGTGAGGCCGCATTCCACGGCTCGACATACAACTGAAGACGAGGAACCCGCAGATCGGCGAGGGCCCAGTACACAACCGCCCGGAGGGCTTCCGCCGCAATCCCGTGGCCACGGGCCGACCTGGCAAGCCAGTAGCCGAGCGACGCTCGCCCCTCGCTCTGGTCCCCCAGCCACAGACCGACCATCCCGAGCGGACGCCCGTCCTCGATCCGCACGATGACGAACGGATACCCTGCCCCGGTGGACGCGCGATCCCACTGCCGCCGCACGAACGCTTCGCCCGCCGATTGCGAGTACGTCGCGGGAACGGTCGTGATCAAAGGGATGTAATCGTCGCTCGAAGCCTCTCGGACGAGCGGCAGATCATCCAGCTCCCAGGCACGGAGCACGAACTTGTCACCGGCGGCCAAACGCGGGACCTCCAAGGGGGCAGCAACCATGCTCGCATCCTGCCACCCCGCCGCGAACCACCTATCGGAGATGCGGGAGCACCCCGACTCCGACGCCGATGCGGTGATCGGAACGAAGCCAGCCCAGCGCCAACTCATTGATGCACCGTTCGCATTTCTGACCCGGCGTCGTCGCCCTGGTAGGTCTGCTGCGGCCGCGGTGGGCACGTTCTAAAGTGTGAGCGTGCTGGACGCTGAGGACGTACGACGGATTGCGCTGTCGTTGCCGGAGACGGTGGAGAAGCGGCGGTGGGGGCATCCGACGTTCGATGTGGCCGGGCGGATGTTCGTGACCGTGCCGGACGACCAGACGTCGTTCGCGGTGCGGTGCCCGCGGCTGGAGCGCGAGGAGCTGATCGCCGCGGAGCCGGAGAAGTTCTGGGTGCCGAAACACGAGGCGGGCTCGAACTGGGTTCGAGCCCGCCTCGAGGCACTGGAGGACGCCGACGAACTGCGCGACATCGTCGTCGACTCCTGGCGGCAGGTCGCGCCGCCAGGCCTGTCGGAGCTGTCAGCTGACGTTGGCCGGTGACGCCGAGAAAGTGTTGCAACTGGCCGGATTGGCCGTGTTGAACGACTTCCCCATGAAGCGCGCCTGACTGGCCACACTGCCGTGGTCGCCCTCTTCGGGCTTGTCGCCCGCGGTGACGACGTACTTCTTCCAGACGTACAGCAGGTTGCCGTTGATCGGGTAGCTGCGCTTGTTCGCGGCCAGGAAGACCCCGGCGAAGCAGTTCGCCTGCAGCTCCATCCGCCGCGTCATCCGCGTCCGGCCCTCGTAGTCCGGCTGCTCGTAGCGCAGGTTGCTGGACGCCTGCAGGATGCCGGTCATGAACTGCACGCTGTGGCCGTACTCGTGGGCGATGGAGCGGCTGTACCACATCCGTGCGTACGCCTGGGCGATCGGATCACCCGGGTACTCGTTGTACGCCTTCACGAAGACGTCGACCTTCATGTACATCATGTGGTTGCCCGAGCAGTAGAACGGTACGGCGACCGGACCGTCGCCGCACGGCGTCGACATCGAGGTCCCGGACCAGTACGTCATCCGCGGCGCGGTGAACTTGTAGCCGGCCTTCGCCACCAGCGGCGCCCACGACTTGTCCAGGCAGGGCTTGATCGCGGCCCAGTAGGCGGCCGCGCCCCGAGCGTTGGTCGGCCGGGCCTTGGGCTCCTTGCAGTTGACCGTAGCCATCTGGCCGACCTTGTAGAGCGCGTTCTTGGCCACGACCGTGGTGTCCGCCGACTTGTTCGGCGTACTCGACGTCTCGGTGGTGGTCGGCTCCGTGGTCGTCGGCTCCTCGGACGGCGACTCGGAGGGCTCCTGGGTCGGCTCTTCCGTCGGGGACGTGGTCGGCTCGGGCGTGTACCGGCTCGGCGTCACCGGCGGGGTGGTCACGTCGGTGGTGGCCTTCCGGACCAGACCGATGATCGCGCCGCCGACGACAGCCACCACGACGATCGACAGGATCGCGATCAGCGGTGCCTTCGACTTCCTCCGCGGCTGCTGCCAGCCCATGCTGGGAACGCCGGGACCGCCCGGGCCGAAGCTCGGGCCCCAGCCGAAGCCGGGACCCTGGGGTGGCTGGCCGTACTGCGAGGGCTGGCCACCGTACTGACCCGGAGGAGGGCCCTGGGGCGGCCCGCCGTACGGGGCCTGCTGCGGCGGGCCGCCGTACTGGCCGGGCGGAGGACCCTGAGGCGGACCGCCGTACTGGCCCGGCGGAGGACCCTGCGGCGGGCCCTGCTGGTACGGCGGGTTCTGGCCGGGCGGCCCGTAGGGTGGCTGGCTCAACGCCGTTCCTCTCGTCCCTCGTGCTGGCATTCAGCGACCGCCACAGTATCGGCAACAAACAGGTCAGCCTCGGACGCCCTCGACAGGTAGGGTCGATCGGGTGACTGCTGCCACCAACCCGAACAGCCCGATCGATCAGCTCGCCGAGCGGCACCTGGAGCAGGAGATCGTGCTCGACCCGATCCTGGCGACCGAAATGGGCGTCACCGGCCACGACCACGAGTTGCCGGACTTCACGCCGGCCGGTTTCGAGGCGCGGACGGAGCTGGCCAGGAGGTCGCTCGCCGAGGCCGGTGCGATCGAGCCGGCGAGTCCGCGGGAGGAGGTCGCCAAGGACGCCTTCGTGGAGCGGCTCGGCCTGGAGCTCGAGCGCCACGAGGCCGGCGTACCGCAGCACCAGCTGAACGCGATCGCCTCGGTGCCGGCCGGGTTGCGGCAGGTGTTCGACCTGATGCCGACCGACACCGAGCAGGACTGGGAGATCGTCGCCATCCGGCTGAACCAGGTCGGTACGGCGCTCGACGGATACCGCGAGACGCTGCTGGAGCAGGCCGATCAGGGCCGGATCTCGGCGGTGCGCCAGGTGACCGGTCTGGCCGGCCGGATCGCCAGCTGGACCGGCGCCGAGGGCGACGACTTCTTCGCGGGGCTCGCCGCACAGGCGCCGGAGGGCGCCGTCAAGCCGACCGTCGAGGCCGCGGCCGCCTCGGCACGGAACGCCTTCGACCAGTTCGGATCGTGGTTGACCGCCGACCTCGCGCCGCGGGCGCCGGAGCGGGACGCCTGCGGCCGGGAGGTGTACGAGCTGGCCTCCCGCAGCTTCCTCGGTGCCGCGATCGACCTCGAGGAGACGTATGCCTGGGGCTGGGCGGAGCTGGCCCGGATCGAGTCGGCCATGCAGGACATCGCGGCCGGGCTGAACGGCGGCGACCGCGGGATCGAGGCGACCGCCGCGCTGCTGGACGACGACCCGGCGCGGACGATCGTCGGCAAGGAAGCGTTCCGGGACTGGATGCAGCAGCTGTCCGACACGGCCGTCGCCGAACTGGCCGGCACGCACTTCGACATCCCGGACGAGATCCGCACGCTGGAGTGCATGATCGCACCGACCTCGGACGGCTCGATCTACTACACGAATCCGAGCGAGGACCTGACCACCCGTCCGGGCCGGATGTGGTGGGCGGTGCCGAACGGTATCGAGAAGTTCGCCACCTGGCGCGAGGTCACGACCGTGTACCACGAGGGCGTGCCCGGCCATCACCTCCAGTGCGCGCAGACGATGCTGCGCACCGACCTGCTGAACCGCTGGCAGCGGATCGCCTGCTGGGTCTCCGGCCACGGCGAAGGCTGGGCGCTGTACGCCGAACGCCTGATGGAGGAGCTCGGCTACCTCGAGGACGCGGGCGCGCGGTTCGGCATGCTGGACGCCCAGGCGTTCCGCGCCGCCCGGGTGATCGTCGACATCGGCATGCACCTGGAGCTGGCGGTGCCGAAGGACAATCCGTTCGGCTGGCGGCCGGGGGAGCGGTGGAACGCCGATCTCGGGTTCGAGTTCCTGCGGGCGCACTGCCGGATGGAGACCGAGTTCCTGCAGGCCGAGCTGAACCGGTACCTCGGATGGCCCGGTCAGGCACCGGCGTACAAGGTCGGCGAGCGGATCTGGCTGCAGGCGCGGGAAGAGGCCAAGCAGCGCAAGGGATCCGCGTTCGATCTGCGGACGTTCCACTCCGACGCGCTGAACCTCGGGTCGCTCGGCCTCGACCCGCTGCGCCGGGCGCTGGCGAAGCTGTGAGCACCAGGTTCGTCCTGGCCTCGGCGTCGCCGGCGCGTCTGAAGACGCTGCGCGCGGCGGGGATCGAGCCGGAGGTGATCGTCTCGGGCGTCGACGAGGACAACGTCACCGCCGAGAACCCCGGCGAGCTCGCCCGCCTGCTCGCCGTCTTGAAGGCGCGTGCGGTGGTCGCGAACCTGACCGACCACGCGACCGTCCTCGGCTGCGACTCGGTCCTGGAGTTCGGCGGCGTCGCGTACGGCAAGCCCGGTACTCCCGAGGTCGCCCGCGAGCGCTGGCGGATGATGCGCGGGGGGCGCGGCGTACTGCACACCGGCCATTGCCTGTTCGACACGTCCTCCAAGCAGGAGATCCGGGAGCTGGCGTCGACCGAGGTCCAGTTCGCCGACCTCACCGACGAGGAGATCGACGCGTACGTCGAGACGGGCGAACCGCTCGTGGTGGCCGGCTCGTTCACGGTCGACGGAATCGGCGGCCCGTTCGTCACGGCGATCGAGGGCGACTACCACAACGTCGTCGGACTCTCGCTGCCGTTGCTGCGCCGGATGCTGATCGAGGTCGGCATCAGCTGGCCCGAGCTGTGGCGGTCCCAGAAACCCTTCAGGTACGACGAATCCGTCGCGTCGACGTACGACGAGACCCGCGGCGGACCGGACCGCGCCGCGGCGGCCGCACGCGCCGTCGACTCATTGCTCCCCAAGGGAGGACGAGTTGTCGAGCTGGCGATCGGCACCGGGATCGTCGGCGCGGAGCTGGTTGCTCTCGGCAACCTCGTGCACGGCTTCGACCTGTCCACCGCGATGCTGCGCCGCGCGAACGTGCGGCTGCCCGGTCACGTCGCGGCGGCGGATGCGACGCGGTTGCCGGTGGCCGATCGTCGGTGCGAGGCGGTCGTCGCCGTCTGGCTGCTGCACCTGCTCGACGACAGCGAGCCGGTGATCGCCGAGGTCGCGCGGGTCCTGCGCACCGACGGTGTCTTCGTCACCACCACCGAGAAGTCCGACGCCGGCCGCTACGCCGACGGCCGGGGCCCCAACGACACCCGCTCCCAGGACGCCCTCGCCCACCTGGTCGCCGTCGCGTCCCGGTACGGCCTGGTTCTCGACGGCGCGACGACCTTCGTCGGCCCCACCCGCAACACGGGCAACGCCCCGATCTATCCGGTGGTGCGCTTCCGCCGTACCTGACGGCTAAGGTTCGCCCGTGGACGAGTACATCAACGGCGTTCGGGTCGTGCGGCATCGCGGGTCGCAGCGGCACACCGACGTCACCTTGACCTTCGCGGTCGGCAGTCGCGACGAGACACTGCGCACCATCGGGGTCGCGCACGCCCTCGAGCACCTGGCGATGAACACCGTCCGCGACCTGCCGATCGAAATGAACGCCGAGGTCGACCTGCTGACGACGACCTTCGTCGCGTCGGGTTCGGCGGCGCGCGTGGGCGAGTTCCTCAACCGCCTGAGCCGCGCCCTCGCCGCGCCGCCGGCCGACCGCCTCGAACTCGAGGCGGGCGTGCTGACCGCGGAGGAAAGCAATGTCGCGCATCCGGTCGTCGCCTTCCTCCTGAACGTCCGGTACGGCGCTCGCGGGCCCGGACTCGCCTGGCTGGAAGGGGCGGGGTACGACGGACTGACACCGGAGCACGTGAGCTCGTTCGCGAAGAAGTGGTTCGTACCGGCGAACGCGGTGCTGCAGGTGACCGGTCCGCTTCCCGACGGCGTGGAGCTCGAGTTGCCGAGCGGTCCGTCACCGGCACGGGTGTTACCGCCCACGCGATCCTTCGACGGGCCGGTCGTGGTCGGGCACGGCATTCCCGCGGCCGGCGTACTGCTGACATTGCCGCCGGACGACGACGTACGGCTCTCGACGCTCGCGATCATGACGCTGCGGCAGCGGATCGAGGAGAAGTGCCGGTTCGTCGGCGGGCACAGCTACGAGATCGGCCTCGACCTCGTCCCCGGGGAGAACGGATCGAGCGACTGGATCGTGTACGCCGAGGCGCGCGACGGCAGCGAGGACGCGGTGTCCCGTGCGGTCGTCGCAGCCTTGACCGACCTCGCGGAGAACGGGCCGACGCCGTCCGAGTTGGCGCATCAGATCGCGCGCGCCGAGGAGAACCTGGTCTCCGACGATCCCGACGTACGGCGTGCCTTCAACACCGCGATGAGCCGGATCGTCGGCGAGCCCGACTTGCCTCCGGTCGACGCCGCGCGGCTCGTGGCGGTGCAGTCGTCGGACATCGCCGCCGTACTCAAGACTGCGTTGCCCGGCGCGATCGGCTACGGCGACGAGCATGCGCTGGAGGTGTGGCGGGAGGCCGGGTTCACGCTCGCGTCCGCGTGCCCGGTGATCGTCGAACTACCGGCCGGCCGCAGCTTCAAGCCGCCGCTCACCGCGCGGACGTTCGTCAAGGAGGCTCGCTCGATGCGGTGGGTCCGCACCGATGACGCGCTGGTCCTGCGTGACTCGGACGGCATTCACCAGATTCGCTGGGACGAGATCGCCGGAGTGATGCGATCTGAGGATGGACCTACGATCGTGCTGGGCCTGAACGGTTGTGCCATCCCCGTCGACCCCGACATGTTCCGCGGCGCCACAGATGTACTCACCGAGCTGTCCGAGCGACTCCCGCAAGACCTCTGGTACGACGAACCGAAGCTCGACGTCTAAGCCGTCAGGCCGGACTTCTCGTCGAGGAGTTGAAGGAGGTCATGGGCGGCCAGCTCGATGGACTTGTGGCGCCATTCGGAAGCCCGGTAGACCGAGGCGATCAGCGCGGTGCGGTGGATCCGGCGGAAATCGCCGAGTACGAACGCGTAGCGCGCCTTGGTCTCCTCACCGGCGCCGTCCGTGAGCCCGAGGTGCCAGGCGCCGTACTCCTGCCAGCCGTGCTTGTCCAGGTAGGCGTTCTGGTCGTCGGCCCGCGGCTGCACCTCACCCCAGTCGCTGTCCAGCACGTACTGCCGCGCGTCGATCAGCTTCCGCGCGTGGTCGAGCGCCTCGGGGTTGACTGCGTACTTGGCCATACCGCCAGTGTTTACGGATGAGCGCTCGCGCGCCACTGTCCGGGGCCGGGGTGGAACGGGGTGCGGGTGTTGCGCCAGTAGGTGGCCCAATTGCTGGCTCGGCCCGGGTCGGGGGCCGGAGCCGGTACGGCGGCGCGGGCGGCGACCACCGTGATCAGAGCGGCAAGCTCTTCGGGCGTCGGGTTGCCTTTGGCAATCTTGATCGTGGTCACAGCGGGATGTTCCCATGCTTCTTCGGGGGCAGGGTGTCGCGTTTGGTCCGGAGGAGGCGGAGGGCGCGGACGATCTCGGCGCGGGTCTCGCTCGGCTTGATGACGGCGTCGATGTAACCGCGTTCGGCCGCGATGTACGGGTTCGCGAGGTGGTCCTCGTACTCGGTGATCAGTTCCTGGCGGCGGGTCTCGACGTCCTCGGCCGCGGCGAGCTCGCGGCGGTGCAGGATGTTGACCGCACCCTGGGCGCCCATCACCGCGATCTGCGCGGTCGGCCAGGCGATGTTCATGTCGGCGCCGAGGTGCTTCGACCCCATCACGTCGTACGCGCCGCCGTACGCCTTCCGGGTGATCACGGTGATCATCGGCACGGTCGCCTCGGCGTAGGCGTAGATCAGCTTCGCGCCGCGGCGGATGATGCCGTTCCACTCCTGGTCGGTGCCGGGCAGGAAACCGGGTACGTCGACGAACGTGAGGATCGGCAGGTTGAACGCGTCGCAGGTGCGGACGAACCGGGCCGCCTTCTCGGACGCGTCGATGTCGAGGGTGCCGGCGAACTGCATCGGCTGGTTCGCGACCACGCCGACCGGGCGGCCCTCGACCCGGCCGAAGCCGACGATGATGTTCGGCGCGAACAGCGTCTGCACCTCGAGGAAGTCGCCGTCGTCGACGACCGCCTCGATCGCGGTGTGCATGTCGTAGGGCTGGTTCGGTGAGTCCGGGATCAGGGTGTCGAGCGCGAGGTCGGTCTCGGTCACCTCCAGATCGCCTGCGTCGTACAGGGCGTCGTACACCGGCGGGTCTTCGAGGTTGTTCTGCGGGAGGTGACCGACCAGAGCCTTGACCCACTCGATCGCGTCCTCCTCGTCGGAGCCCAGGTAGTGCGCGTTCCCCGACTTGGTGTTGTGCGTCCGGGCGCCGCCGAGCTCCTCCTGCGTGACGTCCTCACCGGTGACGGTCTTGATCACGTCCGGACCGGTGATGAACATGTACGACGACTCGTCGACCATCACGGTGAAGTCGGTGACCGCGGGCGAGTAGACCGCGCCACCGGCGCACGGGCCCATGATCAGCGAGATCTGCGGGATCACCCCGGACGCGCGGACGTTGCGGCGGAAGATCTCGCCGTACAGGCCGAGGGAGACCACGCCTTCCTGGATCCGGGCGCCGCCCGAGTCGTTGATCCCGATCAGCGGGCAGCCGATCTTCATCGCCAGGTCCATCACCTTGACGATCTTCTCGCCGAACACCTCGCCCAGGCTGCCGCCGAAGACCGTGAAGTCCTGCGCGAACACGCACACCTGACGGCCGTCGATGGTCCCGAACCCGGTCACCACGCCGTCGCCGTACGGGCGGTTCGCGTCCAGCCCGAAGCTCGTCGAGCGGTGCCGCGCGAACTCGTCCAGCTCGGAGAACGAGCCCTCGTCCAGCAGGAGTGTGATCCGCTCACGCGCGGTCTTCTTTCCGCGGGCGTGCTGCTTCTCCACCGCGCGCTCCGACCCGGCGTGCACGGCCTCGTCGAGCCGGTGCTCGAGGTCCGCGATCTTCCCGGCGGTGGTGTGGATGTTCACGGTCTCTCCCATGAACGCGCAGCCTACGCGCCAGTACGCCGTACCGCCTGTGACGTCGCTCGCAAGCGGCGTACTGAACCGGTCCGGCGATAGGTTCCGCAGGTGGCTGACGGAGTAGTCGACAAGCTCGTCCAGAAGGTCAACCAGCTCGTCGTGCTGGACAACGTCGAGGGCGTGTCCTCGCTCCGGCGTGGTCAGACGCTCGACTTGAGCGCCGGGCAGGTGGAGATGCTCCGGCCGCTCGCCGACAACCTGGACCTCCGGGACGGCTCGCTGCCGGTGAGGACCAGGTGCTGAAGCGGCTCGTTGCCGCCGGCCACGGTGCGGCCGCGCACGAGGCGGCCGGGATGCTGCTCGAGGCGCGAATGGATTACGCGCGGCTGCCGGAGGGCAGCGGGCGGGGATTCATCGGCAGCTGACCAGAAGCATCGAGGCGGGGTTCGCCGTACGGGATGTGCAGCGGGCCGCGGCGCGCGAGCTGACCGAGGAGCTGGAGTGCACGAGTTCCTGCAGAAGATCGACTACTGGGAGGAATCCATGGAACCGCAGCCGACTCCGTCGCTGGACGAGGTCCGGGCCATCGTGGCGCGGGGACTCGTGTCCAGAGTCGAGCATCATGCCCGGATACAGACCGATCTCCCGGACAGCCAGGTGGCGTCGCCGCCTGCCGCGACGGCCGCCGCAGCCGAGACGATGGTGATGACGTCGACGATTCCCTTCGAGAGCCGGCCGGCTGCCACCGCCGCGACCGCGACCATGCTCACCGAGGGCTTCGACGAACTGCCCACCCTGATGGACGCGTGGAGAGCGGACGGCTTGGACGCGCGGAGCGAGGCGAAGGTGTACGGCGGCACGCTCGGGGACCGCACGTTGGCAGCAGTCCGCGGATTCGAGCTGCACCCGCCGGACGCGCAGGCTACCGAGCCGAACCGCGTCTTCGGGACCGATCCAGCGATCCCGCCCCTCGGCCGGGTCCAGGCACCCACGGGGCAGACGCGCCAGGGCGACGGCGCCGCCGCAAGCTCCCGGAACAAGGGATCTGACGGCCTCGTCCGGTGACTTGGATCTACAGGGGGCCGGCGCTGAAGAGTTTGGGGAGGCGGGCGGCCCGGGCCAGGTCGCCGTGGACCGAGAGGCGTTGTTTGAGGACGGCCAGGACGGGGTCCTCGTTGCCGGTGACGATACGGAGCAGGGTGGTGGGGTCGGTGCGGATCGTGATGTCCGGGGGAGTGGGGCGTGGGGACACGAGCGTGCACCGGCCGTCGTGGACGCGGAGCCAGTACTCGTCGATCGAGTCGGGACGTCCGGCCCCGCCCGCGCCGGTGATCTGCCAGCTGATGACAGCGTCGAACCCGGCGGCTCGGGCGGGTCGGAGGTACTCCGGCATCCGTCGAAAGATCTCGCGCAACGCGACCTCTCGCACACCCCCGATGAGTCGATGCCGAAGCTCCCGCTCCGACGTCCGGTCCACCAGCCGGGCGAGCTCACTCGCGTCCAGGGCGGTGAGGCCGTCGGACTCGAGCCAGCCGGCACTGCCTCGATCGGTCATCGACCACCCCCGCGGCAGTTCGCGGAACACTTTCCGAACAGGCGAGTGTTCCTACCAGACCGTAGGAATTTCCTACGATGGGATAGCTTTGTCAAGTGGTCGAGGACGCTGAGAGACGCCGGCGCGCGCCGCACCTCGGTCCGGAGCGTCGCCGCCCGCTCATCCTGGACGCCGCGCTCGAGGTCTTCTCCGCGAAGGGGTACGCCGGGACCACGATGCAGTCGGTCGCGGACGCGGCCGGGGTCACCAAACCGGTGGTCTACGACTGCTTCGCGAACCGTGACGAGCTGCTGCTGGCCCTGCTCGCCCGCGAGGAGCAGCACCTGGTCATCTCGATCGTCTCCGCGCTGCCCGCCGACCCGAGCGTCGGCACGACGGAGGAGCACGTCCTCGAGGGCCTGACCGCGTTCCTCACCGCCGTCGCCAAGCAGCCCCAGTCGTGGCGGATCGTCTTCGGCGCGCAGTACGGCGCTGCACCCGTCGTCGCCGAGCGGGTCCTCGCGGCCCGCGCGTTCCTGGTCGAGAGCCTGCGCCTGACCCTGGTCAAGTCCCTCCCGGGGGTCACCGACCCGGACGCCAACCTCCCGGTCCTGGCCGAGCTGCTCGCCTCGATGATCGAGGCCTGTGCCCGGATGCTCGTCACCGGCGCCACCGACCGCTCCCCGGCCGACCTGGCGCGCACCGTGTCCCAGGTGGTCGGCGGCGGCTTCACGAACGTGTGAGGTTCAATGTCCGACACAGGTTGCGTTCGCCAGCATCTCAATGGAGTTCGAGCGAGTTACCGCGTAACGCAGTTGATGATGGGCTTAGTCTAGCCCAGACGCTGAGCTGTCGACTGAACATCAGATAGCAGCGTCTTCCAGCTTTCTAGCTCGGTTATAGGCCCCTGTCGGTCGAGGCGCTCTAGCAGTTGTCGTCGATGTTGTGTAAAGCGCTGCGCAACCCGGTCTCGCCGCCTTCCCGTGGCAGCCGCCGCGTTCAGAAGGCATTCCTTGAGCCTCTGCTTCGGGTCCGGGAGTCGCTCAACAGACCTTTGGGCAGGGAGGTTGATCGGGTGCTTTCCGTTAGGATTGCCGGCTACGTGTCTAATAGCGGACTCGTCTAGAAGAATCCACGCCTCCGTCATCCGAATAGGTATGACGGGTAGGACAGGTGAGGTCAATCCTGTCGCGGACAATGCTGATTCGATCTCGCTTCGGCGCTTCTTGGCTCCCGCGTTGTCTGCGTCGCGATGGACGACCACAAACGCCGGAGCTTCGCCCATTAGTTTCATGCCGGCGCGCACCCGCGATTCGATGTCGTGTGAGACCCCACCGAGCCGCATAAAATCTACCGGTGACAATCTCACCGGTAGATTGATGTCTACAAATAACGCTGCGACCAACTCGGAAATTGGTAGATCGGAGGTGCCTTCGCAAATGAACAGTCCGCTCGGGATCGTGGCCATCAACCGACCATCCCGAGTGGTAAGTGCAATTGCGCTCCAGGTGGGGCTGCGAGATACGCGACCACGTCAGCCTCTGAGAATGTCGTCTGGCCCTCGGTTGCGCGCCAGGAGCCTCGATAGGGAAGGAGGGTCAGAGCATTGGTTACGGTCCCGTCTGGACTGCGCCGCGGACTTGACTCCGCCAGGAGTAGATCTGCGGGGTGGCATAGCTGAACGACTCCTGGGGCGTGGGTGTTGATGATGACCTGTCGGAACGGGTTTGTTGAACTTGGAGACTCGGTTGGGTCCACTGCAAGATCGCGAACGAGTTGTACCATCGCGGGAAGATTTGCCGGATGTATGCCGTTCTCAGGTTCCTCCATGCAGATGAGGCCGGTGAACGTTGGATCCTCCAGTAGTACACACAGAGCGAGGAAACGGAGTGTTCCCTCTGAAAGTGCCCGCGCTGGAAGTCTCAGTCCGCTCCGTTCTCTTAGGAACAGGGTAAAGACCTCTCGGACCTGGTCGAGTTCGACCTGAAGGTCTCGGACGCTAACGCCAGATAAGTCCGACAGTCGATCCGCAACCATTGCATAGACCGCCGCTGTGTCTGGTGCGTCTGCAACGGCAGGATCGTTCGCTATTCGATACAAGGTTGCAGCGAGATGGCGTCCATCCGCTTCGAGCGTCCGCGGATCAGAGAACCCATCAGGGGCCCGCAATGCCGATGGCTCGAGTGCGAGTCGTCGCCAGCTTTGCATCTCTCGGCGTGCGGCGAGAATCGTCGGATAATCATTGGTTGTCACAGTGCTCAACACTGTGCGTCCGGCGCGGCCGGCGCCGCGTGGCTGCGGTCGACCCCGACTTCCGCCGTCGCCATGGACATTGATAACAGTTCCGCTGTCTCGTAGTTCAGTGGAAAGATACGCGCCGCCGCGACGCTCTCCAAGCACAACGGAGCTTCTGAAATTCTTGGCACTGTGTGGAAACCTAAGATGCTTCGGCGCATCTCCGCGGTTGATATGCCTAAGCTCCTCGCGCTCCAATGTTAGTCGTCCAACACTACCTTCACCTTCGGCGAGCAGATATCCAAGCGTGAGCTCATATCGAAGGAACGTCGTAGTTGCTTCAGCAGGTGCACCTAGATCGTCCTCAACTTCCGCAGGCACGATCATCTCGACGGCGAGTGAAATCTCGCGCGGATGCTCCCGGTAGCCGTCCCAGAATAGATCGCGCGGATCGCCTCCCCGCGTTCCGACCGAGCTGCGAACTCGCTGCGATGCGTCAACCAGCGAGTCAGTTGCGAGATAAGAAAGGAACTCGATTGCATCGAAGACATTCGATTTCCCCATGCCGTTCGCGCCTGCTATGCAGGTGAACGGGCCGAAGTCGATGTTGACATCAAGCAGGTTCTTGAAGCCTTTGATCTCAAGCCGGGTGAGCATGGCAGCAGGCTACAGCCGCTAACTCCGCGGCTGTGGACTAGCGAGCATCGGAGGGCTAAGAGAGCGGCGGACAGGGAAGAACGACGGCGCGTTGACAGCAGCAACGAAGTCTGAACGACGTACGTGAGCAGTGGGTGCGCGACCCTGTCCCACCTACTGTGAAGTAGCTGGGTGTGCGGTCACGATCCGCTTCCAGTGGGCGGACGCTCTGAGGCGTTGGCGGGTGTCCGCCGATAGGGTGGGCGAACGTGACCGAGACCGGTAGTGAGACCCGTACCCGCGCGCGGTTCGAGGTGCCTGAGGAACTCAGGGCCGACGTCCGCCTGCTCGGCGAGATCCTTGGCAAGGTTCTGGTCGAGTACGCCGGTCAGCCGCTGCTCGACGACGTCGAGAAGTTGCGTGAGCTGACCATCGCCGGTGACGGCGCCGCGGCCGAGCAGTTGGTCGCGTCCTGGCCGCACGAGCGGGCCGAGGACGTCGCCCGTGCGTTCACCTGCTACTTCCACCTGACGAACCTGAGCGAGGAGCTGCACCGGGCCCGCGTTCTGCGTGAGCGCGACCGCGCAGGCAGCGAGGCCGTGGTGTCCGAGCTGGCCCAGGCGGTGGAGCAGATCACCCGTGACAGCGGCGAGCAGCAGGCCCGTGCGCTCCTGAACGGCCTGGAGTTCCGGCCGGTGCTGACCGCGCACCCGACGGAGGCCCGGCGCCGCGCCGTCCTGGCGACGATCCGCCGGATCAGCTCGCTGCTGGACGAGCGCCACGACCCGCGGGCCGGTGACAGCGACCTGGCCGAGAACCGTCGCCGCCTGGTCGAGCAGGTCGACGTCCTCTGGCGTACGTCGCAACTCCGCACCAGCCGCCCCTCGCCGCTGGACGAGGTGCGCTCGGCGATGGCGGTGTTCGAGGAGACCCTGTTCAACGTCGTCGGCAACGTGTACCGGCGGCTCGACGACGCCCTGGCCGGTGACGAGGCCGGGAGGCGGACGCCCGTGGTGGCGCCGTTCGTCCACCTGGGCTCGTGGATCGGCGGCGACCGCGACGGCAACCCGAACGTGACCGCGGCGATCACCCGGGAGGCCATGCAGATCCAGGCCGACCACGTCCTGCGGGCACTCGAGCAGGCCACCGACGCGCTCGGCCGGGCCCTCACCCTGGATGCTGCGACCACGCCGCCGTCCGCTCCGGTACGCCGCATCCTGGAGGACGCCCGCGCGGTCAACCCGGAGCTGATCACCGACATCGAGACGCGCTCGCCGGCTGAGCCGCACCGGCAGCTCCTGCTGCTGGCTGCCCGTCGGCTGGCCGCGACCCGCGCCCGCGACGCCGACTTCGGGTACCCGCGGGCCGCTGACTTCCTGCACGAGCTCAAGGTCCTCCAGGACTCGCTGGTGTCCGCTGGTGCGCCTCGCCAGGCGTACGGCGAGCTGCAGCAGCTCATCTGGCAGGTGAACTCGTTCGGGTTCCACCTGGCCGAGCTGGAGGTCCGCCAGCACTCCTCGGTGCACGCCAAGGCGCTGGAGGAGGTGCTCGGCGGTGGCGAGCTGTCCGACCAGACGGAGGAGGTGCTCGCCACACTCCGGGTGATCGGGCAGATCCAGCAGCGCTTCGGCCCCGAGGCCTGCCGTCGGTACGTCGTGTCGTTCACCCGCAACGCGGGCGACCTGGCGGCTGTCTACGAGCTGGCCGACGCAGCGCTGGACGGGCGTCCGATCGAGCTGGACGTCGTACCGCTGTTCGAGACCGGTGAGGACCTGCAGAACTCGGTGGAGGTGCTGGACAACGCGATCCAGCTGACCCGGGTCCGGCACCGGCTCACCGCGAACGACCGGCGCTTCGAGGTCATGCTCGGGTACTCCGACTCCGCGAAGGACGTCGGCCCGGTGTCGGCGACGCTGGCGCTGTACGACGCACAGGCGCGGATCACCGCGTGGGCGCAGCGCAATGCGATCCGCCTGACGCTGTTCCACGGCCGCGGTGGCGCCCTGGGACGGGGCGGTGGCCCGGCGAACCGCGCCGTACTGGCGCAGGCTCCTGGCTCGGTGGCCGGGCGGTTCAAGCTGACTGAGCAGGGCGAGGCGATTCCGGCCCGGTACGGGAACGCGGCGATCGCGCAGCGGCACATCGAGCAGGTGACTGCGGCAACGCTGCTGGCGTCGACGCCGGCAGTGGAGGAGCGGGCCCTGGTCGCGGCCGAGCGGTTCGCTGTGGTCGAGAAGACGCTCGACGAGGCAGCGCGTACGGCGTACCACGGGCTGGTGAAGGCTGACGGCTTCGCGGAGTGGTTCAGCACGGTGACGCCGCTGGAGGAGCTGGGCCAGCTGCCGCTCGGGTCGCGGCCTGCCAGGCGTGGCGTCGCGGTGTCGTCGCTGGAGGACCTCCGGGCGATCCCGTGGGTGTTCGCGTGGTCGCAGGCCCGTGTGAACGCACCTGGGTGGTACGGCCTCGGTACGGCGCTTGCCGCTGTCGGTGACGTCGACCTGCTGCGGGATGCGAACCAGAACTGGCCGCTGTTCCAGGTGATGCTGGAGAACGCGGAGATGTCGCTGGCCAAGACGGACCGGCGCATCCTCGGCCGCTACCTGGAGCTGGGCGACCGGCCGGACCTGACGCAGCGGATGCTGGACGAGCACGCGCTCACCACCGAGTGGGTGCTCAAGGTGCTCGACCAGGAACGCCTGCTGCAGGGACGGCGTGTCCTGGGCCGTGCGGTCGAGCTGCGCAACCCGTACGTCGACGCGCTCAGCTACCTGCAGCTGCGGGCACTGCGGACGCTTCGCACGGATGACTCCCTGGACGAGCAGCAGATCGTCCGTACTCGGCGACTGCTGTTGCTGACCGTTTCTGGCGTTGCTGCCGGTTTGCAGAACACCGGATGAGCTTCAGCGACCTGGAGCGGCCCCCGCTGGACGAGCAGTTCCTGCGGGGGCGGTTGGTGCGTCCCGGTGCGCTGTGGACGCAGATCGACGTACTCGCGGAGACGCCGTCGACAAATGCTGTTGTGGCAGCTGCGGCTGCAGGTGGTCAGCCAGAAGGACTGGTCGTGGCCGCTGAGTACCAGTCGTCCGGTCGCGGGCGGCTGGGGCGTACCTGGACCACACCGCCGCGCTCTGCGTTGCTGATGTCCGTTCTGCTGCGTCCGATCGCCGTTGAGGCGTCGCGGTGGCCGTGGCTGGGGCTGCTGGTCCCGCTGGCGGTGGCTGCGGCGGTGCGGCAGGTCGGTGAGATTCCCGCGCAGGTGAAGTGGCCGAACGACGTACTGGTCGAGAACCGCAAGCTCGCCGGCATCCTGCTGGAGCGCGTCGAAGGACCCGCTGCCGTGATCGGCATCGGTCTGAACGTGACGCTGCGCGAGTCGGAGAAGCCCCACGAGGCAGCCACGTCGCTCGCCTTGGAAAAGGCGGCGACGACCGACCGGGCCACCGTGATGGCAGCGGTACTTCGTGAACTCGCGTCTCGCTATCAGTCCTGGGTCGACGCCAACGGCGACCCGGCCGTCGTCCTCCCGGAGTACCGCGAACTGTCCGCGACCCTGGGGCAGTCAGTGCGCGTGGAGCTTCCCGACGGCACTTTCCTCGAAGGAACCGCCCGCGACCTCGCCGACGACGGCCGCCTGATCGTCGACACGAACGAAGGCCCCCGGCCACTAGCAGCCGGCGACGTCACCCACCTGCGAACTAGTGCGTGAAGATCTTGGCTGCGGTGATGAGGGTCTGGATTACGCCGTAGCCGAGGAGTACGGCGACCAGTAGCCAGGAGATCACCAGGCGCGGGGTCTGGTTCATCGTGCTGCCTCCACCGTGGAGTCGGATTTCTCATGGAACCGCTCGGAGACCGGGCGGATCAGCAGGTTCGCGACGAAGCCGACGGCCAGTACGCCGACCATCGTGAACAGCGCGGGTGGAGACCGGCGAGATGTACCCGATCCCGAGGCCGATGCCGCCGATCACGCCGTACCCGAGATAGACCAGCCAGAGCTGGCCGGTGCCGATGCCGAGGGCACCGACCAGGAACCCCGTCGCCCAGAAGCAGGCGGCGACGAACATCGCCTTGCGTGGTCCGTTGCGTTCCACCCAGGTGCCGCCGACGGCGGCGGACAGGCCGAGCATCACGATCGCGATGCTGAACACCACGCCGACCGCGGTCTGGGTGGTGTCGAAGTGCTTCACCATCGACGTCTTGTAGACACTGGTCGCGTACGCCTGGCCGATGCACAGGTGGACGGCGAGCGCGGCCGGCGGGATCAGCCAGCGGCTGTACCCCGGCGGTGCGACGGTGTGCTCCCGGTCGAGAATCGACAAGACTGCCATCACGGCTCCTTCTCGTCCCCCAGCTGACAACCCCTCGCGCATCCTGGCTCACTGTATGCATTTTGTGAAGTGTTAAACCATCTTTTCCCGAACGTGTCGGGAGAGGACAACCGAACCCGGGACCTGTGAGACTGGGCCCATGGCGATCTCGGCGAAGTTGTTGGGTGAGGACGAGTACGTCGTCGTCAGCACCCGGACGCACTGGAAGGCGCTGATCGGGCCGGTCCTCCTGCTGCTGGTGGTGGCGGGCCTGGGCGGCTTCCTGGCCGCGATCGTGCCGTCCGGGTCACTGCAGACCCCGGCCCGGATCGCGATCCTCGCGGTCGGCGTGGTGGTCGTCGCGACCTTCGCGCTGAAGCCGTTCCTGAACTGGTTCTTCTCCACGTACACGATCACCAACCGGCGGCTGATCACCCGGCACGGCATCCTCACCCGGACCGGCCGGGACATCCCGCTGATGCGGATCAACGACGTGTCCTACGAGCACGGCCTGGTGGACCGCATCCTCGGCTGCGGCACACTGCACATCGAGTCTGCCGGCGAACGCGGTCAGGTCGTGCTCCCCGACGTACCGCATGTCGAGCACGTCCACCTGCAGATGTCCGACCTGCTCTTCGGCGGCCCCGAGGGCAGGCCCGGCGACGGCATCCTCGAGGACGAGCAGCCCCCCGAACACTTGCGCCGGCGTCCCCAGCAACCCCAGCAACAGCCCCGAACCGACGACGGCGACACGATCTTCAGCTCGGACGACAACCGCTAGATCGACCGGGATGGCTCAGCCGAAGAGTTCCGATCCGTGGTGGGTGTCGACCCACTCGCGGACCCGGTTGGCCGTGACTCTGGGCGCCGGGCTGCTCGCCGCGGTCGCGATCGGGCTGACGGCCGGGTGGACCTACGCACCACTGGCCGGCTGGGATCTCGCGGCGCTGCTGTTCGTCGTCTGGGTGTGGCTGACCATCCGGCGGATGGACGCGGCCGAGTCCGGCGCGCACGCGACCAGGGAGGATCCGGGCCGGGCGCTCACCGATCTGATCCTGCTGGTTGCCGCGGTCGCCAGTCTGGTCGCAGTCGGCTATCTCCTCCTGCAGGCGTCCGGCGCCGACAGCGTCGAGCGCAACCTGATCGGCGGATTCGCGGTCGCCAGCATCGCGGTGTCCTGGTTCACCGTCCACACGATCTACGCGCTGCGGTACGCGCGGCTGTACTTCGTGGAGGAGCAAGGTGGCGTGAACTTCCATCAGGACGCTCCACCGGACTACCAGGACTTCACGTATCTCGCGTTCACCATCGGCATGACCTTCCAGGTCTCGGACACCGAGCTGGAGGCATCCGAGATCCGGCACACGGCCCTGCGGCACGCGCTGCTGTCCTACCTGTTCGGCGCGGTCATCCTGGCCGGCACGGTGAACTTGGTCGCCGGCCTCGGCACCGGTGGTTAGAAGACCTCCAGGCTGACCGGTGCGGTCGGCCAGTGGAAGGCTGCGGTGGTCCGGTTGAGCGTGCCGGGGGTGTGTTCGGTGACGTGGCCTGTTGGTCCGAACTCGGCGAGGGGGCGGCCGCCGAGGTAGGCGGCGCCGAGGGCGGCGATCGACAGGGTGAGGTCGGCGGGGGCGTCGGTGCGTTCGCAGGTGACCGAGGACTCGTCGGCGGTCAGCCGGAAGTGGCCGGTGTTCGCCTCGAGGAGGTCGTCGGTCACGTCGAGGACGACGTCGACGGGTACGGCGTACTGCCGCTGCTGGAGCGCCCGTGGTACGTCGGTCACGCGCAGCCACAGGGACTCGCCGACCCGGCGTTCGAGGGCGGTCGGCGTGCTGACGAGCTGCTGCAGCGGCTCGTCCACAGCGGCGTACCCGTAGCCGAGCTTCGCGCTCAGATCCATCGTCAGCAGGTGCTGCCACAGCGCCCGGTACGCCGTCGTGTCCGGCGCGACGAGTTCCTCGACGAGCACCTCGTTCGCCGGGCCGGTCGCGACCCAGTTCATCTTGCCGCGCCACAACGCGTACCCGTTGATGGTGCCGGCCTCGTCGCGGTGCACCAGGATCTGGCGCGGGGTCCGCCCGTTGCGGTCGTCCGGCTTGTCCTCGAGGTGCTTCTGCCAGCGCAACTCCGACCGCCCGGACACCCCGGGGCGTTGCTCCTGCGCGCGACGCAGTACGGACGGCAACTCCTTGAGGGCCTCGTCCACGGTCAGTACGCCGAGCGCACCCGGACGGATCCGGTCGTTGGTCGGGCCAACGCGATGCAGGTCGACCTCGTAGTTCGTGCCCCACGCGGCCGCGCCGTACCCGAACCGCCCGTAGATGACCGGCTCGCTCGCCCACAGCACCGCGATCGCTTCCGGCACCTCCCGCAGTTGCCGCCGCATCAACCGGGACAGCACACCACGCCGCCGGTACGTCGCCCGCACCCCGACCCCGGTCACGTGGGCGGCGTCGACGACCGCGCCGGGCACCGACAGGTCCCGGGTCAGCGCCCTGGTCGTCCCGATGATCTCGTCGCCGTCGGTCGCCACCAGCGTCCGCTCCGGCTCGAACAATCGCCTCGCGAGCTCGTCCGGTGTCGCGTCGAACATCATCGCGTCACCGAACACACCCGAGGCGGCCTCGTGCTCGTCGGCCCGCGCTACCCGCACCTCGAAGTCAGTCACCACGGCATCTTCACATGCCCTACCGACAACAGGAGAGGATCAAACCCAGATCCGCACGGTCAGCGAACGACGGGCAGGTCGCCCGTGGACTCTCCGTCGAGTTCGGCGGGCGAGTCCGGGGTCGGGGAGTGCTCGGCCTCGTCGAGGGCGATCTCTTCCCGGAAGACGAACTTGCGGTAGGACCAGAAGCGGAACAGGGTGCCGAGTCCGAGGCCGATGAAGTTGGCCGCGATGTTGTCGGACAGCCAGCTGTGCAGGTCAAGGACGTACCGCGAGAAGGCCAGGCAGCCGGCCGCGATCAGCAGGCCGATGCCGTTCAGTACGAAGAACAGCACGTACTCACGGTGCAGGCCGGAGCGCTCCCGGTGCCGCCACGTCCAGTACCGGTTGCCGAAGTACGTCACGATCGTGGCGACCGTGGTCGAGATCAGCTTCGCGGTCAGCGGCTTGTGGTGCAGCATGCCGACACCCGAGTCGGCGAGCACCAGCGGGTTGTTGAAGACGAGCCAGTTGTAGATCGGCAGGTCGACGACCAGACCGAGCAGACCGACCAGACCGAACTTGGCGACTTCGTGCACCAAGTGCTGGAACTGGCGGTACAGCGTGGTGACGAGCTTCAACGGACCTCGGGACCTTCTGTGATCACACCGCGACGGGAGGGCAGCTTCCCACGGTACCCGGCGACCGGTCCGACCCCGAAATCGCCCGCGTGCCGCGACAGCCGCCGTACGCCCGATGATGTATGGACATTAGGCTCCAGCCTGTGAAGTTCGATCGCAAGGATCTCCCCGTCGGTACCCCCGTGGTCGGCATGGTCGGCGGCGGGCAGCTGGCCCGGATGACCCAGGAAACAGCCATCGCCCTCGGCATCCAGCTCCGCGTGCTCGCCGAGGGCGCGACGGTGTCGGCGGCCCAGGCGGTCGCGGACGCACCCGTCGGCGACTACAAGGACCCGGAGACGGTACGGCGGTTCGCCGCGCAGTGCGACGTGGTGACGTTCGACCACGAGCACGTCCCGACCGACCTGCTGCACTCGCTCGAGGCGGACGGGATCGCGGTCCGGCCCGGCCCGGACGCGCTCGTGCACGCCCAGGACAAGGCCGTGATGCGCGCCCGGCTGGACATGTTCGACGCGCCGGCGCCGGCGCACCAGGTGGTCGGCACGCCCGCCGACGTCGCGGACTTCGCCAAGCGGGTCGGCGGTTTCCCGATCATCCTGAAGACCACCCGCGGCGGGTACGACGGCAAGGGCGTGTGGTTCGTCGACGGCCCCGAGGACCCGCAGATCGCGACCGCGTTCGGCAGCGGCGTACCGATCCTGGCCGAGGAGAAGGTGGATTTCGTCCGTGAGCTGTCCGCGATCGTGGCGCGCTCGCCGCACGGGCAGGCGGTCGCGTACCCGATCGTCGAGTCCGTGCAGCGGGACGGCATCTGCGTCGAGGTGACCGCGCCCGCACCGGGTCTGGCGCCGGAGCGGGCCGCCCAGGCGCAGCAGACCGCGCTGCGGATCGCGGGGGAGCTCGGCGTGGTCGGCATCCTCGCGGTCGAGATGTTCGAGGCGCGGGACGGGCGACTGCTGGTCAACGAGCTGGCGATGCGCCCGCACAACACCGGGCACTGGACGATCGACGGCGCGGTCACGTCCCAGTTCGAGAACCACCTGCGCGCGGTGCTCGACCTTCCGCTCGGTTCGCCGGCCGCGCGGGCGCCGTACACGGTCATGGTCAACGTCCTCGGCGGCGACGTCGAGGACATGCACCGCGGCCTGCTGCACTGCATGGCGCGCGACCCGGGCCTGAAGGTCCACTTCTACGGGAAGTCGGTGAAGCCGGGGCGCAAGGTCGGCCATGTCACGGCGTACGGCGACGACCTCGAGGAGACCCGCGAACGCGCCCGGCACGCCGCGGCGTACCTGACCGGAACCATCGACGAATAGGAAACTGCAGTGATTGGCATCGTGATGGGGTCGGACAGCGACTGGCCGACGATGAAGGCCGCGGCCGAGGTGTGTGCCGAGTTCGACGTGCCCTTTGAGGCAGATGTGGTGTCCGCGCACCGGATGCCGGCCGAGATGATCGACTACGGACGGTCAGCGCACGAGCGGGGGCTCAAGGTGCTGATCGCCGGTGCCGGCGGGGCCGCGCACCTGCCCGGGATGCTCGCGTCGGTGACCCCGCTGCCGGTGATCGGCGTACCGGTGGCGCTCAAATACCTCGACGGGATGGACTCGCTGCTGTCGATCGTGCAGATGCCGGCCGGAGTGCCGGTTGCGACCGTCTCGATTGGGAACGCTCGTAATGCGGGGTTGCTCGCGGTCCGGATCCTGGCCGCCTCCGACGAGAAGTTGCGGGACCGGATGATCGCGTTCCAGGAAACTCTCGCGGAGTCGGCACGGGCCAAGGGCGCTACGGTACGTGATGGGGCGGCAGAGCTGCGTAAAGGCTGAGGCGGTCACTGGCTTTCCACAGGAGGGGGCGGGTAGTCATGAGTTCCCACTGGTTGTCGTCTAAGGTCGTCGATCGTGACTCCGCCCACTGACTCGGACACGCAGCGCATTCCGGCCCGCTATTGGATCTGGCTGTTCGGCGCTGCCGTGTCCCTCCTTGGCGATCTGACGATGAGGTTTGCCATCGGCTGGTCCGCCACTCGCCACGGGGGCAGCGTCGCCGGCCTCATCCTGTTGCTCGCCGCCGCCCCGCGAGCTGTTCTGCTGCTCGTCGGTGGCGCGATCGGCGACCGGTACGGCGCCCCGCGGGTGCTGCTGGTGAGCTGTACCGCGATGTTCCTGGTCACCGCGGCCCTCGTCCCGGCCACTCTGGCGGCCGGCGAACCCGTGTGGTTGCTGGTGATCCTGGCCCTGGTGGTCGGAACGATCGACGCGTTCTTCCTGCCGTCGTCACGGTCGATGCCGCGGCTGCTGGTGCCGCCGGCGCAGGTGCCGAGGGCGCTCGCGAGTTTCCAGGTGACGGGTGTGGTCTTCGCCGTCACAGGCACCGCGGTCGGCGGCCTCCTGGTGAGCTGGTCCGGACTCACCGCGGCGGGCGGTTTCGACGCCCTGACTTTCGGCGTGATGATCATCGTCCTGATCCTGCTGCGGAAGACGATCGCGCCCCCCGGCCGGATGCCGGCCGGCATGCTTCGCTCGATCGGCGCCGGCATCCAGGTCGCCTTCGGCCGCCCGCTCACCCGGGCGCTGCTGATCACGATGACGGTTGCGGCTGGTCTACTGATGCCGCTCGACGCACTGCTGTTCCCGCTGCTCGCCCGCGACCACGGGTGGAACGCCACGACCGCCGCTCTGCTGGTCGCCAGCCGGAGCGTGGGAGTCGGGGTGATCGCCCTCCGGATCCTGATGCGGGGCGCGTTTCCCCGGCCGGGCATGTTCGCCGCGCTCGGACTCCTGCTGGCGGCTGCCGGACTCCTCGGCCTTTCGGTGCTCGACCCGCTGCCGTTGACGTTCGCCGCCGGTGTGCTGAGCGGGATCGGCGTCGGAATGTTCACCGGTCACGTGCTGCCGCTGCTGATGAACTCGGTGGAGCGTGAGTTCCAGTCCCGCCTGCAGTCGATCGTCGTGCTCTGTCAGAGCCTCGCGATCATGGTGGCGAACCCGCTGCTCGGCAGCCTGGCCGATGTGACGGGCATCGGCATCACCGGAGTCTGCCTGGGCATTTCGGTGGCAGCGACGATCACCGGATGCGTCGTACTGACCCGCCCGGTTCTCCGGACGGCAACGGTCTCTTAAGGCCGGCCCGGCGCCCGGTAGGTCCAGCCCGCGGCGCGCCATGCGTCGGCGGCGAGGTTGAGGCGGGCGTCGACGACGACCGGGTCGGTGACGACCGGCTTCAGCGCGACCGGGTCGAGCGCGCGGAACTCGGGCCACTCGGTCAGGTGCAGTACGGCGTGCGCCTCGCGGCACGCCTCGACCGCGGTGGGGGCGTAGCGCAGGGTCGGACGCACCTTGCGGGCGTTCTCCATCGCCTCCGGGTCGTACACCGTGACGTTCGCGCCGTGCAGCTGGATCCGCCCGGCCACATCGAGGGCGGGCGAGTCGCGAACATCGTCCGTACCGGCTTTGAACGCGGCGCCGAGCACGGTGACGTTCTTGCCGATCCACTGGCCGCCGAGCATCTCGTGGGTCAGGTCGACGATCCGGGCGCGGCGGTGGTGGTTGATGTCGTCGACCTCCCGCAGCAGCGTGATGACCTCTTCGACACCGAGCTCGCCGGCGCGGTGCATGAACGCGCGCAGGTCCTTCGGCAGGCAGCCGCCGCCGTACCCGGGCCCGGCGTTCAGCGCGCCGCGGCCGATCCGCTTGTCGTACCCGAGCGCCTCGGCCAGCTGGGTGACATCCGCGCCGGTCGCGTCGGCCATCTCGGCGAGCGCGTTGATGAACGAGATCTTCGTGGCCAGGAAGGCGTTCGCGCCGCCCTTGACGAGCTCGGCGGTCGGCAGGTTGCAGACGACTACCGGCGAACCCTCCTCGATCGGCATGGCGAACACCTCGCGCAGCCGGGCCTCCGCGGCCGCGGACTGGACGCCGAACACCAGGCGGTCCGGGTGCAGCGTGTCCTCGACGCCGTGCGCCTCGCGGAGGAACTCGGGCTGCCAGGCGATCTCGACAGCCGACCCGGCCGGGGCCTGGCGGTGCATGCGTTCCTCGACGGTCTTCGACGTACCGACCGGGACCGTGGACCGGCCGACCACCAGGGTCGGTCTGGTGAGCAGCGGGGCGAGCATGTCGACCACGGAGTAGACCTGGGACAGATCGGCCGCCTCGCTGCCCTCGAGCTGCGGGGTGCCGGCGCAGATGAAGTGCACGTCGGCCCAGTCGGCGATCTCGGTGTAGTCGCTGGTGAACCGCAGCCGGCCGGAGTCCACGTGCTTCTTCAGCAGCGGGTCCAGCCCGGGCTCGTACAGCGGTGCCTTGCCGTCGTTCAGCAGCTTCAGCCGGTGCTCGTCGATCTCGACCCCGATCACGTCGAAACCGAATTCGGCCATCCCGGCGGAGGTGTTGCAGCCGAGGTATCCGGTGCCGATCACGGCGATCCGCAGGGGGCGGGAGGTCGCTTCACTCATGTCGGGGACTCTACCCATCGTGGTTATCAGGCGGTTATCGGCTCATGTCTGGACAGTGCGCTCTTGCTCACTTTCGGCGTACGACGCCCCCCACCGGCGAGATGTTCGTCGTACTGTGTGACCCGTGAGTAACTCATTCGAGCTGTACGCGCTGTCCGAGGAGCACCAGGCGATCCGCGAGGCCGTTCGCGACGTCTGCGACGCCAAGGTCGCCCCGCACGCCGGGGACGTGGACGAGCTGGCCGAGTTCCCGAAGGCGTCGTACGACGCGCTGAAGGCCTCGGACTTCCACGCGCCGCACATCCCGGAGCAGTACGGCGGTGCCGGCGCGGACGCTCTGGCCACGGTGATCGTGATCGAGGAGGTCGCCCGCGCATGCGCGTCGACCTCGCTGATCCCGGCCGTCAACAAGCTCGGCTCGCTGCCGTTGCTGCTGTCCGCCTCCGACGAGGTGAAGCAGCGCTACCTGCCGCCGGTTGCGGCCGGCGACTCGATGTTCTCGTACTGCCTGTCCGAGCCGGAGGCCGGTTCGGACGCCGCCTCGATGAAGACGCGGGCCGTCAAGGACGGGGACGGGTATGTGCTGAACGGCGTGAAGCGCTGGATCACCAACGCCGGCGTCAGCGACTTCTACACCGTGTTCGCGGTGACGGACCCGGACGCCCGGTCGAAGGGGATCTCCGCCTTCGTGGTGGAGAAGTCCGACGAGGGCGTCTCGTTCGGCGCCCCGGAGAAGAAGCTCGGGATCAAGGGGTCGCCGACCCGCGAGGTGTACTTCGACAACGTCCGGATCCCGGCCTCGCGGATGATCGGCTCCGAGGGGACCGGGTTCGCGACCGCGATGGCGACCCTCGACCACACCCGCGTGACGATCGCCGCGCAGGCGCTCGGGATCGCGCAGGGCGCCCTCGACTACGCGCTCGGGTACGTCAAGGAGCGCAAGCAGTTCGGCAAGGCGATCGCCGAGTTCCAGGGCCTGCAGTTCATGCTCGCGGACATGGGCATGAAGATCGAGGCGGCCCGTCAGCTCACGTACGCCGCGGCCGCCCGCTCGGAGCGCAATGACAGCGACCTGACGTACTTCGGCGCCGCCGCCAAGTGTTTCGCCTCCGATGTCGCGATGGCCGTCACCACCGACGCCGTCCAACTCCTCGGCGGCTACGGCTACACCCACGACTATCCGGTCGAACGCATGATGCGCGACGCCAAGATCACCCAGATCTACGAAGGCACCAACCAGGTCCAGCGCATCGTCATGGCCCGGCAGTTGTTGAAGGGCCTCGGCTGAGCTCAGTCGGCCGCGAGGGCGGTCAGGATGCGTGTCAGGCCGAAGTCCCAGGCGGCGTCGACGTCGCCGCCGAGCCGGAACGCGCCGGCAAGCTCCATCGTGATGAAGCCGTGCGCCCAGGCGACGAGCATGCGAGCTGCCGGCAATGCGTCGTCGGCTCCGGTCAGTGCCTCCATCCGCGCCAGCAGGGTCGTGCTCGAGCGTCGTGATCGCGCCTCGGAGCCGGCGATGAGCGGGTCGGAGTTGAACATCAGGCCGTAGGCCGCCGGGTTCGCGCGGGCGAACCGGCGGTAGGCCGATGTCATCGCCCGCAGGTCGGTCATCCCGTCACCGGCCGAGGCCGCGGCCTCTAGGAGATCGGTCAGCTCGTCGGTCACCTGGTCGAGCACGAGCCCCATGACGTGGTACCGGTCCCGGACCCGCTTGTAGAGCGAGGGACTCTTCACCCCGACCTCGGTCGCGATGGCGCGCATGGTCAGCGCGGCCGCGCCACGCTCCTCGAGCAGCCGCCGGGCGGACGCCACGATCGCGGCTTCGGACGTCACCGCCGGAGCGGGCATCGCCATCACCTCCGGCACTCTCCGGGTTTTCCTTGCCATCCGCACCAAGGCTACATAGTGTAGCCATCACTGCGCGTCGGCGCGGGGATGAGCCAGAAGGAGCGCATGTCGTGAGGATCGCCGATGGGTTGCACCGAATCGGTTCGGACGTCGTCAACAGCTACCTCGTCGTCACCGGCGACGGGGTCACCGTGATCGACGCCGGCCTGCCCGGGTACTGGAAGTTGCTGCACGCCGAGTTGGCCGAGCTGGGACTGTCGCTCGACGACGTGCGGGCGCTGATCCTGACCCACGGCGACACCGACCACATTGGTTTCGCGGCCAGGCTGTACGCCGAGAAGGGCATCGCGGCGTACCTCCATGAGT
Source organism: Kribbella sp. VKM Ac-2571 (assembly GCF_004362255.1). Lineage (NCBI taxonomy): Bacteria > Bacillati > Actinomycetota > Actinomycetes > Propionibacteriales > Kribbellaceae > Kribbella > Kribbella sp. VKM Ac-2571. The sequence continues at coordinate 428,850 of NZ_SNWS01000004.1, forward strand.
CCGACGCGCCGCGCGCCCGGCTGGAGGTGAAGAAGCCGAACTCCGGGTGGGGTCCCGTCAAACCACGGCCCCTCGCCGGCTTCCTCTGGTACTCCGCACGGCACGGCGGACTCCGGATCCCGCCCGCAACCGGGCTCCAGCCGGTCAAGGACGGCGAGGTGCTCGACGTCCCCGGCGCACCACGGATCATCCACACGCCCGGGCACACGCCGGGCAGTGTCACCGTGCACGTTCCGGCTGTCGACGCGCTCTTCCTCGGTGACACGTTCACGACGAGGAACGTGCTGACCGGCGCAACCGGCCCGAAGCCGGCGCCGTTCACCCTCGAGCCGGACCAGGCGATCACGTCCCTCGACAAGCTCGCAGACGTGAACGCCACCTGGGTGCTACCGGGTCACGGGCCGGCATGGGACGGCGGCGCACCGGAAGCAGTACGCCTGATCCGCGAGTCCGCCGCCCACTGACCCGCACCAACACCCGCCGAGCACAGGACGGGATATCCCTCGCGTGCGGGGTTCTCTACTGATACACGACGGAGAACCCTCTAGCCGAGGGCTTATCCGTTCGGCACCCGGAGCGTGCAACGGGGTTGCGAGCTACTACCGGCGGTTCTCGATCGGTCGGGTCGCTTGGGAGGCCGGCGGCTAGGCCTGGTGGGGGTCTGCTCCGGGTTCTTTGGTGATGCGGTCGCCTACCTCGAGTTGTTTCCAGAGGTCGCGTTTCACCTTGACGTTGCGGACCTCGCCGCCGTCGAGTTCCACTTCGAGCTTGCGGTAGAGGTTCGCGCCGTCGTACATGGCCCGGGACTTCTTGACGACAACCCCGCTCCAGGCCCCTTCGTCAGCCATCAGCAACTCCTTCGTCACGGTGAGTCGCCAACGGTAGCTCAAGTCATCGCGAGGTCGTTGACGATCCGGGCGCCGCGGCGGCGTGCAGGAGGCGTTTCGGCCAGTCCTGGTCGTTGCTCCGGGCAATCGGATAGCCGGACGCCCAGGGCCCTTCCCAGCGTACGTCGATGCCCGGGTTGTGGATGCCGGTGCCGTCCGGGAGGAAGAGATGCGGGCTGCCCTGCACGGCGTCGGTGACGGCGACTGCGTGGTCGCCCATCACCGCGGATCGCGCCCGGCCGTCGTCGAGGGCCGCCGCCAGCTCGGTGGCGTCGACCGACTCGACGTCGGCCGCGATCTCGAGGATTGTCTGCCGATGACCGATCGGCCGGGACTCGAACCAGAAGCCCCGGCGAAGCGCCGCGTCGAGGTCCTCGGAGGCCTGCAGTCCCTGCGCCTTGGCGGCGTGGACGGCCTCGGCGGCGAGCAGCACCGTCGACGGGTAGGTCCAATCGGGCTGTGTCCACAGGCGGAACCCGATCTCCGGCGCGAGCTGACCGAGCCCGACCGCCTCACTGTCGGTCCCCGGCCGCGAGTGCGGGCCGTTGAACAGTTCCAGCGCAAATGTGTGGTGATCCAGCCGCACCGCGCCGTCCAGCCCGAGCTCCGTCCGAGTCGTCCGGAGCCGGTGAATCGCGACGTGCGCGAACGGGCACAGCAGGTCCGACCAGACCTGGATCGTCCCGGGTGCGACGTTCACTCGTCCTCCTGGTGATCGGCGCCGGACGGATTGCTGGTGAAGTGCTCCGGCGTGATGAGCACCGCCGTACGTCGATCCGCCACCATCTCCCGGTCGTACGCCTCCAGATCCGGATGTACGCCGCCCGCCGCGTGGTAGATGTCCCGCAGCAGCACGCGCAACCGCTCCGCGTCGATCCCTTCCAGCGGATCGTCCGGCCCGGCCAGTTCGACCGATCCGCTCACGCCGATCCACTCCCACTCCGCGCGGAACACCAGCGTCGCGGCGGGCGTACGTCGCAGATGCGTGAGCTTCGCCGTCCGGCCGCGCGCGACAAAGGCGACGACCGGTTCGCCGGTCACCGGGTGGTCGAGCACCCCGGCGTTCACCACCGATGCGGCCGGCTCACCAGATCGTCGCTGAGTAATGGCAACTGCCAGGAAATGATCCCGCTGTCCGAGTTCGTTGATCCGGTCGAGTCCGGCACGCGTGTCCATGCGCCGACCTTAACGGACCGTGGTCCGTTTCTCAATGCCCGAGTTGCCGTCAGATCGTCACGATCGCGGTGACGCCGAGCGCGATCCCGACGAGATAGGTGCCCATGGCACCGATATCGCGGAGCGGGCCGTGCGTCGCGAGCGTGGTGGACCGCAGCATGCCGAGCGCGTGCGTGAACCGGACGACGACGGCCGCGACGGCGAGTACGTCGATCAGCCAGCTGTCGGACAATGCCGAGCAGACCAGCAGCAGCACGATCATCGTCGGGATGTACTCGGCCGCGTTGCCGTGCGCACGGACCGCGATCAGCAGCCGGTCCGCGGGATCGCTCGGCAGTTGGTTGCCGTCCGTGCGGAGCGCGCGGTTCCGGGTGACGTTGGCGCCGAGCAGGAACAACAGGATGCCCATGAGGGCGATGCAGACAACGGTGATGGTGCTCATACGAGTGCTCCCTTGAATAGACTGCTGACGATCGTGTGGCTGAGGTGGGTCCCGAGCAGGGCGTCGGTCTTGTGCATGCCGCCGGGACAGGTGACGTTGACCTCGATCAGCCGGCCGTCGATCACGTCGAGACCGGCGATGACCAGGCCGTGCTTGCGTAGTACCGGTCCGAGTACGGCGACGATCGCGCGGTCGTGGTCGTCGATCTCGGCCGGTGCCACCGGCGGACCGATCCGGAAGTCGTCGACGGCCGGCCGCCGCAGGACCGCGCCGACGATCTCGCCGTCCAGCAGGAACAACCGCTTGTTGCCCTCCGCAACTGTCGGCAGGAACTGCTGCGCGATCACGTGCCGGCGCCCGCCGTGCGTGGCAGACTCCAGCAACGCGATCGCACTCCGGTCGTCCCGGACGAGCCACACACCGATCCCCGCGAACCCGTCGACGGGCTTCACGACCGCCGTGCCGACGCCCCGCACGAACGACCGCAGTGCTAGCGGATCGGCGCCGACGTACGTCGGCGGGCACAACTCGGGGAACTGCAGTGCGATGAGCTTCTCGTGCATCGCCCGGATCCCCTCCGGCCGGTTGATCACCCGCGTGCCCGCCGCTTCGACGAGATCGAGCAGGTACGTCGTGTGCAGGTACCGCGCGTCGACGGGCGGATCGATCCGCAGCTGCACCACCTCGAACGACGCGACGTCGACGACCGCGGTACCGAGCTCGTCCCACCACGTCGAGTCCACGATCCACCGATGATCACCACCGGCGACACGCGGCCGCAGCCGGATCCGCCGAGCCCGCGCGCACACCCGCCCGTCGACGACCGCGAGTTCCTCCGGGCAGCAGCACCAGATGTCGGCTCCCAGATCCTGCGTCGCACTCATCAACCCGACGCTGGCGTCGATATCGCCTTGCAGACCGGCCAACGGGTCGGTCACGAACAGCACGCCGGTCATGCCGCCACCTCCTGATCCAGTACGCCGGTCGCCGCCGCACGCCACCGCTCGGCGGAACACGACCCTTCGAGCACCCGCAGTACGTCGCGTCGGCGTACGTCGTCGTACATGAGCTGCCTGAGTACGGCGACCGCACGCTCCACTGCGTCTGGTTCGAGGGCGTCGAGGAAGCGCACCTCCAGGTACGTCCCGCGCGGGCGGGTCGGCGGGAACAGCGTGCTCACGTGCCCGACCGGCCCGTCGACGAAGACGGTGGCGGCCGCGGCGAAGGCGGCGTACGACGTGACCGGGTCCTCGTCGCGCAGCAGGCTGTCGTCGAACGCGGTACGCGCCGGGTCGACCGCCAACCAAGTCGCCAACCGGTCGCTGCGGTTGAACCGTGCCGCGAGGAACGGCCCGGCGAGGTTGAGCACCCGCCACTGCTCGATGCCTGCCTGCCCCGGCCACCAGTCCAGGCAGATCTGGGTGGATGCGGTACGGCGCATCATTCGCCGACCGGCTGGTCCGATGCGGTCGAAGTGCCGCTGCATCGCGACGTACCGCGCCGAGGTCAACTGCAACGGCACATCCTGTCGAGGGTCGACCGGGATTGCCTTTAGTGTGATCCCGGCCAGCCGACGCCGGAGGTCGGCAGTCAGCCGACGCAGATCGCCGATCGGATCGAGCGACGGGGGCAGGCTCAGTTCGAGTTGTCCGCCGGGCTCGAAGCTGACGTACGGCGCCGCGAAGGAAGCCTCTGCCGCCCGCCGCACTTCTTCGATCGGCACCACGCCGCCATCGGCCGCGGCAACGACGTACTCCTGCTCGATCGCGACCCGGACGGTCCGCCGCTGCCCCCGCGAGAACAGACCGGCCACCACCGGGTGCAGCTTCCTGGCCTCCATCGTCCCCTCCTGATACCGTAAGGATTCCTGTCAAATATTGGAAGGTATCCTTACGACATGTCAAGACCTCAGGTCTCGCGACTCGATCGGAAGCCGCTGATCTCGCTGGTTGAGCGTGCAAACCGGGCGCTGCAGTCGGACATGGTCCGCCGTGCCCACGCCGACGGGCACACCGAGGTGAAGATGGCTCACAACTCGGTCTTCGGCTTTCTGCACGCCGACGGCGCCCGAGCCGCCGACATGGCCGCGCGGGCCGGGATCACCCGGCAGTCGATGGGCGAGGTGATCCGCGACATGGTCGCGCTCGACCTGCTGGAGATGCGGTCCGACCCGAACGACGGCCGGGCCAAGGTGGTGACGTACTCCGAGCACGGACTGGCCGTGGCCGGCGACGGCTTCTCGTACTTGGGCGAGCTCGAGAGCCGCTTCGCCGAGGAGTTCGGCGAGGAGGAGTACGCCGTCGTGCGCGACGTGCTCGAGCGGCTGGTCGACGTCCTCGATCGGTTCGCGGCCGAGGAGAGCCAAGCCGCGAACACGGCCTGAGCGCATCTCATGGATTGAGAACAGTTGTCAGGGCAGGTCGGCGTGTCTATGCTTGCCCGAAGGTTGGGAGAACAGCCTGCGGACCATTCCGGTGCCGATCGTGTGCGACTCCCGACAGTCCCGTCCAGTGTTGACGGATCACGGGATCTCGTTCCAGGTCGTCGCATCCGGCAGGTAGTCCGCAGTAGTGCGCAGTACTGCATTGATGCACAGGGGACACCAATGACCCTCTACGTCGACCGGCAAGGTCACGTGATCAAGCGCACCACCTGGCTCGCGTTGACGGCACGGCCGGAGTACGTCGTGATCGCCAGCGACGCCGTCGCCGTCGAGGGGCACCAGGTACAAGTCATGACGATGTGGCTCGGACTGAATCTGCCGAGCAGGCCACGGGTCTTCGAGACCCTGCTGCACGCGGTCGGAGGCAACCGCCCGTGCCGGTGGATGTGGCCGAGTCTCCTGCAGGCGCAGGTGGGTCATCGTCAGGTCGTCGACGAACTCGCTACCGGGCAGCCGGCAGCGAGTGGGTCAATGTCAACCAGAAGCAACAACAGCCGATAACTGTGCCGATCAACGAGGGCAGAGGCGACATCACGGCACCTGGGTGTGTGCGGCGAGTAACGCGGGCCGGGTCACACCGAGGGCTCTCACCTCTTGATTCTCATGACGGCAGAACACCTTCCTGACACCAGGGCGTGTGCGACCGGAACTACGGGTCGGGTCACGTCCTGGTGTCACCACCTCTCGCGCCGGACTCGAAGGCGCGACTGTCGACCGCCGGCCGGCCGGTGTGCCGGGCGATCAGGGCAGCGGCCACGTCGCGGAGTTTGCGGTTGTGGTTCTGGGAATGCCGGCGCAGCAACTCGAACGCGGTGCGGGCATCGCACTTCTCCTGGCCCATCAGCAGCCCGAGTGCCTGGTCGATCACCGACCTCGACGCGAGCGCCTGCTCCAACTGCTCACCCAGCTCCGACTGCCGTACTGCACGCGCCGCGAAGGCCAGCGTGGTGGCGGCTTGTTCGGCGTACGCCGTCGCGCGCTCGCGGTCCGCCTCACTGAAGGTGTCCGGCCGCTCGTATCCGTACAGGTTCATCGCGCCGATCGTCTGCCCGTCGACGATCAGTGGAAGGGCGAGTGAGGCCTTGACTCCGGCTTTCCGTGCCGCGTCGACGTACTGCGGCCACCGGTTCTCGTCCAGATAGTCGGCGACATCCACGGGGGCGTCGCTGGCCAAGGCGTCCAGGCAGGGCCCTTCGCGGAGGCTGTACTGCTGCTCGTCGATCCACGCTGCCCGGGCGTCGCTGCTCACGATCGTCTGCGGCTGTCCGTCGTACCGCGTCGTGATCCCGCAGGATGCCGGCGGCTCGACGATCTTGGCCGCGACATCGACCAGCTTCGCGAGCAGCTCCTCGAGCCCTGGCGCGCCGAGCAGCAGCGAGTGCAGTGAGCTCAGCGCGTCGACCAGCGGCGCATCACCCTTGTCATCCGCTCTGTCATCCACCGTGTCACCTCCGGGCGACCGGAGAACCTCCCCGCCTCCACGCTACGCCGCTCGGCGCAGTTGGGCGCCGGAGATCAGCCTTCGTCTTCGGCCGGTGGCAGAGTCGGGTAGTCGCCGATCGGGTAGAGGCCGACCGTGAAGCCGTACGTCGTGTCGCCGGCGCGGGGGAGCTGGTCGAACGTGTGGATCAACGTGTCGACCTGCTGCCAGAACTCCGCGGCGCGCTCCTCGGGAATGCGGGCGTGCCGGATGAACGAGCGCATCTGACCCGCGTCGTACGCCGGTTTCGACTCCTCGGCCGCGACCTCGAAGTCGTTGAAGTCGTGCGGCAGCTGTCCATGGTCGCCCTGCCGGCCGAGCCCGACGAAGAACATCCGCGCCGCACGCCCGTAGAACCGCTCCTCGATCGCCCGCACCTTCCGGGTCCGGACCACCTGCAGGATGCCCGCGTCGGCGAGCACCTTCACGTGGTGCGCGACCGTGCTCTTCGGCCGCCCGACCGCTGTTGCCAGCTCCGTCACGGTCGCCGCCCGCTCGTGCAGCAGCCCGAGAATCGTCGTCCGGAGCGGATCGCTGATCGCCCGCACCTGCTCCGCGGTCGTCAGCTCGACAGTGTCCGCCAGCTCGTAGTCAGGGACGGTCACTAGGGCACCATCCTTGCTGTGGGCACCGATATGGTGCTTGCTGTTGGGACTCGGCGGGAGCCGGGGTGACGGTCTAGGTCGGTCGCTCG